>NZ_JBHGZU010000002.1:0-501303 GCF_042610415.1 Pseudomonas sp. MD330_10
AAAATCCTGCCCGATGACAGCGTCGTTGAATATACCTACGACCGCCAGGGCAATCTCCTCAGCGTCGACGACGGCCATTGGGCGCTGGCCTACGAGTACGACCGCCAAAACCGCCTCACCGCCGAACACCAGGGCTGGGGCACCCTGCGCTATGGCTACGACGCCTGCGGCCAGCTCAAGCACCTGCGCCTGCCGGATAACAACCGCGTGGCCTTCAACCGCGACAAGGGCGGGCACCTTGCGACTGTTGAATTGAATGGCAAAACCCTAACCTCGCACCTATTCAACGCCGGTCTGGAACACCAGCGCCAACAAGGCCAACTGCTCAGCCACTACCACTACGACGACCAGCAACGCCTGCACGCCCACGCCGTCACCCACCAAACCCATCCGGTCTACCAGCGCCAATACGACTACGACCGAGCCGGCAACCTCACCCGCCTGCTCGACACCCGCAAAGGCGAACACCACTACCGCTACGACCCGCTGCAACGCCTGACCCGCGCCGATCATTCCCACGACGTGCAGGAACGTTTCGCCCACAACCCGGCCGGCAACCTGCTGATGCAAAACCGCCCCGGCCCCGACATCGTCGCCGGCAACCGCCTGCTGATCCAGGGCGACCGCCACTACACCTACGACGCCTTCGGCAACCTGACCCAGGAACGGCGTGGCAAAGGCCAGCAACTCGTCACCGAATACCGCTATGACAGCCAGCACCGGCTGATCGAAATCGCCCGGCCCAACGGCCAAACCGCCCGTTACCGCTATGACCCGTTTGGCCGGCGTATCAGCAAAACCGTCGACGGCATCACCAGCGAATTTTTCTGGCAAGGCGACACACTTATCGCCGAACACCAAGCGGGCCGCCACCGCAGCTACCTCTACGAACCCGACAGCTTCCGGCCGCTAGTCCTACTGGAAGGCTTCGGTCCAGACCACACCCAGCCCTACCACTACCAACTCGACCACCTCGGCACACCCCAGGAACTCACCACCCCCGAGGGCGATATCGCCTGGTCCGCCCACTACCGCGCCTACGGCGAAATCGCCCGCCTCGACGTAGGCAAACTCGACAACCCACTGCGCTTCCAGGGCCAATACTTCGACGAAGAAAGCGGCCTGCACTACAACCGCCATCGCTACTACAATCCGGATACTGGTCGCTACCTCACGCCGGATCCGGTGAAGTTGGCGGGTGGGATCAATGGGTATCGGTATGTGCCTAACCCTATTGGGTGGGTGGATCCGCTGGGGTTGAACTCTTGCCCAGGTGGAGATAGTTGCAAACCGAACCCTGCACCTCAAACATCAGCAAAAAGTGCTGATCACAGTGAGCCGGCGTTACCGCAGCCATCTGGAGCGGAGCGCAGAGCAAGGATAGATGAACTAGCAGAAGCCAATGCTTATCGACTTTTGGTAGAACTGGAACGCTTAATTCCAGGCGCACACTTTGTGGAAAAACATGGCGCTCAAACGACATTAATGTCTCAACTTGAACGGATCATGACTGCTCGAAACCCAACCACTGGCGATATTGAACGTCACATAGGAGGATATAATGATGGAGAACCGAAAATACCAAGCGCGGCCACACACTTCCTAAGCCATAGAGATCAGCTGAATGCTATTTATCGTGCGCAGCTGATATTTAAACAGGCTGATTTGTCAGCGTCTAAAACCCCTATAGATATGGGAAAAATAATTGGCGAAGGCTATAAAAGGCAAGGCCAGGAATACCAGAAAACCAAAAAAGCCAAAGTCATCTTAAACAATAATGGACAACCCATAACAGCCTACACGGACCTAGAATGAAATTGAAACCAAGCTTACCGATAATCCAGGGATTGCTCTTCACTTATAGCTTCGAAAACATTAGAGATGAAGAACGAGAACTGCGAATTAAATCCACAAACGTAAACGACAGCGCAGAGCTCGGAAAATTATTCGATACGTTAACCAAACCTGAGTTCGCCGAATACAAACAGGAAGAGAGAGAATGGCACATCAACACCCTGAAACATTTTTTGAGCACAGACGAAACATTCGAATCGGTATTTTATCTTTTCGATACCTATTTCAAAGACGAAATCACTGATAAACGAAATTTCATGAAAGTGCTTCTATACCGGCTAATCAAATATAACGAAGAAATCATAGAGCGCGACCAAAAATAATTTAACTCACAACAATATAAAAATAAAACCCACCATCAGGAATAATTATGCAATTAAGCACCCAATTCAAAACTCATAGAATGCAATTCACCTGTCTAAACAAAGCTACAACAAGCACTTCACGCAACCTTTCGTCTTTCACCGAGGAGGATTATTAAGCCTAGAAACGAAAACGTACCTGGAGCCAAAGAACATTATATTTTTTTGGAGTAATCAGTGAAGTACTGGAACGATTTAGATCAAAATATACTCTTTGAAAAAATCTTTAGCAGACATGTAGAAATTGGCCAGATTGCTCTTGTCAAAATCACCAAGTAAAATAACCAGCTCTATTTTCAGGCGCCTAACAAGAACGCCTTAATTGAATTCAAAGCTAAATTCATCACACTCGCGGATCCAAACTTTTACATAAACGGTCCCGTTGGTTAGGCGGCACTAAATATCTTATTCAAAACCACCCTGCTGGCCATAAGCATGGACGGTGCGGTAGAGCTGGAGACACCCCATCTCACTTCAACTTACGCCCATTCAAAAAACCGCGAAAAGGCCATATTTCCGGAACAAAAAAAAACACTATCGCTTCAGGAAACAACAATGAAATATTGGAACGAACTAGATGAAAGCACTCTCCTCAACAAAATTTTTAGCAAGCCTATTAAAATTGGAAAGATAGCACTTTTTTCATTAAGAATTGAAAATGACCAGCCAAGTATTAACTTGGGCTTCGACATACCTGAATTTCCGGATATCCTGCCAGAAAAATGGAAAAACAAAGGTTACAACACATGCAGAATAGGGATTACCTGCAACGAAATTAGCAATTTAAAAATACACAATCTACCCACCCATGAAATTTTCGCCCTTGAAATCAAAAACGAGAATACTCATTTCAAACTAGAAGCAAAAAGCAAAAGCGCAATAATGACATTCAGTGCCAAATTTGTTTCACTTAACGGCCCTAGCGTTTACATCAATGGTCCGGACGACTACTATTTCGGACCTAAAATGAAATCGAAACCAAGCTTACCGATAATCCAGGGATTGCTCTTCACTTATAGCTTCGAAAATATTAGAGATGAAGAACGAGAACTGCGAATTAAATCGACAAACGTAAACGACAGCGCAGAGCTCGGAAAATTATTCGATACGTTAACCAAACCTGAGTTCGCCGAATACAAACAGGAAGAGAGAGAATGGCACATCAACACCCTAAAACATTTTTTGAGCACAGACGAAACATTCGAATCGGTATTTTATCTTTTCGATACCTATTTCAAAGACGAAATCACTGATAAACGAAATTTCATGAAAGTGCTTCTAGACCGGCTAATCAAATATAACGAAGAAATCATAGAGCGCGACCAAAAATAATTTAACTCACAACAATAGAAAAAACCCACCATCAGGAATATTTATGCAATTAAGCACCCAATTCAAAACTCATAGAATGCAATTCACCTGGCTAAAAGAAACTACAGCAAGAACTTCACGCAAACTCTCGCCCTTCATCGGGGAGAATTATTAAACCTAGGAGCGGAAACGTACCTGAAAACCAAAGAACATTACAATTTTGAGGATTAATCGATGAAGTACTGGAACGATTTAGATCAAAATATATTCTTTGAAAAAATCTTTAGCAGACCTGTAGAAATTGGCCAGATTGCTCTTTTTTCTATGCAAATAGAAAATGATCGACCTTCTGTAGGACTGGGATTCGACATACCGGAATTTCCTGACACCTTGCCAAAAAAATGGGAGGGCAAAGGCTACAACACTTGCAGAATGGGCATCGACTGTCATGGTATTCAAGACTTGAGCATAAAAAATATTCCTGTTCAGGAAGTATTTTTTGTCAAAATCACCAAGGAAAATAACCAGTTCTATTTTCAGGCGACTAACAAGAACGCCTTAATTGAATTCAAAGCTAAATTCATCACACTCGTGGACCCAAATATTTACATAAACGGGCCCGATGATTATTTTTTTAGATAGTAATAACTTTTTAATACGTGCCCCCTATGCCCCCCATAGCCAACCCCAATTCGCCGCCCCGCCATACCCCCGCCTAGTGCCGCGAGCGGGTAGTTCGTTTTCTAACCTGCAACGAGATACTGTGCATCCCTTGCCCGATATGGTTCCAGGCATGCCTCTTCCAATTGCTCCCTTTGCACTGCAACCCGCCGACGTTCTTACGCTTCAAGGTTGGCTGCACATGAGTCTCCTGAAACAGAGCCTTGCTCAGCGTTCACGGATACTACTTTTTCTTAATGAAGGGGTAACGCCCGTTGCCAACTGTTGACAATTACTGATCATTACTACTAACGGCAAACCTTGGAAGGTGATGGAGTATCCTGATAGTATCGGAGCAAGCGAGGGAAGCCCGAGTCGCTGGATTCGCATAGAGCTAAGTGCAAACACAATTCACGGCCATCCTATTTCAGAACGTGAGTTCAGGAGATTAACTAAGTGATCTCACTAGATTTCTTACACGGCAAAATTACTTATGATGAGTTTTCATCCCTGCAAAACCTTTCCGCAGAGCATCAACTCCAAAACTTAAAAGAAGATATGCTTCAGGTCGAATATCCTAACGGTTTCCTGCTTGACGTAGGCTGGTATCCGTCTTTCGATATGGAAGGGTGCTTTCAAGTAAAAATTATTAAGGACTTCGACTGGGATTCCCCCACCCTGAGCCTGACTTCAAAATCAATTGGGCGCATATGCTCACTACTTGATCTCGCGCAAAATAAAATCAATGAAGAATTAAAAAAACAAAACAACCATTAACTATCCAACACCACAGCTCACACAAACCCGCTGAAAATTTTCATAAGCACAAAACAGGAAAAATCCAGACCAAAGGAGACTAACCAACTGATACCGCACATCTATAACACTCAAATAAACACCCCAGAAAAAGCGCACTTAGGCAGTGCACACTTCCCTGAAAACAATGCCGCTTCCGTTTACGAAATCCAAAAACAATACCTATTAAATAAATAATCTGGGATTGTAAGTACATACTCACTATCCCCCCCATAGCCAACCCCAATTCGCCGCCCCGCCCTACCGCGCCTAGACTCTGTTCAAGTTGTTTCAACGGACAGAGGATTTATCATCATGGGCAAACGTCATCCCAATCTCCCCGCCTGGCAGTGGCGCCATTACCCGCAGAACCATCAGCATCCGACCAATCTGGCGTTGCATCTGATCGCGGTGCCGCTGTTTATCATCGGTTTTTTGTTGATCGTGTCCGGGGTGTTCAGCCTGAGTGTGGCCAGTTTTGCGGTGGGTGTGGTCGGTATCCTTGCAGGGCTGGCGTTGCAGCGTCATGGGCATAGCCTGGAAGCTCAGGCCAGTGAGCCGTTCAGTGATCGCAAAGATGCGGTGCAACGCCTGGTGGTCGAGCAGTTCGTGACTTTTCCGCGCTTTGTGTTGAGTGGCGGTTGGTGGCGCGCCTGGCGGCAGCGCCAACGGCATTGAAGGTCAGGCGAATACCACCACGGTCTGGCGGCTGATGGCGATCAGTTCACCGCTCGGGCTCCACAGTGCGGCAGCGGCGTGACCGTAGCCGTCGCGGGCGTGTTCGATGTTGACGTAGTACTGGCACCAGTCGAGGGTGGTGAGGTTTGCCAGCGGCTGGATGAATTCGATGGTCCAGGTCAAGGTGCTACCGGGGGCCGGTTTCTTCAGGTGCGGCAGCAGCGCCGGAGGCCAGGCGTCGACCAGCGCGAGGATGTGCGCCTCGGTCAGCGGCTCTTGTTTCACATCGCCACGCAGTCGGACCCAACCACCCATCTCGCGGGATTTGTTACCGGTAAACGGCAGGCCTCCGACACTCCAGCGCATGGCCAAGTGGCGCATGAATTCAGGCGTCACCCCTTTGATATAGGGCAGTTCCTGGCATTCGTCCCAGTGTTTGAACGTGGGTGGCGGCTCGCTGGGGACGTCGATTTCCGACGTTCGAGACCCACCAAAGCTGGCCTGCACCAGTGTCGCGACTTCGCCGTTCTGCACCACACGTCCGAGCAACTGGCTGACGGCCTTACCTTCGCGCAACACTTCAACTTGATAACTGGCCGGCACATCAGGCGCCACCGGCCCCACAAAGGTCACTGCCAGCGAGCGCAGCGGGCGATCGCCGGGGACTTGGGCACGCAGGGCTTCGTATTGCAACGCTGCCACTAGCCCTCCGAAGGTCGCACGGCCCTGGGCCCAGTCGGCGGGGATGGTCACGTCCAAGGGGTTATGACGGGCAGCGTCGAGCAAATCACTAAAGTGCATGGCGACCTCAAAGCGAGAAACAGAAGACAGGATCTTAACCATCCTACCTACAGTGAACAGCGCCTATTCCGGCCAAAAACCGGACCGTCTCAGAAGCAATGAGCGCTGAGTTTGTCCAGTACACGGTCGGACTCGCCCTCGGCCTTGACCAGGGTGCGCTGCCACACCGCCACGCAGGGCTGCAGGTCCGCCTGCTGTTCAGCTTGGGCCAGCCACTGTAGGCAATCGTGCCAGTCGCCAAGCACGGCCTGGGCTTTCTTGAGACGGGGGACGGCATTGGCGGGGAGCTTATCCAACTGCGGGTAAGCCTCGGCGGCGTAGCGCACACGCTTGATCAATAAGCGCAGACGATGCCGATCATGGCCCGGCTCTTTGAGCGCTGCGCCAAGGTTATGCCACTGCTTGGCCAAGCGCTTTTCGATGCGCGTGCGCAGCCCTTTGAGCAGTTTCTGGTGTTCGGAGGCCCGAATAAAGCGCGGAAAAGCGTCCAGAACCTGTAACAACTGCGCAAGCTCAGGGGATTGAGCTACGTGACGATAGGCATCGGGCTGCGGCCGCAAGCGTCGATCCGCCGCCTCGTGATGGCCGTGCTGGTGCAAGTAAGCGGCCAGCACTTCCCGATCACGCAGGGGGGTAGTCAACTGACCGACAGCGCTGGCGGCGACTTCCAGTTGCTCCACACCCGGCAGCCCGCGCAAAGGTCGTAACAGGCTGCGCAAGCGGCGCACGGTGGTGCGCAGGTCGTGCAGGGCTTCATCATCAGTGACGGCGGCAAGACGAGCCTGACAGCTCAGTAACCCCACTTCCAGGCCAATGACCTGGGCGACTAGCTGATCGACCAACGCTGACATCACTTGCTCCCCTGATGATGAACATTCCCCGACGATTCAAGATGCCCAACTCGGATCAGCGACCGGCGCGGGACTCACGAATGTAGAAGCGCGCTTTCTCGGCTTTGTTGGCACAACCTTCGAAGGCTTCGAATTGCTGTTGGGTCTTGGCGCCGGTCAACAGCGACAAGGCTTTAGAGTAGCTCACGGTACCGGCAAAGCCTTCGGCCTTGGCCAGGTCCAGTTCTTTCCAGGCGGCGTCCAATTGCGATCCGCAGCTGTCACGGTAGGCGGTTTTGCCGGCACAACCGGCCAAGGCCAACACGATCACAGGCACACACATCCAGGCTTTCATTGATGACACCTCAAAAGGAAGAAACAGTCGTACGGAATAGACGTTGCCTACAAGGAAAAGTGCCTTGTCCGCCAAGGGGAAATCATACTCGCCTATTGCCAGAGCATACTCGAGCCGCGTGGCTATTCTGGAAAATATAGTTCAGGCAGGCCGCGAAGATTGAAGCCGCCCCCTCAATGGGTGCATTGTGGGCGGCAGTCTGGGGAAGGACATGAACCATGAAGAAACGTGTTGCCTTGGTGCTCGGGTCCGGTGGGGCTCGCGGCTACGCCCATATCGGGGTGATCGAAGAGATCGAACGACGCGGCTATGACATCGCCTGTATCGCCGGTTGTTCCATGGGGGCCGTGGTCGGTGGCATCTACGCCGCCGGTAAGCTGGACGAGTATCGCCGTTGGATCGAAAGCCTCGATTACCTGGATGTGCTGCGCCTGGTGGACGTGAGTTTTCGCCTGGGGGCGATCCGCGGCGAGAAGGTCTTCGGGCAGATCCGCAAGATCGTCGGCGAGCTGAATATCGAAGAACTGCGCATCCCCTACACCGCCGTGGCCACCGACCTGACCAATCAGCAGGAAATCTGGTTCCAGGAAGGTTGCCTGCACCAGGCCATGCGCGCGTCGGCGGCGATTCCCAGCCTGTTCACACCGGTGATGCAAGGCAATCGTATGCTGGTGGACGGCGGGCTGCTCAACCCGCTGCCGATCGTGCCGGTGGTGTCGAGCCACTGCGACTTGATCATTGCTGTCAACCTCAACGCCACCAACCAGAAGCACTATCAGTTACCGGTCATTCAGCGCCCACCGGCGTTCAAGAGTCGTTTCAACAGCCTGGCCAAGTCGCTGGGTTCGCACTTGCCGTTTCGCCGCAAACAGGCCGAGCAGTTAATGAAGCTTGAGCAGGAAGCCTTGCAGGCTCAGGCGGCGGATATCAACCCGTGGCTGGAGTCGGCCGAGCCCGAATCGCAGCAACCGGCGGCCGCGCCGGAAAAACCCGGGGCGCCGAAATCGGCGACCGGTTCGTTCATCATCGATAACGTCGGCCCCGCGTCACTGCTGGATTTGATCAACCAGAGTTTTGAGGTGATGCAGACGTCGTTGGCGCAGTACAAAATCGCCGGTTATCCGCCGGATGTGCTGATCAACGTGCCCAAGCGGGTGTGCCGGTTTTTTGAGTTTTACAAGGCGCCAGAGTTGATCGCCCTCGGGCGGGAGATTGCGAGCGATACGCTGGATCGGTACGAGAGTGAGCAGTCTTGAAGGCGTCGGTATGACGGGTGACGCCATCGCGGGCAAGCCCGGCTCCCACAGGGGATTGCAAGGGGGCATGCCCGCGACTCGAACACAGGAAACTGATCTACGCCCCCACTAATCGATACCCTACCCCGGCCTCGGTCACGATAAACCTTGGCTGGGTCGGATCATCCGCCAGTTTCTGGCGCAGATGGCCCACCACGATGCGCAGGTAGTGGCTGTCTTCGGTATGGGTCGGGCCCCAGATGTCCTTGAGCAATTGTTGCTGGGTGATCACCCGCCCCGGATGGCGCGCCAGTTGCGCCAGCACCGCGTATTCCTTGCGGGTCAGCGCCACTTCGGCACCGTCCAGTAGCACGCGTCGATAAGCCAGGTCGACGGTCAGCGGGCCGAAGGACAACGCGGCTTCCTGCGCCTCCCCCGCCGGGGCTTGGCGCAACAGCGCCCGAATCCGCGCCAGGAACTCTTGGATGCCAAAGGGTTTGGTCACATAGTCGTTGGCGCCGCCATCGAGGGCTTGGACTTTCTGTCCCTCGCTGGCGCGCACCGACAGCACCAGCACCGGCACCGTCGACCACTCTCGAAACTCGCGCAGCACTTGCTGGCCGTCCATATCCGGCAGGCCCAGATCCAGCACCAGCAAGTCCGGTTTGCTCAGCGCGGCCTGGGCCAGCCCTTCGCTGCCAGTGCCGGCTTCGATCACTTTGTAGCCCTGGGAGGCCAGGCTGATGCGCAAGAATTTGCGGATCTGCGGTTCGTCATCAATGACCAAAATCGTCGCGGTCTGGCTCATGGTGTTCCATCAAAATCCGTAGAAAAAACAGGGTAGCTCACGGCTCACGTTCCAAGCCAGGCTGGGTGGGCAACGGCAGGAACAGACTGATGCAGGTGCCGCGCCCATCGATGCCCTCGGCGACGCGAATATGCCCGCCGTGGGCGCCGACCATCCCTTGGCAGATCGCCAGCCCCAGGCCGGTGCCCTGGCCGCCACGGTCGCCACGTGCAGCGGTGTAGAACATATCGAAAATCTTCGCGCGCTCCTCCTCGGGAATACCCGGCCCCTCGTCAGCCACGGCAAAAAACAGCTGATTGTCCGCCACCCCGGCACTCAGTTGCAGGCGCCCGTGGGGCGGCGAAAAGCGCGCGGCGTTCTCCAGCACATTGACCAGTGCCTGTTCGATCAATGCCGCATGCACATACAGCAGGGGCAATTCGGGCGGCACATCGGTGCTCACTTGCAACGGCGCCAGCACCGCGCGCAAACGGCCAAGGGCGCTGCCGACGATATCCCCGGGAGAGACCCAATCGCGCGCCAGCTTAAGCGCGCCGTGGCCCAGGCGCGTCATGTCCAACAGGTTCTGGATATAGCGGTCGAGACGCTCGGCCTCGTCGCGGGTGCCTTCGAGCAGTTCGCGCCGATCCTCCAAGGGAATCGCCTCGCCGAGGGCCAACAGGCTGTCGATGCTGCCGCGCATGGACGTCAACGGCGTGCGCAGATCGTGAGACACCGAGGCGAGCAAAGCGCTGCGCAGTTGCTCGGTTTCACCGTGCAAACGCGCGGACTCCAACTCTTGCGCCAGCTGTGCGCGGGCCAACGCTTGGGCCAGGGGCTGACTCAACGCCGTGAGTAGGCGACGGCGCTGGCCGCTCAATTCCAGGCCGGGTTTGGCGCTGACGCCGAGTAAGCCCAGTGGCCCCTCTTCCCCCGACAACGGCCACCACCACCAGCGCCCGAACGGTAATGTGCCGGTGCCCATGCCCGCCGGCTGGTCGTGTTGCCAGGCCCAATCGGCGGCGGCGCGCTCGGCTTCGGTGAACGTCAGCGGGCCGCCGGTCTCGACCTTCCAGCCGCCCTGGCCGTCGCGGTTGACCAGGCACAGGTCCAGATCACTCCAGCCCTCCAAGTGATGGGCAGCCGCGCTGATCACCGCCTGGCGGTCGGTGGCGGCGGTGAGTTTGCGTGACAGGTCCAGCAGCTCGCTGGTCTCTTCCTGGGTATCGCGCAAGGCTTGCAGCTGGCGACGCTGACGCGCGGCGAGGTTGCCGGTAAGCGCCGCCATCAGCAAGAAGAACAACAGCGTCAGTACGTCTTCTTCGCGCTGGATGGCAAACGAGAAGTTGGGCGGAATAAACAGAAAGTCATAGGTCAGGAATGACAGCGCGGCGCACACCAAAGAAGGCCCCAGGCTGCTGCGCACCGCCACCAGCAACACCGCCGCGAGGAACACCAGCGAGATATTCGGTAACGGCAGCGCGCTCGACACCGCCCACGCCACGCCGGTTGCCACCAAGGTAGCGACCACTGCCAGGGCGTAATCGAACCACTCCAGGCCGCGCACTTCCGGCAGACGCGGCGGGGCCGGGACATCGTCGCTGTCGAGCACGTTGATTTCCAGGCCCCGGGCATTGCGCAGCAGGCGTGCCGCCAGGCCGCCACCGAACACGCGGCGGTGCCAGCGCATGCGCGACTGCCCCACCAGCAGCAGGCTGGCGCGGCGTTCGGCGGCGTGTTGGATCAGGGTCTTGGCCACCTCGCCGGCACGCAACAACACCACCTCCCCGCCAAGGCGCTCGGCCAGTTGCTGGGCGTTTTGCAGGCGCAGGCGTGATTGCTCGTCCCGTGCGCGACCGTTATCGATATGCACCAGGCTCCAGGGCAGATGCCGACGCTGCGCGACGCGGCTGGCGTGGCGCACCAGACGTTCGGCCTGCGCATCGCCATCCACGCCCACCAGCAAGCGCCCGCGCACAGCCGGGGCGTCTTGACCGAGTTGGCGGTAACCCTGGGCCAGATCAGCGTCGACATGGGCCGCGGCGGCCTGCATCGCCAGCTCGCGCAGGGCCGTCAGGTTGGTCTGGGTGAAGAACGCATCGATGGCTGCGCGCGCCTGTTCCGGCACGTAGACCTTGCCATCGCGCAGGCGCTCCAGCAGTTCGCGGGACGGCAGGTCGATCAGCAACAGCTCGTCGGCCTCCTGCAGCACCCAATCCGGCAGGGTTTCGCGGACCTGCACGCCGGTGATGCCACGCACTTGATCGTTGAGGCTTTCCAAGTGCTGGACGTTGACCGTGGTGAACACGTCGATACCGGCGGCCAGCAATTCCTGGATGTCCTGCCAGCGCTTTTCGTGACGGCTGCCGGGGGCGTTGCTGTGGGCCAGCTCGTCCACCAGCACCAGCTTGGGCTTGGCGGCGAGCAGGCCGTCGAGGTCCATCTCTTCCAGCATCACGCCGCGATACTCGCTGCGCACCAGCGGTTGCTGCGGCAAGCCGCTGAGCAAGGCTTCGGTCTCGGCGCGACCGTGGGTTTCGACTACGCCGGCGATCAATTTGACGCCTTGGCGCAGCTGGGTATGGGCGGCCTGGAGCATGGCGTAGGTCTTGCCCACCCCCGGCGCAGCGCCCAGAAAGACTTTGAGCCGGCCACGGCCGTGCCGGGGCAGATCGGCTAACAGGGCATCGGCGCGGCCGGAGTCGCTCATGCTCGGGGGTTCCTCAGGTGTTGATTGGTTGCGCTTCAGGCCGCCTTCGCGGGCAAGCCCGCTCCCACATGCGTACTCCTGTGGGAGCGGGCTTGCTCGCGAAGGCAGTTCACTGCTTACAATTTTTCCAAGGCCATGTTCAATGCCAACACATTCACCACTGGCGGGCCCACCAGCGGGCTTTCGACATGCTCATCGAGCAAGCGCTGCAAGGTCGACAACGGCACATTTCGCGCCGCCGCCACGCGCGCCAGTTGATAGGCAATCGCCTGCGGTGGCAAGTGTGGATCAAGACCGCTGCCAGAGGTAGTCAGCGATGCCAGAGGCACCGGCCCCTGACTCGGTACGAATTGCTTGGTCGCGTCATCGAAGATCCGCGTCGCCAGCGCCGGGTTGCTTGGGCCAAGGTTGCTGGCACTGCTTGAGACCGTCGCAAAAGCGCCGGCCGATGGACGCGGGTGGAACCAGCGGTCACCGGTAAATTCCTGGGCGATCAGGCTGGAGCCACGCACTTTGCCGCTGGCATCGCGCACCAGGCTGCCGTTGGCCTGGTCGGGAAATGCGACCTGGGCAACACCGGTGACCACCAACGGGTATGCGATGCCGGTGATCAGCGTCATCAGAACCAACAGGCTGAGGGCTGGGCGAATGATAGGGGTCATGTTCATATCCTCAATCAGTTGAGATACCCGCTGGCGAGGGCGCCGGGGCACTGCCCGAGCAAACTCCCTCGCCACGGTTTGGAGTTACACCAAGTGCAAGGCGGTGAGCAGCATGTCGATGGCCTTGATGCCCACGAACGGCACCAGAATCCCGCCCAGCCCATAGATCAGCAGATTGCGGCGCAGCAACGCCGCCGCGCTCGCCGCCTGCACCCGCACACCGCGCAGGGCCAGTGGGATCAACACCACAATGATCAACGCGTTGAACACAATGGCCGACAGGATTGCGCTCTGCGGGCTCTGCAAGTGCATCACGTTGAGCACGCCCAATTGCGGATAGATCGAGGCGAACAGCGCCGGCAGGATCGCGAAATACTTGGCCACGTCGTTGGCGATGGAAAACGTGGTCAGCGCACCGCGGGTCACCAGCAGTTCCTTGCCGATCTGCACCACGTCCAGCAACTTAGTGGGGTCGCTGTCGAGGTCGACCATGTTGGCGGCCTCGCGGGCGGCCTGGGTGCCGTCGTTCATGGCCATGCCGACGTCTGCCTGAGCCAGCGCCGGGGCGTCGTTGGCGCCGTCGCCGCACATCGCGACCAGGCGGCCGTCATTCTGTTCATGGCGAATGCGCGCGAGCTTTTTCTCCGGGGTGGCTTCGGCGAGCACGTCGTCCACGCCCGCTTCGGCGGCAATCGCGGCGGCGGTCAGCGGGTTGTCGCCGGTCACCATCACGGTGCGAATCCCCAGTTTGCGCAGCTCGGCGAACCGTTCGCGAATGCCAGGCTTGACCACGTCCTTGAGATGAATAGCACCGAGTAACTTGCCGTCGGCGCACACCAGTAAAGGCGTGCCGCCGCTTTGGGCGATTTTGTCGACTTCCCGCGACAGCGCCGCCGGCAGGCCGTCCCGTGGCAGGCCGATAAACGCCAGCAACGAATCCACTGCGCCTTTGCGGAACACACGGCCCTGGTAATCGACACCGGACAAGCGGGTTTCAGCGCTGAACGGAACACCGGTCAACTCATCCACCGTAGGCTCGGCCTGAGGATGCAAAGCGCGCAGGTATTCGACGATGGATTTGCCTTCGGCGGTGTCATCGGCCAGGGATGCCAGCAGCGCGCCTTCGGCCAATTCCCGCCCGCTCACGCCTGGCGCGGCAAACACCGCCGCGCAACGGCGGTTACCAAAGGTGATGGTGCCGGTCTTGTCGAGCATCAGCACATGCACGTCCCCCGCCGCTTCCACGGCGCGACCGGACTTGGCGATCACATTCAGGCGCACCAGGCGGTCCATGCCGGCGATGCCGATAGCCGACAACAAGCCGCCGATGGTGGTAGGAATCAGCGTCACCAGCAGTGCGACGAGGAACACCAACGGCAAGCTGCCATTGGCGAAATGGGCGAATGGCTGCAGGGTCACCACCACCAGCAGGAAGATCAGGGTCAGGCCGATCAGCAGGATATCCAGCGCGACTTCATTGGGGGTTTTCTGGCGTTTGGCGCCTTCCACCAACGCGATCATGCGGTCCAGCGTAGATTCGCCGGGGTTGGCGGTAATGCGGATCAGCAGCCAGTCGGAGACCAGCCGCGTGTTGCCGGTGACGGCCGAACGGTCGCCGCCGGACTCCCGGATCACGGGCGCGGATTCCCCGGTGATCGCCGCCTCGTTGACCGCGGCGATGCCTTCGATCACCTCGCCGTCACCGGGGATCATCTCCCCAGCGGCGACGCGCACCACATCACCTTTACGCAGGCTGGTGGCCGGCACCACCTTGAAGCTGCCATCGGCTTCCTGACGGCGTGCGCTGAGCCCTTCGCTACCGGCCTTGAGGCTGTCGGCGCGGGCCTTGCCACGCCCCTCGGCCAAGGCTTCGGCGAAGTTGGCGAACAGCACGGTGAACCATAGCCACACTGCGATCTGCACAGCGACGAAGGTGGGCACCGCGGTGTCCGGCACAAAGCACAACACGGTGGTGAGGATAGCGGTGAGTTCCACCACCAGCATCACTGGCGAGCGTTGCAACTGACGTGGGTCGAGCTTGACGAACGCTTGGATCAGCGCCGGGCGCCACAGAGCGGAAATCGCGGTTTTAGCCGGCTCTTGGGGTTTGACCGGAGCGGCGTTTTTTACAGGCATATTCATTTTCATATCCCTCAGAAGCCCATGCTCAGGTGTTCAGCAATCGGGCCCAGTGCCAGCGTCGGTAGGAAGGTCAGGCCGCCCACCAGCAAGATGGTCACGGTCAACAGCGTCACAAACAGTGGGCCGTGGGTCGGGAAGCTGTTCTGGCCAATGGGTGCGGCCTTTTTCATCGCCAGGCTGCCGGCCAGGGCCAGTACCGGGAGGATGTAGCCGAAGCGGCCGATCAACATGCCCAGGCCCAACATCAGGTTGTGGAACGGCGTGTTGGCACTCAGGCCGCCGAACGCTGAGCCGTTGTTGGCGCTGGCTGAGGTGTAGGCATAGAGCAACTGGCTGAAACCGTGGGGTCCAGGGTTGCTGATGGCGGAGGCCGGGCCCGGCAGGCTGGCGGCGATGGCACCGAGTACCAGCACGCCCACCGGCATCACCAGCAGGGTCACCACCAGCAGTTGCACTTCCTTGGCCTGGAGTTTCTTGCCAAGGTATTCCGGGGTGCGGCCAATCATCAGGCCGGCGAGGAATACCGCGATCAATACGTTGAGCAACATGCCGTACATGCCGGCGCCGACACCGCCGAAGATCACTTCGCCGACCATCATATTGACCAGCGCCACCATCCCGCTGAGGGGGCTGAGGCTGTCCTGCATGCCGTTGACCGAACCGTTGGACGCGGCGGTGGTGGTCACCGACCACAGCACGGTACCGGTGGTGCCGAAGCGCGCTTCCTTACCTTCCAGCGGTGCGGTTTGCTCCACGGCCGGATTGTTGAGGGTCGGGTTGGGCTGGTACTCGGACCACAGCGAAGTCGCGCCGCCGATCAGGAACAGTGCCAGCATGCAGCCGAGGATCGCGCGGCTCTGACGCAGGTCTTTGACGTAGTGACCAAAGGTAAATACCAACGCCACCGGAATCAGGATGATCGACGCCACCTCGAACAGGTTGGACCAGGCAGTCGGGTCTTCAAACGGATGCGCCGAGTTGACGCCGAAGAAACCGCCACCATTGGTGCCCAGTTGCTTGATCGCAATCTGGCTGGCGGCCGGGCCGAGGGGAATCACCTGGTCCACGCCCTGCAGCGTCACGGCATCAACGTAGTGAGCGAAGGTCTGCGGTACACCCTGCCACACCAGAAACAGCGCCAGTACCAGGCACAATGGCAGCAGGCCATAGAGGGTGGCGCGGGTCATATCGACCCAGAAGTTACCCAAGGTGCGTGCGGACTTACGACCGATCCCACGGCAGAGGGCGACCAGGACGGCAAGGCCGGTGGCTGCGCTGACGAAGTTCTGCACAGTCAGGCCGGCCATCTGGCTGAGGTAGCTCAGGGACGCCTCACCGCTGTAGGACTGCCAGTTGGTGTTGGTCATGAAACTGACCGCTGTGTTGAAGGCCAGCGTCCATTCCTGGCCTGGCAATTTCTGCGGATTCAGTGGCAGAGAACCTTGGAACACCAGGATCGAGAACAACAACACAAAGCCCGCAAGGTTGAACGCCAACAGGGCCAGCATGTATTTCTGCCAGCTCTGTTCCTGCTGCGCGTCCACGCCCGCCAAGCGATAGCAGACTTTTTCGACGGGCCCCAGTACCGGGCTCAGCCATGTGCGCTGGCCTTCCATCACCTTGTAATAGAACCGCCCCAGAAACGGCGCGGGCACCAGCACCACGGCGAAGAAGGCGATGATCAGCCAATAGTCATAACTGTGCATAGCCTGCTCCTAGTTCCGATCCGCGCGTAACAGCGCAACCAGCAGATAAATGAACAGCGCCACGGCCAATAGCAGTGACACCCCGTCCAGAACACTCATGGAAGTCCCTCCGTTTAGCGGCGAGCGCCGCGTGTGGGCCAATTGTCCGCAGGAGTGGTGTAAAGGAACGAGAGCGAGGGTGTGGGCGGGGCGTAAAGACGGCGTAAAGAGTGGGTTTATGCGAATGCTGGTGCCGGGGTGGACGCTATCGGGGGCAAGCTCCTCCAACATTTGGCCGGGGTGCATCCTAGGTCAACCTGTGGGAGGGGGCTTGCCCCCGATAGCGCCGGCCCGGCCACCGCCGCACCTAACTGGTGCAACACCACAAAACTTCAAACGCCAAACCATCCCCCACACGACAGTTGCGCCGCTTTACGACACGGTTGCGCGGCATGGCATGGCCGCTGCAACACCTTGAATCATTCCAACCCGTTCAAGGAGCGCCACACGATGAACACACAACTAAAACCCAGCTTGGGCACCCTGCATCTCTGGGGCATCGCCGTCGGGCTGGTGATCTCCGGGGAGTACTTCGGCTGGAGCTACGGCTGGGGTGTGGCCGGAACCCTGGGGTTCTTGGTGACCTCATTGATGGTGGCGGCCATGTACACCTGCTTTATCTTCAGTTTTACCGAGCTGACTACCGCGATTCCCCACGCCGGCGGGCCGTTTGCCTACAGTCGCCGCGCCTTTGGTGAGAAGGGCGGCCTGATCGCCGGGTTGGCCACGCTGATCGAATTCGTCTTCGCGCCACCGGCCATTGCCCTGGCCATCGGTGCCTACCTGAATGTGCAGTTTCCGGCGCTGGACCCCAAACACGCCGCCGTCGGCGCCTACATCGTGTTTATGGGTTTGAACATTCTCGGCGTGAAGCTCGCCGCTACCTTCGAGCTGGTGGTGTGCGTGCTTGCCGTTGCTGAATTGCTGGTGTTCATGGGTGTGGTGGCGCCCGCCTTCAGCTTCAGCAACTTCGCCCTAAACGGCTGGGCCGGCTCCGACACCTTCGGCGCCCCGGCGATTGCCGGCATGTTCGCGGCAATCCCCTTCGCCATCTGGTTCTTCCTCGCCATCGAGGGCGCGGCCATGGCCGCCGAAGAAGCGAAAGATCCCAAGCGCACCATTCCAAAAGCCTACATCAGCGGCATCCTGACCCTGGTGATCCTGGCCATGGGCGTGATGTTCTTCGCCGGCGGCGTGGGCGACTGGCGCACCCTGTCGAACATTAACGACCCATTGCCACAAGCCATGAAAACCGTGGTGGGCGACAGCTCCGGTTGGTTGCACATGCTGGTGTGGATCGGTCTCTTCGGTCTTGTGGCGAGTTTCCACGGCATCATCCTGGGCTACTCGCGCCAGTTCTTCGCCCTCGCCCGCGCCGGCTACCTGCCCTCTTCCCTCGCCAAGTTGTCGCGCTTTCAGACACCGCACCGCGCCATCATCGCCGGTGGCGTGGTCGGTATCGCGGCCATCTACAGCGACGGCCTGATCAACCTGGGCGGCATGACCCTGACCGCCGCAATGATCACCATGGCCGTATTCGGCGCCATCGTGATGTACATCATGAGCATGCTTAGCCTGTTCAAACTGCGTAAGACCGAACCGCTGCTGGAACGCACCTTCCGCGCGCCGGGTTACCCGATCGTGCCGGGCATTGCGTTGGTGTTGGCGGTGGTGTGCCTGGTGGCCATGGCCTGGTTCAACGCACTGATCGGGCTGATCTTCCTGGGCTTTATGGTGGTGGGGTTCATCTACTTCCAGATGACCGCCCAAGACCGCGCCGATGCACCCGCGGATGCAATGTTGACCGGGCTCTAAAGTTTTGAGGCAGAACAGGCCTACACTGAACTACTCAGAAAGCCTGTAACTCAAAGCAGTTATTCCCGTGGGAAAACCCTCCCACGGCAATCTGCCTCAAGGAGAGCGTTATGCCGTGGTATGCATGGTTGATTTTAGTGGTCGCGATCGGGTCAATCGTCGGTGGCCTGATGATGCTGCGAGACAGCGCCAACAAGGTTGAACTGACCGACGAACAACGCAAACGCGTGGCCGAGCGAAATGCGCAGGCGGATGCCAAGGATGCGCAGGATCGCTGAATCTTGTGTTACTCCCAATCCGCCCTGGCAATCTGCAAACCGTGCTGCCCTTTATAGGCAGCACGCTCCGGCTGGCTCCAGCCACTCAGCAATTCATCCCCCAATTTATAGATCTCCACACCCAGTGGTCGGCACACCGTCAGCGGGTCTTGCGCCTCCGGCCCCCACATTGGCAGCGACAAATCCCCACCCGGGCAGGTCGACAGCGCACACAGCAGATCGATCTCGGCAAAGAACTCCAGGTAATCACCCTTCTGCGCGGGGCAGGCTTTCATGAAGTACATGTCGTCATGATTGAGGCCCGTGCATTGGAAAATATTCAACACGTCATGCACATCGAACTCCGTCAGGCCGTGGGGTAACACCGCACGGGTCAGGTTCGAATGGCAGTGGTGATGGAAATCCTCGCCAGTGAGCATGCGATTTACATAGGGGTCACAACGCGTGCCCAGCAAATCGTGCAGGCGCCCACCGTGTTCATCGATGCCGTAGCTTGCCAGGCTGTCGTCGGTAATCGTGACTAGCGGTCGTAGAAATGGAAGGTTTGACCACAAGCGGTCGTGGGTGCTGACGTGGGCGCCTTGAAGTTGCCGAGTGCGGGCCGCCCACAGGCGCTCGCGTGGGTCATTGGCATTCCAGACGTTGAAGTCCCCCACCTGGGGCCCTACCGGCGTGGTCACCCGGAACATGTGCCCGGCAGGCACCTTCCACGCCCTGCCCGTGCGGATCGGCACCTCGAACTGCTCGATCAGGGTGCGCTGATCCTTGCTGTCACGAATGCGTTCATAGAACGCTGTGTTTACCTGCAGCGCCGAGCCTTTGCTGAACTGATAGGCGGCCGGATAGGCTTTGTACATGGGGCAATCCTCCATCAAGGGTGATCAAACAGTGCCAGGGAAAGGCGCTCGGAATCGTCCAGATAAAGGCTCATCGCCTCGCTGGCGGCTGGTTTGTTATCGCTGGCTAACAGCGTGTAAATCTCACGATCACGTTCCAGCCAGGGCGACTGGAAACGTTGCTCATCTGGCGCGGCGCAAAACACCAGGCGCAATTGAGCGATAATCTGAGCGAAGAAATCATCGAACAGCGGGCTGTGCATCAGCCCGACAATCTGTTGGTGAAACACCAGGCTGCGAGTGGCCACGGCGCGCCAGTCCTCACGTTCCCGCGCCAAAGTGGTGGCGTCGATTGCGTTTTGCATGCGCTCGGATTGGTCGTTGGTCAGAGAGCCGCTTTTGGCAATGGCTTGCAGCTCCAAGGTGCGGCGGACCACAAACAGATCGCGCACTTCGTCACGTTCCAGGCGGCGCACCATCACACCTTTGTTGCGCACATACCGAGTCAACCCCTGCTGCCCCAAACGATGCAAGGCTTCGCGAATCGTGTTACGTGAAGCGTTGTAGGCGCTGACCAGGTCGGCCTCAATCAACGGCATACCCGGCAACAGCCGCCCGCCGATGATATCGGCGCGTAGTTCCAGGGCGATCTGGTCGGCTAAGGACAAACTGGGCTTCATTCCATACCTCAAGATTGTTGAACAATCATTGACCTTGAAGTAACCATTTTTCATGCCAAGCTTGCTTAAAAGCGCAGTAAGAAGCTCAAGAGGCCGATTCATGATCGACCTCTTGAGCTTCGGCTTTTAGTTGATAACCAGCCTGTCGCGATTCTTCTCCAGCAAGGCCTTGCCGATGCCCTTTACTTCCAACAACTCATCCACTGAGGTGAAGGGCCCATTGCTTTCGCGAAAGGCGACGATCGCCTTTGCCTTGGAAGCACCAATACCAAACAGATCGCGTCGCAAGGTTTCAGCGTCGGCGGCGTTGAGATTGACCTTGGCAGATTGCTCGGTTTTGGTCATCTGTGCTGAGATGGGGGTCGTGGCTTCAGGTTTGGTGGATGGGGCTGCGGTGGTGGCGACAGAGAGGCAGGCGAGGAAGGCAAAGATGAGGGAGGAAAGGTAGGTGTTTTGCATTGGTGACGCTCCATGACATCGGTGAGAGAAAAAAGCAGCTTTTCCGAAGCTGCTTTTCTAACTTAGGCGATGGTTAGAGGGTGTCAAAAATGGGTGAGTAACAGAGTATGAATTATGCCTAATAGATGATTTCCCCAACGGCTCATGAGCCAATGGTAAAGTTGCACCTATATGAGATTCTGACCAAGGACTGCACGGTGAAAAAGCAATATTTGGACCTGATCGGATTGACGCTTTTCCTCCTGTCGATGGTCTCGATTTTCTCGTTTTATCCCGGTGCGATGACATGGGACAGCATGGACCAGCTCAGACAAGCGAGAGCCGGGGAATACAGCGATTGGCAACCGCCCACAATGGCTTACGTATGGAGTTGGTTACTACCCCTTACAGATGGTCCGGGAGGGATGTTCCTATTGCAGTGCAGTCTGCTATGGGCAACCGCGCTGATTTTATATAAAGCATGCAATAGAGAGGGATACTCCTATGGCATGCTTTTCTTGCTGATCCCTATTGTTCCATGGATTTTGAACTTCGAATTTACCCTCTGGAAAGATGTGGCCATGGCTTACTCTTGGGGACTGGCTACTGCGATCTGCTTATATTATAAAAACGACGAAAAATTCCCCAAGACTAGTGCACTGTTTGTCTCAATATTATTTCTATACGGCGCACTAGCGCGAACTAACTCTTTAAGCGCGGGAATCTTTCTGCTGCCATTCTTGATTAACTCAATTTTAAAAACTCATACCATTAGGTGCACAATATTTTCTATCTTCATCAGCGGCGCGATAATCGGTCTGGCGCACTCATGTGCCACCCCCTTAATTGGGGCAAAAAAAGCCAATTCAGTTAGTTATGTGATGTTCGATGATATCGTTGCACTCAAGGTCAGAGGCGTCGAAGTGCCTGTAAGCTTTTTGAGTCCGGACGACATAAATGCCATTAAACAGTGTGAGTACCTGAATGTTCATGAAGTAGGCGCCGCCTTTTGCCTGAGCAATGAAAAATTCACCGCCATCACCCAAGCGCATTACCAAGAACTCAAAGACGCGTGGGTCCAGTATGTTCCGCGAAATATTCTAACGTATGGAGCATTCCGGTTAAATGCTTTTTTAAACTTCATACGCTCTCCCTCCCTCCCTCCATATTACCCTACTGAATTCCGTGTCATGAAGCAGCCGTATGAGCCCAATGCAGGGACCAGATCGGTCTCGCCGGTAGAAAAATATACCGCTGGCTACGTTACAACCTCGATAAGAATATTTCCCGAACTGTTCAAACCTTATAGCTGGATTATCATATCCATATTATTGATTGGCGCATTTCAACTCAGCCGAAACTGCAGAAAACATTCACTTTGGCTTTTACCCATGTCAGGGCTATCCTACACGATAAGCTATCTACTCATTACACCGGCCAACGATCTGCGGTATGCCTATTGGATGATTTTTATAGCCACTCTTTCAATCGGTCTATTCATAAATATCCACTTTAAAAAACCGGCCACATCCGGTTGAGTTGAAAGCTGCGCGCCCTCGCCTCGGCCCAGGTTTTTTCTGGCGACAGACCTAAGGAGCGCAGGCGGTATAGCCTGCAGCAGTCCCGATTCGATAACGAGCGATGGTCCGAGTCAGAAGCTCTCTACCCGCTCCACATTCTTATTCCCTCCTTGCCCCACTCCCTACCGCGCCACACGAAACCCACGGCAATACTGAATAAGCCCGAATCCCTAATAATTCCCCGCTATTACCATTGTGTCCGCTTATCCTTGATTCTGTATATGGCGCGCACAATATCGAACCAAAACATACAAGAATCCAACATACACGATCCAAAATAAAGCGTCGGCCACTGGCCGAAACGCTGCTGGCTTCCCCTGAGCCGGAGGAAAAGGAATACCGCGAGAACTATGGATTGATCAGCTTTATTTCGTGGTCAGCAGCACAGGCCGCAAACGCTGGGAGCTTCGATTCAAGAAGTCAGATGGGACGTGGGGATGGCACAGCCTTGGCGCATATCCAGATATCACCGCCAAAAATGCCAGGGAGAAAGCGCAGGAAGCGCAGAGGCTCAATGCCGAAGACACCCACAAGGCAAAGTTGAAGGCTTCCAGAGATGCAGCCAAGGCGAACACGTTCAAAGCCGCTGCCGATCTATGGCTCGATAAAAGATCAAGGATGGCCGCGCCGAAAAGACCTTGACGGGAATCAATATCAGGATCTACATCGGCTCACTGGTCGGCCGCGCTACCTGTTCCCTTCATCGGGCGAAAGGCGCAGGTAGTTTCGGACGCTTCGATCAACAAGTGCTTTGCACTGATCGGGTACAAAGGGTGGATGACGGGCCATGGCAGCCGGCACACCTGCGAAACGCTGCTATCCGAATTTGGTTGGGACGATAACTGGCGCGACATGTACCTGGCTCATAAAAAGGCGGCGATCAAAGGGGTCTATGACAAGGCGATCTACCTACCCAGCAGAAAAACATGGTGCAGTGCTACGCCGACTATCTGGATACGGTGCGGGACGGCATGACCGAGGAGCAGCGCGCCGAATTCAAATCGATGGTGAACCAGGGGTAAAGAAAAGCCCGCACGCGGCGGGCTCTTTGCTGGTGACCTGGCTATTCCGTGGATAGCTCCTTCATGATCAGTGGCGTCAATGCAGTTTTGGCAAAGTAGATCGAGGCGGGCGGCGACAGGTGACCATAATCAAACGTCACTAATCCTGTCTTCCGGTCATTGCCAAGATACGTCATGCAACCATCTGCATTGCAAAATGCACTCAGCGCTGACAGATATTCAAACCCACCAGAACCACTAGAATACTTGGAGGCCAGCGCCCTGTCGGTGTCGAAGGGTGCGGGCAACAGGTTCTCGTTAGTGCGCCGCGGCGTGTTGTTCCAGAACTTGCGCACAACCAGTTGATTTAGGAACTGGTCATAGCGCGGTACTGGGCCAACCACAATCACCTTCCTGACTCCAAGAGCCTTGGCCCTTGCGGTAAGATCGGTCAAGTTATTCTTGGTGTCGTGCTGTTCAAGCTGGGCGATTACAAGCACCTGTGGCTTTTCCTTTGCCATCACCTCAAAGGCGAACTCATTGGAGCGGTCACAGTACTTCAATCCTCCTGTAGCGGTCCCCGGCAAGTTCGCCTCACAGCCAGAGCTTGCCACCTGCAATATGGACACGGATGGCGGGAGCGTCTTACTCAGGCCGTAGTAGTATTGCTGGGCATGTGAGTCACCCCAAAGCATGACTTTCGTGTCAGTGGTCGGCACGTAGCATTCGGTGTTGATCTGCTTGCGTGGCTCCATTGTGAAGCCGCCGGCACGGTAACGTTCGATGTCAAAGAAGTCACAGCCGAACCGATAGCCCTCAATAATCCCCTGGTTAGTGAAGTAGGCCCAGGCGGGCAGAGAGTTTTCGAAATACTGCGCATAGCTTTCGCGATCCTTGAGGCCGGCTGATAGCCCAGGGCGATTCATGAGCCCATTTTTGACAAACGTCACAGCACCAACGGCAGCAACAGTCAGGCCCAGCGCCAGCAATAACCCTGTTTTTGGAACCCGCAGCTTGGCGTTTCTGAAAGGTACTTCCACATACTTATAGGTGCCGTAGGCCAGCGACGTACTGGCGACCACAGCAATTACGCCGCTGATTATGCTCAGTTCTTCGGCGCCAAGAATGCGGATGTAAGTGATTACCGGCCAATGCCACAGATAAAGCGGGTAGCTGATCAGACCAATCCACACCATGGGCGGCTCGCCATCACCCTCCTGGTAAGCCAGGCATTTGGACCAGCCATTATCATGAGCGCTGACCCCGAGACTGGTAGCAATGCCCAAAACCCTGGGAAAGCCTTGTACTTGTCCACCACCACAACTGATGCGATCAGCAGCACTGCCCCGGCAATCGATACCAGATTTCGAACCTGCGCTGCGCCCTGGATCTTGTCGGCAGTAGAGGGGCGGAACACCGTGATGTAGGCAATGATGCTGCCGCACAAAATCTCCCAGAACCGATACTGCGGCATATAGAAGGCCGCTGACGGGTTCGTCCCCAGCTTATGAACATCGGCGCCCAGGGAAATGACCGCGAGCAAGACGATTACAGGCAGGACCGCAGAGCGCCAGCGCCACATGACCCAGGCTGCAATGGGGAACAAGATATAGAACTGCTCCTCGACTCCCAGCGACCACAAGTGGAGCAATGGCTTAAGCACTGACGATGTGTCGAAGTATCCGGCCTCACGATAAAGAACAAGGTTTTGGATAAAGCCGATACCGCCCGCGACATGCTTACCCAGCATCTTGAATTCGCCAGCCATCAGCGTGAACCAGCCGACCGCTAAGCAAGACACTAGGACAACAATAAGTGCGGGAAAAATCCGCTTTACACGGCGCTGATAAAATTCCAGAAAACTAAACGTTCCTGAATCTAACCCTTTGAAAATAATGCTGGATATCAAATATCCAGAAATAACAAAGAAGATATCAACTCCAATAAAACCACCACGCATTGCAGACGGGAAAGCGTGATATAGAACAACTGAAATTATTGCGAAAGCCCGAAGGCCATCAATATCTGGACGGTACTTCAAATGGTCATGAGCTTTCGTGTTGCCACTCACTGACGACCCTCTTGCATCCTTGAGTAGCGGAGCCTTCACATTCATTACGGTGCAATTCCATTGGCAGACCTTCGCTACAAGCGTGAAGCGAAGCTCAGTGTTCGTTGGCCTCGACTGGCCAATCTGGTCGCGCATGGCACTGCTGGCGGATAGCCCGTCGCAACCTTCGCTCAGTGACAGGGGCGAAGGCCAACAGTGCTGGAATATCAGACAACTGTCCCATAAAGCAAGATCTCCAACAGTGCTTGCGTATCAGGACGCATCAACACGTAGCCCCCGAAAGCGCGGTAAAACACCGGGTGAATTTCCGTCGTGACCGTATTCAGGTATCCTTATCGGGCCTGAACAAACTGCGCGTTCGTGACAAGACGTTCCCGGCGCCAATCAATAGCATTAATGCGCGGGGCGCTCGCTGCCACTTCGACCCGGTCGAGGTCGAGCATCTGGTTGAGGACAAGAAAGCCGCTCGGAACCAACAACCCAACGCCGACGAATAAGTCTTGGCACTACGGGGTCGGGCAATCCGCTACAGCTCCACGCGTTCTGTATGGACGTATAGATGGTGGCACGATCAAACAGCCTGCAAGCCGCGTAATGCGTGGACAATCACAAGTCCTCTTACGTACCGGGCGTGAGGGCTTCAGCACGAGCGTGGATCCGGTAGGATCCTTTACAGGGTAGCGACTCATAACCTCAAACCGCATCGAAGTCGATTAATCTCATGATCGAAAGGCTGCATATAGGACAGGTACCATACTCATATGATCTAATGACATGTTACTAATTAGACCGACGTCGGCGTTCGGTCGTGTTCCCAAGACGAATGCAGATAGCCCTGCCTGATCAAAAATAACCAAATGGATAGTCATTATGAGAAATTATGAGATTCACGGTATCGGCATTGTAAATATTGGTAAAAACTGTTCGATTGGAAATAACGTGAAGTTTATCTTCAAGAGTAACAGAACGCTAACCCTAGGCGACTATGTCATCCTGGGAGATGGTGTAAAAATCATCATTGAAGACGGCGATGTATCGATTGATGATTGGACCACCCTGCACGCAGACTGTCTTGTGTTAAGTACAAAGGGTGTAATAATAGGACAACACTGCTGGTTTGGCCAAAACTGTGTAATTGATGGCACAGGCGGCCTGATGATCGGCAATGGCGTTAGAGTCGGCATGTATTCGCAGATTTGGACGCACATAGCCGCAGGTGAACAAATTGAAGGCTGCCTTTTCTACTCCGCCGACCCGGTAGTCATCCTAGACAATGTCTGGTTGGTGGGCTCATGCACTGTCGGCTCTGGCGTCACGATTGGTAAGAGGGCCGTGTGTCTCAGCGGCTCGAACATTATCAAGTCGGTACCAGAAAACGTTACGGTTGCAGGCGCTCCCGCCAAAGTCAAAGAAAGTATCAACGCTTACACACACAAGTCGCTGGACGAAAAATTTGAAATGCTTCGCGATTGGATCAAGGACTTCTGCGATGAATCCAACCATGCTTTCGCGTTCAAAAATGAAGACAACGAAAAGCTGACAATTCACTCAACCGGCGACTTGAACGATCAAATCATTATGTTCAAGTACACTGAAAGCTACAGAGCTGCGGCCAATCAAGAAATCAAATCCAAAGCCTGCATCGAGAGCAAAACCTACACCAAAGGATTTACGCTTTCCGAAGAAAGGGTAATGCGTTACCTTTCCGGCAACAAAGCACGGTTTCTAAGGGATTAACTAAAACCGGCGTGCTTATTACCATCCAGTGATAAGCACCGGCTTCACGCCGACATAGGCTACCGATCCAACCACATAAACGCTACATCCCGATTCGACCTCAGGCGAACTGTTCATGTGAAAGAGCCATGGCAATATCGACCTGCTAACGCGGATTGTAATTACCGAAACATGACTTAAACAACACCGTCAAGACAGATAAATTACCCCTCACACTGCTAATTTTTGTCGGCACTTCACCTTTAGGGTATCGCCGCACGGTAGGCAGTTCAATACAACGATATCCCAACCTTGGGGCCCGATATGACAGGTAAGCGAGTAATTCATACGTCATAAAGATATCACGGAACACGGCCAACTTGGGATCCAGTAGCATTTTCCTGCTATAGGCCCGAAAGCCCTGAGTCGTGTCTGTCCACTTGAACCCGGAGAACAGGCTCAACATAGGAGCATGGATAAAGCGAATGGCGAAGTCTCTTGATTTAGGGGTATTTTCAGCCACGCCCCCTGCAACGAATCGCGAAGCTTGCACAAAATCAACGCCCTGCTCCAGCGATGCTATAAAGCGCGGAATGGCTTCTGGATCATCTTTATCATTACCATCAATGGTAACGATGCCCACATAACCGTGATCGAGCGCAAAGGAGTAGGCGCAACGAAGCTGTGCACTAAGTTTTCCTGCGGCCGTCTTGACCAATAGCCCCCGTACGCCAAGCGGCTCCAACTCCTGCAACTCCAGCGAGCCGTCCGTGGTGCCGCCATCGACAATGATGATGTCAGCAATATTCTCGACGTGAAGTGCGGACATCCTCGCGAGTAAACTTTTAATTCGCTCACCTTCGTTAATGACAGGGATTACGACGCACCAGGAGTGTTGGCGTCCAAGCCAGAGTGGGGTGTCAAACGCTGGCACTTGCCATGTTGCACGGACAACAGCAATATCCGAAAAGATCATTTGGGCTTCCATCAAGTCACGCGAGCTGTGATCAGCCCAACGCCGGTGATTATCAGTACGATCCCGACCGCTGTGGTCCAATGGAAGGTTTCACGAAAAAAAACAACCGAAAACACAGCAACTGTTGCAATCGCTCCAGCCGTCAGGACCGGGTGGGCAACATTCATCGGGAGCCGCGCCAATGCCGCTGCATAAAGAACAAAGGCCCCACCATACAAACAGAGCCCTAGCCAAAATGGCCAATTACTCAACGCAGTCATGGGGTCGCTGGGGGACGGGAACTTACGCGGTGGAATCATGGCCATCTTCACCAAAACGCTTGCGGACGCATTGCAAAGAGTACCAAGAATGAGAATGAGCCATTTCATACTCATACACTGACCCCACGGTAACGAAGAGTGGCTACCTGGATAGCGCGTTTAATCGACGCTAAATGTGGCTCGCTCCCAGTTGCTACCATTTCGATGGAAACGAGATGAGCCGGCAGGTAGCGCCCCAGCGCGGCGGCGATTGCCACGTGGTCAGTACCGCCATCGCCCAAAGGTAAAAGATCGGGCTCGCTGGCATGCACATGCCCAATCAATTGAGCAAAATCTTTCAGGACTTCCAGCGGATCTTCCCGGTTAATCGCAAGTGCGCCTGTGTCAAACTGCATACGGATAGAAGGATGCGCAACAGCACGAACCACTCCGGCAGTCTCAACACTGGTGGTCATAAAGTTCGCGCCGTAACACGCAGGGTTGGGTTCCAGACAGAATGTCACGCCGCACGCCTGAGCGAGACCGCCCAACTCACGAAAAAAGGGAATCGCGATGTCCAGTGCCTCTTGATCATTCAGCCCGCTGCGATCCCGATTCTTCGGTGAGCCAAAAACTATTCGCGTCCCGCCCAAGCCTGCACCAATCCGACATATTGCGGCCAAGTGTGTAAGCAGATCAGCCCGGCTCTGCGCGCCACCAAAGATATTCAGCCCCGTCGTACCAAACAGCAGCGCCTGCATGCCGGTGATTTCGACTCCTCGCTCAGCCCACCAAGCTTTGACTTGAACGATATCCTCACCTGTCGCTTTGGTAGGCTCAGGAAAATACTTGCCAGGGGCAATATCTATCGCATCCACAGCGAACTGCTGAAGCAAGGCAGCGACGGCTTCATCCTCGCAAATGTCCCATGCAATGTTGGATATAGCCAACCTCATGCTTTCGACCCTGTATCAAGTTTAATCGTGCGGGACTCAGACTGCGCGTATGCCCTGACCGCTAGCATTGTTTCGCGAACACTATTTTGATAGAAACCAGCAGCATCGAATACGTGAGCGTATTTGGTACGCAAGTCATACGACGCAGGCGAGTGGCTCAAGGTATTGGAAAAAGGCAGACCAAAACCTTGCAGCGAAATCTGCTCCACACTGACGGGTGCCGCCGTCAGGTGGATCAACCTGAGCTGGGCATCAAGCGCTATTTGAATGTCATGCCAGAGGTTGACCATGGGGTAAAATTGGAACACGCCACGGCTATCAACTGCGTGAAGATTGTTATCATTCAAAAAATCAAAAATAACGTTCTTACGTAGCCCCGGACCCACGAGTCCCGGCAAACGCACAACAAGACAATTCGAAAAATTTTTCTCAACAAATACTTCCAATATCCGGCGATGCAAACCGTAAGCGTGCAAACCTGATTCATCTACAGAGGCATCTTCATCGACCCCTATAGGATGCTTGAAAACATCTACCGTACTGACCAAAATAAAGGTCTTGCATTTTATGGTTTTAAGATGATCAATCAATGTCTCAATCTTCTTGAGGTCATCCTCAGGCTCCCGGTTAGCGAGCCATTTTTGCGCGGGGGCAGCCGCACAGACGACAGTATCGAATGACTGATGATCAATGTCACCGATATTCGTTGAGCGGTACAACGACGCGAAGGCAGTTTGCTTGAGGAGTGTGCCCCCTACATACCCAGAATATCCAATCAGCGCGTTACGCATCCGTACCTCCAGACACCGACGTGGCTTGATCGTTACCGGTGAAAAAATTTTCAGCATCCAGCTTTTCAAGCACGTCATAAATATTGTCGATTTTACCACCCAGCACTGAGTATGCGCCTGGCAAACCGGTGTGTTTCTCAAATAGAATCGGCCTTCCGTCGTCCCCTTCATTCTTCAGCAAAACGGTTTTAACCTCAAATAATGAGTCAACATGTTTGGCCTTTAACACTTCAGGAATATAGCGACCTACGTCCCTGAGCATCTTATCAACGCGCGTGGCACGATTATATTGGCCGAGTTTCTGATAAGGATCGAGTCCTTGTCGATCATTCCAATGAAGGTGCGGTGTATAGCGTACATGAGACAACGTATGAAGCCCACGTGCGGGAAACGGCATCATCGAGAAGAACGGACCATCCATCACTGTGACGCCCAAATTCTCAAGTGCAGGCGGCATCTGGAGCACGGCCATTTCTGTAATCTCTTGCTTCAAGCCTAAACCGACGCCTGGAAAGTCTCCGCCAAATTGGTTTAGCCCGCTATACGTACAGTTGAATACATAGCGACAAGCAATGACTTGCGGCCCTCCCTGCGCAGGGTCTGCTATCACCTCCAGCGGCGCCAACCGCCCTTTTGAAATAGCTATGACGCGGGTTTGATAATGAATCTGCACGCCACACTCTTTAAGTTCCCGCGAAGCCCACGTGGAAAGTTGCGAGGTGTCAAATGCGCACTCATTGACCCTATATACCTGCTCGATTAATCGAGGTTCAAACAAAGTACGTAAAGACGGCTCAGCCGGTTTGATCCCTGCGCCAATCTCTCGGCAAAACCGTTCAAACTGTTTAGCAGTAACTTTGGAGTTGCGTCGGGCAATAGCATAGAGCTTGGTGAAGTCTTGCTTTATGGCGAGCGGCCAATCCCGAACAAATTTCGGCAGGTTTACTCGACTGCGATAGGCAGTGGTGAAACTGCGCGGGTAATGGTAACCGTTATGGACGCGTGCCTGGTTATTATAAGACGCACGCATCAATAACGCCGACTCGCGCTCAATTAATAGAATACGCTTGAATCCACGTTGCCTGGCCAGGTAAATAGCGATGGCAGCGCCGTAGAAGCCCCCCCCGATGACTACCGCATCGTGGCATATTTCGCTTTGGTTAAGACCCGACATCAGGCACGGTCACTGGTCGGAATTTCACTATCCGCCGACTCTGACACCCACTCTTCAACGTTCAACTTTTCACAACGGGTCATCCGCGCACTGGTGAACTCTTGCCCAACATGATAAAGCGGCCCCTCGTTCGACAGGCTTGCCATGTTTAGAATGTATTCACCCAATACCAACAACACTAGAGAGATGAGAAAGAACATACCAGATTGTTGCAACGAGAGACTGATCCAACCTGGAGCAACATCACTTTTTAAAATACCTACGGCAATGACGTAAATGCAGTACAGCAGGTTGGCAATGGCCCCAAACAGCGAGAGAGACGTGACCAATCGCATTGGAGCGCGCGTAGTCGAAATCAGCAAGCGCATACCGCGATCAATGCTCTCACCCAAGTGTTTACGCTGTGAGGTTTGCGGGGGAGAACTGTAATTCAAATAAGCTTTGGCAAAACCACCCGTTGCGGGTAAGTGCCTATAGGTCATTACAGGCTGCGGATGCTGAAGAATGAAATTGATTACTCGTTTACTCAAAATGCGATACTGCGGCGCCTCTCTGGCTAGATGCACGCCGTTGAACCGATTATAAAGGCTATGAAAAACAGAATTAGCCGCACGGTACATCGGCCCCTGCACGGGCTTCATCGCGTTATTAGCAAATACTACATCGGCGCCGCTAAGCGCTTGATCAAGCATAGTAGGTATGAAAGCTACATCATCGGCTAACGGGTCAACCACAACGACGAAGTCTCCCAGTGCGTTTTCCAGGCCAACCCAAAAAGCGGTGTCCGTATCCACTTCCTTAGTTAGTGCATACACCTGTAGATTCGCGAGTCCATTTTCAGACGTGAGTCCTTTCAATATCGACACGCTGTCATCGTCCGAGGCATTATCCACCACAATCAATTCATAATCCGCGACAGTATCAGCAATGATATGCGCTGCATCAGCGAGAATTTTCTCGACACTGGCCGACTGATTTCGTGCTACGAACACGACGGACAGAAAACAGGGGAAATAATCCATGCCTAACTCTCAAAAAGCTAATGCCAAACCGAGACCGAAGGGCCGACTAATCTGCCCTCCACCAGCGTATCAGAGATGGCCACATACCATGTCCATGGACCCAATCACCTCAGCTCACTTGAGCTTCATTCTACGCTGCTGGTGAACCCAATCGACGATGTCGCCGTCCGGCGCATAACCGCTTACGGTCTCACGTAGTAATTGGCGTATCTTGGCGTAGTCATGCACTTCTATCGCGGACAGCAGATCTCTGATCACCCCTTTCAGTAGATCCCACTCGAGATAGTCTTCAGAAGCACTCATAATCATTGGATGCTGGGTGGGAGCAACGTTATCGCCGATCAACAACTCTTCATAGAGTTTCTCGCCTGGTCGAAGTCCACTGAACTCAATAGAAATATCACCGTGAGGGTTTTTCTCGGAACGAACACTCAGCCCAGAAAGATTGATCATCTTTTCAGCCAGCTCCACGATTTTGACCGGCTCGCCCATATCCAGAACGAACACGTCGCCGCCCAACCCCATCGATCCTGCCTGAAGGACGAGCTGTGCCGCTTCGGGAATGGTCATGAAGTATCGGGTAATTTTCGGATGCGTCACTGTCAGGGGGCCACCTGACTTGATCTGTTTGTGAAAAAGCGGAATGACTGAGCCTGACGAACCCAATACATTGCCAAAACGTACCATCGTGAAGCGCGTTTTGTTAGGCGTGCCTACAGCGGCTAAATCACCGTGCAATTGCGGATTTTCTTCACGACTAAGTGCCTGGAGTATCAGTTCGGCCAACCGCTTTGTACTGCCCATCACATTAGTAGGACGCACCGCTTTGTCCGTTGAAATGAGTACGAAGTTTTGGACTTCCGCCTTGAGTGCTGCCTGCGCCGCACTCAAAGTGCCCATCACATTGTTGAGTATACCTTCAGCGATATTGTGCTCGACCATCGGCACATGTTTATAGGCCGCAGCATGGTAGACGGTATTTACGCTCCAAGACTTCATGAGGCTAGACAGCTGACCTTCGTTGCGCACCGACCCTAAAATCGGAAGCAACAACACAGACAGGGACTCACGGGAGACGCGCTGCTCCAGCTCGGAAAGGATACTGTATAAGTTGAACTCGCTGTGTTCAAACAACAGCAGTGTAGAAGGACGCAGCGCTAGTATCTGCCGACACAACTCAGACCCTATCGAGCCGCCCGCGCCGGTCACGAGCACCACTTGGCCTTTGATACAATGTTCGAGCAATTCCCCTTGGGCCGGGACCGCGTCACGTCCCAGTAGGTCGGCAATATCCACCTCTTGGATATCATCGACCTTAACCCGTCCGCTGGCGAGATCCATAAATCCGGGAACACTACGAACATGCAACGGAAAGCCCTCCAGAAACCCCAGAATTTCCCGGCGGCGGCCTCTGTTGGATGACGGGATCGCCAAGAGAATTTCTTGGGCGCCCGTTGCATCAATCATCCTTTGGATGTGTTTGGGCTTATAAACCTGCAAGCCGGAAATAACACGATCGGAAATACTGACATCGTCGTCAATAAAGGCGACAGGGCGCATCACACGCCCCATCCGCAATGCAGCAACCAACTGATTACCCGCGGCGCCTGCGCCGTAAATTGCGACCCGAGGCAGTCCATTGTCGCGACTGGTGAATGGCACATGCTGAGCAGCAGAGAACCAGTCGCCCAGGAAAAACTGTCGCATGGCGAGTCTCACCCCCCCGACCATGATAAGGCTCAACCACCAGTAATTGAAGATAATAGAACGAGGCACGACATTTTGGTGGTTGCTGTACCAGTACACAACGACACCTAATATCAGCGCTGACAGGCTAACGGCTTTGATAATAGCTATCAGCGCGTCATTGCCAAAGTAACGCATAACCGCTCTGTACATGCCAAAACGTATATAGAGCGGAACAGCTACAATCGGCGCACACAGAAAAAGCCAGGTATGGGCAACCAGAGGGTTAACAAAATCCTCTACGCCCAATCGTACAATGAACGACAGCCAGAGCGCAGTCCACACAAGTAATACATCTACGGAAACTTGAATAAGCCTTTTTTGCCGCCGTGGCAGATCAACTAAAAATGCACGAACCCTATCCATACCTACCTCTGAAGCACCGCATTGTTCAAAAAAACAGTCGCTCGATATTTCAAATACGCTCCATCCTATCGACAGATTAGCAAATATTATTCGCTGGGTTCCAACGCCCCCGCTCTGAACCTCCGGGCTAACAATATCAACGGCGCGTACGCGATGATCAGCGCGACAACGCCATCAAGCTGCTTAGTGGCGACCAAGCAAGCTAAAGGCAATAACCATAGAACGTTAATAAGGGCAACAGCTACACTTACAGGAATGTGCGATTTAAACTCGCGGGAAGCGAATTGATAGGCATGGCTGCGATGCGCCTCATAAAGTTTGTCACCGCGCAGGATACGCCGACACAGCGTGAAAGTGGCATCAACGATAAACACGCCGAGAAGAATCAACCACCCCCAGAAAAGATCAAACGACATCCACGCGCTCTGTATCGCTAAGACACCCATGGTTATACCGAGAAAGCCGCTGCCAGCATCGCCCATGAAAATTCGAGCTTTGGGAAAATTCCAATACAAGAAGCCAGCTACCGCAAAACCAAGAAGCAACGGCACCCAGGCGATGACGGGCGTAGCGCAGAGCCAGTAGAGCAAGGCCGCGCCGAAGCAGGTGGTGATGGCCTCAACACTTGCCAGGCCATTAATTCCATCCATGAAATTGTAAAGGTTGAGCATCCACACTAGGTAAAACGCAGCCAGTATGTGGGTGAACCAGCCTAAATCCACCACATAGCCAAAAGCCTCCACAGGGGGTAGGCCGTGACTCCATATCAGCGCCCAGACAGCAGCGCTGAAATGACTCAATAATCGCCAGCGGGCTGGAATATGCCCATGATCATCAAGGAAACCGACGATCGCAACCATCAGGCCGGCGCCGAATAGCGCTATGAATGCCTCAAAAGAAAGTACATCCCCGATCCAGAGCATGGGAAGGAACGCGAGAAAGCTCAAGACGATCGCTACCCCCCCTCCCCGCGGTGTTGGGATGACATGGGAGCTACGACCATTCGGAAGATCAATGAGATTGTTGTTAAGAGCGTAGCGACGCAGAGCCCCTGTGAGCACCAGCGCCAAAATCAGGATGGCGGGAAACAACCAAAATAATGTCATTCAGATTTACTCTCGAGATAAGCGTTGGCCGTTTTTTTGAGGGACGCATCGAGAGTGACAGGAGGCAACCAACCCAGCAGTTGACGATTTTTCGAAATATCCACTTGCAGTGAACCGAATAGCCGGGTTGCTACCCCTTTCTTGCCAACAAGCGCTGCCAAAAACATCAATGATTTTACTGGAAACGGAACCAACACAGCCTTAGTTCCAACCGAATGCGCGACCTTGCGCAAAAGCTCTGTGGTGGACACATCGTTGCCATCACTCACCAAAAAAATCTGGCTGGCTGCGGCAGGATGCACCATACAGGTTTTGATCAAGTCGACCAAATTGTCCAAAGCAACAAGGCTGCGCTTATTGTTGACCGAACCCAGCGGCAACGGAATGGGAACTCCCTTCGCCAGGAACGCCATCATATTGCGGAAATTCGCCTTCACACCTGGCCCGTAAACGAGAACCGGTCTGATGATCACAACCTCCATACCAGTACTTTTGGAAAGGGCTAATAAACCATATTCGGCTTCCAGTTTGGAAACGCCATAAGGGTCTACCGGGGCGGGAGAATCATCTGCCGTGAAAGGCCTGCCGGGTAGGGTGAACTCGCCGTTTACCTTGATTGAACTGATAAATACGAAGCGCCGCACTCCGGAAGCAGCGGCCTGCCGCGCCAGGTTCAACGTACCGTCCACGTTAACCTTACGAAACTCTGCCAAAGGATCTGCGCTATTATCGTTCATCACATGCACGCGAGCAGCGGCGTGAACAATCACATCAACATCCTGGGTGAAAGACTCCCAGCGGACATCATCACCCAGATCGCCCATGGCGATGTACTCGACATCAGGGTGCTCGGCAACACCGATATTGCGAGCGCAGGCGCGTATCTGATAGCTTGCGCTACCTACCAAAGAGTCCAAAAGCGCCCGCCCTACAAAACCGGAAACCCCCGTCAGCAGCACGACTTTCTTAGTGCCTTCCATAATCCACTAGACCTATAAATACAAAAAGCTCAAACGAGATAACTCATCAAACGCTGATTAACAATGCCAGCGTCAAATTTGTCCTGCGCCATCGCATGGCTTGCCAACCCCATTTGGACTATATCGTCTGGGTGTTTGATAAAATGGATCATCTTGTCAGCAAGTTCTTCCGCTGACCAAGGTGCAACCAAGTACCCGTTGACCCCATCCATCACAGTGTCCTTACAACCGGGCACATTCGTGGTCAGGATCGCGCGGCCAATTGCCATTGCTTCCTGAGTGCTCCGGGGGACGCCCTCACGGTAATAAGACGGGAGAACAAAGATACTGGCGTCGGAGACCCAGCCGACAACATCAGATACGTGCCCCGGATGCTCGATCACCCCTTCCATCTTCAGTAGCTCTAAATCATGCGCCTTTAGTCCACCTGGATTCGACTCGTCAATCCCCCCAAGCATCACGAATCGTGCGTCCGGGAATTGTTCTTTCACAATTCGCGCTGACTCAATAAATATATGCACACCTTTTTCCGCCAAGAGTCGTCCGACAAATATGAAGCTCACGGGAGACACAGGAGGTCGGGAATAGGGGTAATCACTCAATTTCAAGCCGATTCCACCGAGCACCGAAACCTTATTAACCCTCAGCCGATACTTATCAACCAAGTCAATCTGATCATCTTTGTTCAAGAGGATCAATTGCTCTAGAAACGGAAATGCCATTCGGTAAAGTGAAACTTGAACCCACTTTAACAGCTTGCGTTTAAATCCCATTCCCTCACGGAGCTCAGTAAATACGTAGCCGAGGCCTTCCAACATTCCGACCCTGCGCTTGACGCCTGCCAATACAGCTGCAAACGTACCGAATATCACAGGCTTTGCGAAATATGAGAAAACCATGTCTGGCGCGATGGAGCGAAGAATTCTGGATAATTTCACTGTCGAGACAAGGTCATTTAATGGGTTTAATCCCGCTCGGCTAATGTGGTAATCCATCGGGATACCGCCCAAAGCCCTGACGTCCTCGCGACTTGCACTGTCGAAGTCCAGGGCGAATGCGTAAACAACATGGCCTTGCTCCGCCATCGCACGGATTAGATCAGCACGAAAGCCCAACACACAGGCAGCAGTAGTTCCTATCAGAGCAATTCTCATTTGGACTGATATCCGTCAGGATTGCTCTGTAACCATCTCCAAGTATCCCGCATCATATCCTCAAGGTTCAATTCCGCACGCCACCCTAGATCTCTCAACGCCTTCGCTGGGTCAGACCAACACTCGGCAATATCCCCCGGCCTGCGCTCACACATTTTGTGGGGGACTTTCACTCCTGACACTTTTTCAAATGCAGCTATCACTTGTAGGACAGAATAGCCCACGCCGGTGCCTAAGTTCCAAGCATGTAAGCCAGTCATCCCTGCTATATACCGCAATGCGCTGACGTGGCCGTTCGCCAAGTCAGTAACATGAATGTAATCGCGCACGCCCGTTCCATCACACGTTAGGTAATCATTACCATAGATGGACAAATAGGGCAGCTTACCGGTTACTACTTTACTGATATACGGCAGTAAATTATTAGGCGTGCCATTGGGATTTTCCCCAATCAGCCCGCTGGGATGAGCCCCCACGGGGTTGAAGTATCGAAGTGTCGCTATAGCCCATCGATCATCGGCGCGAACAAGGTCTTCGAGTACCTGCTCTACGATAAGCTTGGAGCGACCATAGGGGCTTTTCGGCGCACCAACGGGATATTGCTCAGAGATAGGCATGACTTCTGGCTCGCCATACACAGTTGCCGACGAACTGAACACGAGCCTGAACACGCCCGCGGCCGCCATGGCAGAAAATAATGAAAAGCTGCCCGCAACGTTAGTTTTGTAGTAAGCAAGGGGGTCTTTAACGCTGTCCCCCACAGCTTTCAACCCAGCAAAATGGATTACGGCGTCAAATTCATGCTCGCGAAAAAGAGTCGCGAGGAGTGCCTCGTCCAAAATGTCGCCAAGGACAAATAATGGCTCGCGTCCAGTTATCTGGGCAATCCGGACCAAGGAAACCTCGGAGCTATTAGCCAGATTGTCAAGCACCACCACGTCCCAACCGACGCCGAGTAACTCGACCACCGTATGAGATGCGATATAGCCGGCACCTCCAGTTACTAATATCTTCACAACTTCGTCTCCAACGGCACTTCTCGACCGCATGAATATAAAATGATTGAGAGCCTGACACCCGCTCTGCTGCTGTCTACTAGATACAGACTGAGGCTGTTTATCTAGCCTCCATTGGAAAAGCCGATAAAATGATAAGGCATGAACGGAGAGGGCCCAATACCTTCCTCGGCTACGAAATTCCTGTAACCACTCGCCGCGCTCAAAATGCCCGCCACAATGAAAGCGAGCTTCATTGTTGCGTCAAAATTTAATGCGAAACGGCTATAGGTCAAAAGAATCGCTACGGGAAAGGCGAAGGATATCAAATCCAAAAATCGCAAACCGGCATACGACACTGCTGACACCAACCAAAAAGAAATGGTGAAACCAGCACCTAATACTATGAGTTTTGTTTTTTCCGCATTTGGAAGTTTTGAAAATAACAACGCTACCACGAACAGCAACAATACCGCGACCTTACTCAGGCCGGACAGTGGGTTGGGAGACTCTGAATCCTGATAAGACAGCAATTTGGCGAGAAAGTAGTCACCATTCAAACTCAACAAAAATAACAGCACACATGCCACAACCGGGACAACCAAGACATTACTTGTCTTCAGCCAACGAGACCATGACGCCCAAATAAACAGCAACGACACCAGTGACGAGTAATGAAACAACAGAGCAGATACCGCTATCACCATTCCAGATTTATACCTAAGCTGACGTACGTTCTGCGTGCCCAGCAACAGCAACATTGCCGCCAGCCCAATGCGCAACCCGTTCATGCTGTACTGATAAATAAAAGTCGGCAAAATATAGGCAATTAGCAAAAATCGTTCGTTCTTGTCAGCACGAGCCAAGTACAAAAACAGCATCGCAAAAATCAGAAAACTGAGCACCCTTACTGCGACGACGCCTGAGTCTGAAACGGACAATAACGCTTTACCCAACAAAACAAAACCCGGCTCCATGCCGCCCCAGACATAGCCTACCGAAAAACCTTCAACGATCAACTCGTAGTTGGCCGTGTCTGTACCTACGGCACCGCGCATGACCGAAAACACCATAAATACAATCAAAGATATTGCGATAAACAGACGCGTCCTATTCTTGGCTAAGGCGTTTAGGAAAAACATGAGATACAATGATCCCCAACCAATTAGATATATCATCCCTGGCTTATTCCCAACTTAATCTTAAGCACTCTGCGCATATAACGAACGAACGACCACCCTTTCAGAAGACACCGACGGATCGATCCAATTCGACCCGCATGAAAGAGATGGTCATAGACATCCAACTCCCCCTTTTCCATTGCCCACATATTACTGCTTAACCCGGCATGCCCATAAATAGGCTTGTGGCAAAATGTCAAGGGCAACACAAGTGAATAACCACGAGCTCCACTGCCCAGCAACTCGCACCACAGCAGGTAGTCCTCGCAGAACCTCGTATCCGTGGAAAAACGATAAGCCACATCTTTCCTGATCATGACCGAGGGCGTTGAAAATCTATTGGATTTCAATAAGTCTGGAAAGGTGACCTCACAGAACCGCGCTTGCGAAGCGTTATAAACAAGATGCGGCATCGACTCCGAACTCAACATCTCACAGATCTGTCCGGTTAGCGTCACCTCTGGATTTTCCAGCATCCAGCTATACTGAAGCTCTATTTTCTGTGGGTGCCAACTATCATCGGAGTCGAGAAACGCAATATAGGGCTGCGACGCCATTTCCCATGCCGTGTTGCGAGCCGCTGCGGGTCCTGCGTTTTTTTCCAACGCGCAAACCCGTACCCAGTTGTCCGGGTACTCTGTGACCAATGACTGAAGAAAGTCTAGAGTGCCGTCCGGACTTGCATCATCGACAAGCAGTACCTCGACCGGTCTCAGCGTCTGGGTAAACACTGAATCAAGCGCACGCCGAATTGTTCCCTTGCAGCAGTAACAAGGAATCACAACGCTCACGTTAGCAGACGCGGCGCTAAGGGCGCCCTTTTCACACAGCATGTTCTGGCTCACACCTTCGCAATTATTAAATAGTAAAAGTTCACAAATTCGACTCAGGAAACGTGATCCTGGAGCCACGCGCATCTAAGACTTCACGTAGCTTTTCGCTGCCGATCAACGTGGTGTTAAGCTGGTCAAAAACCTCGACATTCTTCTCGACGTATCGCGCACGGACCCGATTAATTATCCTGGACAGGCCCCATACAAATTCTGAACACACTGAAAATACCAACTGTGCAGTAATCTTCAGAACACCAAACTCTGCGCAAGCTGCCTTCAGGGAAGCCAACGTATGTTTATACGAGCCTGGAAAATAAACGAAACACTTCAATAACAGCCTGCCAAAATTCGGATTCAGGCTCTTACCGCCTTGGGATTGAACTCGCTCGACAGCCTTAAGTAGAGAATACGACCACACCGTGGGAACCGAATAAAATTCGGGTATTCGCGCATCCCACACCAAGTTTTTGAACGGCGCAATATGCGCATTATCTCTTAACGCTCCGTAGTGCCCGCCCGTTACACTCTTGCCTGAAGTACTTTGACCCGAGGCGCCTGGGACGATAACCGGATAATCGACCAGCACGCACGAGGTAGACTCAGTGGCGATCAGCAATGAACTATAGATATCGGGACTGACACCACCAAACAGCGCGCCATACTTACCTACGATCCTCTTGGCTAATGTGTTTGAAATCATGCCGGCATACGCGCGTGGCATACCAAATACGCCACCGCCAAAATTATCCAAAGCGTAATAGACCGACGCATTGACATCGTGTCGAACCACATTACCTGTGAAGGGGCTCAGATGTAGCGTGCCAAAATAGGAATCGCCACGGGTTGAATGTTTGAAATCATCCCAGTAGTACAATGCAGGGAAGTTGAATTTCAGCGCATCAACATCGTGGCTTTTAGCCCAATGGGCAACATCAATTATTTCCTTCGAGACAAAATCATCATCACCTATGAAAACTAAATAATCACCATCTGCCGACTGTAACCCAAGGTTGAAGTTATCAACCACACTAATACCCTCAGTTGAACGAACCAACTTCAAGCGTGTTTCTAGATAGAGACCTTTAAAGGCTTCTGATATCTCGTCAACCGGGCTCGAGTCGCAAACCACTACTTGAATTTCTTCCGACAAATCCAGTATGGATCGGATTGACGGAATAGCGTAACGCGCCCGATTATGCGTAGGGATAATGACGCTCAGAATACTCATACTATTGATCAAGGCTGCGTTGAATATAGGACAATGTCATGAGCAACTTTTTAATATCTTCGCCCTTCAGCAATTCTGTATTGTGCGACGTATAATCGTCGATTGCGTTTGCCTCGGGCTGACCTTCGATAATAAATTTATCATAGTTCAGGTCGCGGTTATCCGCTGGAATTCGATAATAACGACCCATGTCTTTGGCTTTGGCCATTTCCTCTCGAGACACTAAAGACTCATAGAGTTTTTCGCCGTGTCGAGTACCGATAATATTAACCGGCACCTGGCTATTAAAGAGCTCTTTCAACGCGTTCGTCAGATCACCGATGGTGCTGGCCGGCGCCTTTTGTACGAAGATATCACCCTGCTCGCCATGTTCGAACGCATGCAATACCAAGTCCACGGAGTCTTCAAGACTCATGAGGAACCGGGTCATGTTCGGGTCAGTCACCGTCAGAGGGACTCCCGCTTTGATTTTATCCACAAACAACGGAATGACCGAGCCACGGGAGGCCATTACGTTACCGTAACGGGTCGCACACAGCACAGGGCCGCCGTCGCGCACTGTTCGCGACTTTGCGATCAAGACCTTCTCGCCCATCGCCTTAGAAATACCCATAGCGTTGATAGGGTAGACAGCTTTGTCTGTACTCAGCAAAACAACGCGTTGTACTTTGTTATCGATCGCCGCATTGAGTACATTCTCTGTACCGATGATATTGGTCAATACAGCTTCCATCGGGTAAAACTCACAAGACGGCACTTGCTTCAGCGCGGCAGCATGAAATACGTAATCGACCCCGGCCATTGCGCGACTGATGCTCTCGTAATTTCTGACATCACCAATGTGAAATTTCACCTTTGGATTGTTCAGCGCAATCCGCATGTCTTCCTGCTTCTTCTCATCGCGACTGAACACGATGATTTCTTTAACGGCGGTGTCGAGAAAACGCTTCAGTACAGTATTACCGAACGAGCCTGTGCCACCGGTGATCATCAAAACCTTGTTGTCAAACATACCTTCACCAATCAAACCAAGAAGAAAAACAGCAGCGCTACCAACGCCACAAACAACAGCACTGCTGAAGAAACCAATAGCGCCGAAACTCTCGCGTACCCTTGTACATCAGGCAGGGTCATCGCCCTGACCCACGAAACCATAGTCGATGACGCATGATAAGCCGAGTACACATAACAGATCAGCTTTACGTCGCCAGCGGAGGCGGTCAATATCGTCATGATCAGCGTGGCGATCGTCAATAATCCTGACATGGTCGCCTGAAACCTGAAGTCTTTGGCATAGATTAACAGGCTATAAGGGATAAATCCGAAAGCTCCGATTGCAACGCCGGGTAAAAGTATCGCGAGATAGGCTGAAATCAGCTGGTTATCGGCTCCTGGCCCCACCCAAAGCGTGATGATAGGTTCACGGAACCACCAGAGTACAAAGGTCGGTAGCGCGGTCACTACGAAAACCGAGATGCTGAATCTGATAATTACCTTAAGCGCGTCACTGCTCACTCCGCTCGCCGCTGTGCGCAGCATGATCGGTTGAAAATACTGGCTGACGGGCCCTGCGAGAATCGAAATCGGGGCCATGCAAAGCAAGCTGGCGAGGTAATAGGGGGCGACGCTGGCAGCTGAGGTAAAAAATGAAATGATTGGTTTGTCGAGCTGCGTCACCGCGGCACCCGCCGCGGAGAAGATAACCAGTGCGCCACCGGCCTTCGTGAGGTTGAATGCGTCGGATAAAGATGGCCAATCAGCCTTCTGGATCCCGAGCGTCTTGCCCGACAGATCTTTAATCAAGAACAGCCGAGACACCCACCAATGAATAATCGTAGTTACCAGTTGGGTATATATGAACACATCCAGGGTCGCTGAAAACACGTACATTGCAATGACAGTCAAGGCCGCTCTAAGCGACACGCCTATCACCTGCAAAGCGCTACCCGATATATATTGCCTGTTGGCAATCAGCATCGAATAGTAAAGATTTTGCAGCACCAGGAACCAAAACAGCAGGACTACCGCAACGATCGCCCCCCAGCTGATGCCCAGCTCCGCAATAAACAGCTTGACGCCCATTGCAACAAAAAACAAAAAACCATAAAATCCAGCGAGACTAAGCTCCGCACATCTAAGCAACTTGATTAAGGGGGATTTATCTTTGTCGGATACGGAAACCTCCCTTCCCAGCAGCGTTGACATGCCCAAGTCCATCATCACCAAAAGAGCTTGAAAGGACAGAATCACCGCAATGCTGCCAAATTGGCTCGCACCGAGCATGCGGCTATAAATAGGCAAAAAAACGAAAGCTACCAATAGGCTAGACGACCGCCCAGCGTACAGCATCAGCATCCTGCTAATAACGGACATATTCATCATCATTTTGCACAATCGGTCATAGTATCCACAGCGCCGCTCAGTGCCCCCTTCAAAGACGCTGTGATCGTCAATAGGTCATCCTCGTCGAGCCACCAACCACACGGCACACCTATTATATGATGCTGAAGGAAATCGGTATTCGGCAGATATTGCGGCGCCGCGTCAAACCCACTGTAGCTGTCGTTTCTTTGATGAATACTTGAAACCATGACTCCGGACTGCTTGAGCCGGCAAATCACTTCATCTCTTTTTTCAACAAAAAACAGTAATACCCAATAGGCAGATTGATCACCCTCCAATACAGGCACAGGAGTCAAACCATCAACATCTCTAGTTAACCCCAGCAACGCCTGGGCATTAGACTGGGTGGCAGCCTGCCGGGACTGCAAGGATGCCATCTGAGCACATCCTAAAGCAGCGCACATATTATTCAGCGTCATACTCCAGCCAATTTCCGGCACATCCGAGCTGCTATTTATCTCACCAATAGCTGATCGGAAAGTGCTGAAGTCAATACCAAAGCGCCGTAACTTACGCGCTCTGTTTGCCATATCAATACTTCGGCATGCTAGCGCGCCACCTTCAGTGGTATTGATCTGCCGATTTGGATAAAACGAATAAATGGCAAAGTCACCGTAAGCGCCAACCGGTAGCGACGCGTGCATAGCTGACACAGCATTATCACAGTCTTCTATCAAGACGATATTATGTTTCTTGCATATCTCTGCTATTTCACGGGCTGGCCCTGGGTAGCCAGCAACATGATACAAAATAACCGCTCTAGTCTTTGCCGTGATCTTCGATTCTAGGTCTGCAACGTCCATGGTAACCGAGCGCGGGCTGACATCCACCCAGACAGGAACCGCTCTGCTCTGTGCAATCGCTGAGTTAGTGGAGAGACAGGCAAACGCCGTGGTGAGCACCTCGTCCCCATCCTTTACACCAGCCAAATACAGGGCGAGGTATAAAGCCGTCGTCATATCGATGGTGGAAACTACGTGGGGCAAGCCGACAATCTTTTCTATCTCAGCTTCAAACTTTGCGACCCACTCTCCGCCAGCGATTCTTCCGGAACGTAAAACTTCCACAGCAGCTTGCTCCATTTCAGGGAGCACGACTGAGTTATACAGAGGGACGTTGTTTGGCATAGTCAAATCTCTAATCAACCGCGTTTCAAGGCCGTAACAATTTTCTCACGATCCTCATCCGAGACCCACCAACCGCAAGGCACATGAACCAATTTTTTATAAAAAACGTCCAATTGTGGCATCGGCCTCACGAACTCTTTGAATACCGAATGAAAGTGATTGGGACGGTGCAGCTTCGACGCCATTACGCGCTCTTCAGCCAAGATACGCTCAACATCATCCGAGTCGTCCGCTAGCAGGGTGTAAAGCCAGTAGGCAGACTGTGCGCTCGCTTCATACTTAGCTGGCTGGAGACCAGGGATATGCTGTAATGCCTGATCAAGGAATTGGCCGTTAGCCTGATGCCGCTCCAACAGTGGCGTTATATGTTCAAGTTGCTTGAGCCCGATAACGGCCGCCACGTTATGCATGTTGTATTTGTAACCCACGCGAGTGATATCGACTTCGGTGCGAGGAACGCCCTTGGCCAATCCAAACCAACGTAAGCGACGCGCCTCTTGAATTTTTGCAGCATCCTTCACCACCAAAGCACCGCCGTCCACCGTGGTCATGTGCTTGATCGCTTGAAAGGAGAAGATCGAATAATCACCAATCGTCCCAATGGACTGATTGCCGTAAGACGCTCCCAGTGCATGGGCGCAATCTTCGATCAGAGACAGTCCATGACGATCGGCTATGGATCGCAGCTCAGTCAACCGCGCAGGATATCCGGCGTAATGGACGACACAAATAGCTTTTGTATCCGCTGTAATCAGGGCTTCCACAGCTGAGGGATCAAGGTTACCTGTCAGGCTGTCAACATCTGCAAAAATTGGCTTGGCACCCATTTGCAGAATCGTCGTATTCGTCGGCTCAGCGGTCATTGAGGTGGTGATGACCTCATCCCCAGGCTCGATCCCGCTAAGCAGCATAGCCAAGTGCAAGGCTGCCGTACCACTGCTCGTGGCAACTACATTCTGGAGACCAAACAATTGCGCAAATGCCGCTTCGAATTGATAAACAAACTCGCCCTCGCCAATCATTCCGCTATAGAGCACCGCTTCCAAGGCGGGCATCAGTACCTCTTTAGGAGGCATCGCGACCTTAACGATAGGTAACATTGGAAGACTACTAGACATTAATTTAGATCCGATCAATAAGTTTAATAGGGTGCACTATCAAGGGACGACTTGCTAACCACTTGATCATTCGAACCGCTCCAGGCACAAGATCAACTTGGAAGCCTCTTTTAGTCAATTCCGCCACTAACCCGCTCTGTGCGCAGACATTGATGGTCCAAGGCTCCGCCATAACGGTCTGGATCAAACTCGCCACCTGCGGATCCGCCCCGCGCCACTCAGCCAAGGTTACGCGATTTTCCCCGCCTAAAAGAATCAACTCAGCGCATTCACTTTTAATCCGCCGCCCATATAAAGCAAACGGCGGAAGACCACGTTCTCGATCGTGTGTATCCGAGCCAGGCCAGTCGCTCGTTACGTACTCAATGTCAACAGCACACTCGTTAGGGAGATAGATCGACCCTGTTGAGTCTTGCTCGTCAAAACGGAAGCCATGCCGATCGTAGATGCCTGGCTTCTGAGTCCAGAGCACCAATGCGGATAGACCATTATGCATAGCATGGTCTATAGCAGCCGACATCAGCTCAACACTCAAGCCTGCTCCCCTCCAGGCTTCATGTACGCAGACCAACCCAATCAGTCCTACCGACTCACCAGTGGGTAGTTCAATTGCCCTGATAATCAGAGCGGCTATGGCAGACTTGGGGTTGGAGGGGTCTCTGATTTCAAAGCAAGTAACCTCCCGATCATTTTCCAACCAGGGGAAATGAACCTGCAAGCTCACCCCGCGGCCACGAGAGGAAAAGAAAACATCCCAGAATAGCGCTCGCGAAGCCTTGGAGGTACCAGTACACGCGACCACATCAGTCATTATGAGTGCCCGACCTATGCTCAGTATCCTTCGGCCACTCCACAAGCGTCGCCAGCCAGATAAACTTCAAAGGCATCAAATTAGACACCATTCTTGCCCCCTCAAAAACCGCTTAGAGAATTCCCCTGATCACCCTGAATTTTTATCCACCAGGAGCGATAGCAAGGGGTATCCAATTTTGAATCAACACTCACTGTAGCGGGTAAAAAACAGTCAAATTTACTGATCGGGTGCCATTTGAGCCGACCGAAACCTGCACAAGGACGGTGCCAGGCCGGCAAGCGTAAAGCACGCCCAAAACAGAGCAAAATGCCATGCCCTCGGCGTGTCGGGTTGGATACAACGCGAACGAGCGAGTTCCGGAAACAAACCAAAATTCGTTCGCACACTTGCAATTGCTCAGCGACTTTAATGCCTGGCATCGTCCGCCCCCCCTCGTACGGGCACTTACGGGACTATTTTTCTCGGCTCGCAATCGACAATTGGGCGTCCGCAAGTGAGGTTGGCGCACGCAGTCGATTCCGCGAGGCGCTCCCGGGAGTTTTGAGAAGATAACTGCCCAACGCTATTATCAATCCTAACAGGAGGCCAAGGACCAGGCCCGCAAGTATGATTAGTGTCTTCTTAGGTCGAATTGGCGCCAAAGGCTCCAATGCTCGCTTATCCACCGTCACTAGCTTGAGCCGGCTTATGTCGATACTAAGTGCGGACAGGCGGGCCTCTTCGGCCCTGAGAGACTCCACACCACCCAGAAAGATATCCTCGTTATCACGCCGGCCCAACACTTCTGCCTCGCGGTTAGCCTGCAGCAGTTGAAGCTCTTTTGCGATCTGGGCAATTCGCCCGTCGGTAAAATCATCAGACCTACGCTGCACCAACGCTGAGCGCTCAGCCTCGAGGGCTTCGAAGCCCATGAAGTACAACGGAATCTGCTGATTATTGATTTCAGTGCGCATGGTCCCAGTCGAACTGGCTCGATCCGAGTCGCCAAGCGATGAAGGTGTAGTAGGCTTGCTGATCCCGAGTGACTTGGCAATGCTGATCGCCTCCGTAAGCTGCGCGATACGATCCCCGCGCAACGCCTTTAGCTGCGCACGCAATGCCCTGAGCTCATCCTGCAATTGCGCTCGGCGCAAATTATCAGACTCTCGCAAAGCCGCAATCTTGGCCTCTTTTCCAATTTGATAACTGGAACGAGCAGCCTCCAATTTGCCATAGAGTTCACTCAAGCGATTTTTAACGATTACATTCAGATCGCCAGCAATTTGGTCTCGCTCAGTGGCGATAGCGTAATCAACAAACCCGTTGATAATCGCGACACCATCAACCCCCTGCGGGTAGTTCATCTCAACGCCAATAAAGGAACTGAGAGCATTTACCTTTCTCGGATCAGTGAGAACAAGTCGAATGGAATTGCGATTAAACTCTTCAAAACTTTGCTCCAACGTTCTGCCGGGGCGCTCAAACGCTTGAAAGAGCTTCGGATTAGAACGAAAAAAACCCAACCGGGTGTCGTAGGACTCCAGAGAAGCCCCCACCCTGATGAGCGCTGCACTAGGTGGCAGTTGATAAATTTCCGAGCGATTCAGCGCGTCGAGTTCGTTGATCGCAGCAGGTCGCAGCACGCTGCTGACCTCGTACTCCGGAACCACTGAATACGCATAAAAACCCGCCAGCAAGCCAAAAACGCTGGACGTAGCTAAAATTAATTTTTTATGGAGCCAGGCAGCGCGCAAGAGTTGCGCAAGTTCAATTTCGTCGGACGATGGTGCCGATGGGACGCGGAAGCTACTACTCACAACAAAAACCTGCCTTCAAAGAGAAACTGCGGGCTCGTTATGCAGACCAAATGTGTATTTTTATTCTAATTAAATGACCGCTAAACCCAGCGTCTATGCCGAATTTAGAGCGCACAAAATGCCTGTTATCGAGAACAGATTCCATTCTGCCACCTCTAAGGCACATTACAAGTCTTGATATGTATGTAAGGCAATTCTGAATCTGCCAGGTTGAACTGTCGCGCCCAGCGGGCTAAGCAAATAGGCAGCCACACCAAATCAAAGGCCTTGAGCAGAATGATATTTCTGACGCCCCCCCTCTAATCCCATCCGAATTATCAACAATCAAGCAAGCGCCTTACCCCGACGCCTACCAACAAACACCCGCAACAGAGGCCCAATCAACATCCCCACAATCAAAGCCACCACCACAAACACCGCCACCGGCATCTGCGCAGTACTCCAGCCTAGGAAAGACAGTGCAACGCTCTGCTGATTCTCCAACACGAACGCCAAAACAACCAACGCTGCAAATACTGCAACCAATACCGCAACAACGCGCTTAACCCCACGCATATCCCTCTCCTACACCAAAAACACTCAGACGCCCTCTTCCTCTTCTTCGTTCACCCGGTCGCGCAATTCTTTGCCCGGTTTGAAGTGGGGAACGAACTTTCCGTCGAGGCTGACGGATTGACCGGTCTTTGGGTTCCGGCCTACGCGTGGTGCGCGGTAGTGCAGGGAGAAACTGCCGAAGCCGCGGATTTCGATGCGATCTCCGGTGGCAAGGCATTGGGACATTTGCTCAAGCATGGTCTTGATAGCCAGCTCCACATCCTTGGATGAGAGCAGCCCTTGATGGGTGACAATTCGTTCGATCAACTCCGACTTCGTCATATTTTTCCCTTCTTTTTCAAGCAGCTAGGAAAAGCGCTTCAAAGGTTTTAGCATGACTTGATGAATTTGAACAGCCCGTGCATAAACTAATCTACGACTGAATAAACACTGACGAATAAAGCTCCTTAAGCTATTTGCAGATTACGAGCATCTTGCGCGTGACCGCTCCTGCCGGGTTCCATCCGAACAAGTAGTCGCCTTCTTCATCCTTGGCGTCGCTGGAGCGCGTGATGACCTTGTAGCCCTGCATCTTGCATTCGCGTGCAGCGCGCTTCTCGCACTTATCCCACTTGTTGCCTAAGCCCGAGCAGTCGATCTCTACACCGCTGACGCCGCGCTTTGCATAAGTTTTTGCATTGGTGCCGGCGCACCCTGCAAGCATTACCAGGGCGAGCACTACGATAAGCCTGTTCATCCGAATCCTTATGAAACAACAGCGTTGGTGGCGTCTCTTTAAAGACTATAGTCACTTCCGACACTGAGCTGAACGCGTTGGTTCTAAGTTGTTGATTCAACAAATTTCAGGCACAAAAAAGGGCGACCGAAGTCGCCCTTTTCCTACAGCTTTTACAGAACTTAGTTCTGCTTAGCCATTGCTTCGCGCAGCAGGGAGGCCATGGTGGTCTCGCCTTGTGCAGCTTCTGGAGCCGATTTCAGGCTCTGGATAGCTTCTTTCTCTTCCACTTCGTCTTTCGACTTGATGGAGAGTTGGATTACGCGGCTCTTGCGGTCAACGCTGATGATCTTGGCTTCTACTTCCTGGCCTTCTTTCAGAACGTTACGAGCGTCTTCAACGCGGTCACGGCTGATTTCGGAGGCTTTCAGAGTCGCTTCGATATCGTCGGCCAGAGTGATGATGGCGCCTTTAGCGTCAACTTCTTTCACAGTGCCCTTAACGATTGCGCCTTTGTCGTTCTCTTGAACGTACTCGGAGAACGGATCGCTTTCCAGTTGCTTGATACCCAGGGAGATGCGCTCGCGCTCTGGGTCAACCGACAGGATAACGGTGTCCAGCTCGTCGCCCTTCTTGAAACGACGAACAGCTTCTTCGCCCACTTCGTTCCAGGAGATGTCGGACAGGTGAACCAGGCCGTCAATGCCGCCGTCCAGACCAATGAAGATACCGAAATCGGTGATCGACTTGATGGTGCCGGAGATTTTATCGCCCTTGTTGAACTGGCCAGAGAAATCTTCCCATGGGTTAGATTTGCACTGCTTGATGCCCAGGGAGATACGACGACGCTCTTCGTCGATGTCCAGAACCATAACTTCCACTTCGTCGCCGACTTGTACGACTTTCGAAGGGTGGATGTTTTTGTTGGTCCAGTCCATTTCGGAAACGTGCACCAGGCCTTCCACGCCTTCTTCCAGCTCAGCGAAGCAGCCGTAGTCGGTCAGGTTGGTAACACGCGCGGTCACGCGAGTGCCTTCTGGGTAACGTGCTTTGATAGCAACCCATGGATCTTCGCCCAGCTGCTTCAAGCCCAGGGAAACGCGGTTGCGCTCACGATCGTACTTCAGAACCTTGACATCGATCTCGTCGCCAACATTGACGATTTCGGAAGGATGCTTGATACGCTTCCAAGCCATGTCGGTAATGTGCAGCAGGCCATCGACGCCACCCAGATCGACGAATGCGCCGTAATCGGTGAGGTTTTTGACGATACCTTTGACTTGTTGGCCTTCCTGCAGGGATTCCAGCAGAGCTTCACGCTCGGCGGAGTTCTCTGCTTCCAGTACGCTGCGACGGGAAACGACAACGTTGTTGCGCTTCTGGTCGAGCTTGATGACCTTGAATTCGAGTTCTTTGCCTTCCAGGTGCGTGGTGTCGCGCACTGGACGAACGTCGACCAAAGAACCTGGCAGGAACGCACGGATGCCGTTAACGTCGACAGTGAAGCCGCCTTTAACCTTACCGTTGATAACGCCCTTGACCACTTCTTCAGCTGCGAAGGCTGCTTCGAGAACAATCCAGCATTCAGCGCGCTTGGCTTTTTCACGGGACAGCTTGGTTTCACCGAAACCGTCTTCAACCGAGTCCAGAGCAACGTGAACTTCGTCACCGACATTGATTGTCAGATCACCAGCATCGTTGTAGAACTGTTCCAGCGGGATCAGAGCTTCAGACTTCAGACCAGCGTGAACGGTTACCCAGCGAGCTTGGTAATCGATATCAACGATAACACCGGTGATGATGGAGCCTGCCTGAAGGTTCAGGGTTTTTAGGCTTTCTTCAAAGAGTTCCGCAAAGCTTTCGCTCATTTTAATTCCTGTTGATAAGGGCGAAGAATACGCCCATCTCCACACCCCAGACGGTGTGGGTCAGTTTCAATTAAAAGAAGCACCGCAGGACTATGACTGGTCCCCTGCAGCCTTCTTGGTCACCCGGCGATATCGCGAATGGCGATCTCGCTCATGATGCGTTCCAGCACCTGCTCGATGGACAACTCCGTGGAATCCAGCTGTATGGCATCGGCCGCCGGTTTGAGCGGGGCTACTGCGCGCTGGGTATCACGCTCATCGCGTGCACGGATCTCATCTAGCAGACTCGACAGACTAACACCATCGACTTTGCCCTTCAACTGCAAGTAGCGGCGGCGCGCCCGCTCCTCGGCGCTGGCCGTCAGAAAAATCTTCAGCGGCGCCTCGGGAAATACCACAGTGCCCATATCGCGCCCATCGGCGACCAGGCCCGGGGGCTCCTGAAACGCCCGCTGGCGCTGCAGCAGTGCATCCCGTACGGCCGGCAACGCCGCCACTTGGGACGCTCCGGAGCCGACATCTTCAGTGCGAATGGCATCACTGACTTCGTCGCCCTCCAGAATGATGCGCTGCAGTTGACCGTCTGTCGCGGCGATGAATTGCACATCCAGATGAGCAGCAAGCTGGGTCAGCAACGCTTCATTGGTCAGGTCGACCCCGTGGTTACGCGCGGCGAACGCCAGCAAGCGATACAGCGCGCCGGAATCCAGCAGGCCCCAGCCAAGGCGCTTTGCCAGGATGCCGGCGATCGTGCCTTTACCCGAACCGCTTGGCCCGTCGATGGTTATCACCGGTGCTTTGATATTCACAATTGAGCCTCTTGGGCAACACGGATGCCGACTTGGGCACACAGTGTAAGAAAATTCGGAAAAGACGTAGCAACATTGGCGCAGTCATGGATATGAATCGGCGCAGCCGCCCGCAACCCAGCCACACTAAAGGCCATGGCAATGCGATGGTCCCCATGGGCATGAACCTCACCCCCCGCCATCGGGCCGCCGTCAATGATAAGCCCATCAGGGGTGGCTTCACACTTCACGCCCAGCGCCAACAGACCGTCGGCCATGACCTGGATACGATCGGACTCCTTGACCCGCAACTCTTGCGCGCCGCGCAAAACGGTTCGCCCTTCAGCGCACGCCGCCGCGATAAACAACACTGGAAACTCATCGATCGCCAACGGCACCAGGGTCTCGGGGATTTCAATACCCGTCAGCGCAGCCGCGCGCACCCGCAGGTCGGCTACTGGCTCGCCCCCCACTTCACGGGGATTTTCCAGCGTGATATCCGCGCCCATCAGTCGCAGGATATCGATCACGCCGGTGCGTGTCGGGTTGACGCCAACATGCTCCAGCACCAGTTCGGAACCCTCGGCAATCGAAGCAGCCACCATAAAGAACGCCGCCGACGAGATATCTCCCGGTACTTCAATATGGGTCGCCTTGAGCGCATGGCCGGATTCAACCGCTGCCGTCGCCCCGTCCACCGCCACGGGATAACCAAAGCCGCGCAACATACGCTCGGTATGATCACGGGTTGGCGCCGGTTCAGTCACCGCGGTCTTTCCATCGGCATACAGACCGGCCAGCAGCAGGCAGGATTTAACCTGGGCGCTGGCCATCGGCAGCGTGTAGGTCAAACCCTTCAGGGACTGGCCACCGCGAATAGTCAACGGTGGTCGCCCTTGCGGGCCGGTTTCGATCTGCGCGCCCATTTCACGCAGCGGCTCGGCCACGCGGTTCATCGGGCGATTGGACAGCGACGCGTCGCCAGTCAATACGCTGTCGAAGCTTTGCGCAGCCAGCAACCCACAGAGCAAGCGCATGGACGTGCCGGAATTACCCAGATAAATCGGCCCCGGCGCAGGTTTCAGACCGTGCAGCCCCACCCCATGGATGCTCACGCGACCATGGTGCGGACCTTCGATCACCACCCCCATGTCGCGAAACGCCTGCAAGGTCGCCAGGGCATCTTCGCCTTCAAGAAAGCCTTCGATTTCGGTCACGCCGTCGGCCAATGAGCCCAGCATGATGGAGCGATGGGAGATCGACTTATCCCCGGGCACCCGGATACGCCCACTGAGGCGGCCACCTGGATTGGCGAGAAAGGTCAACGCATCGGCGTTCACAGCGGTTTCCATATAGGCCCGGCGAGCCAGGATCTTGCTGAAATGTTCACGCGCCACCCGCGCACGGGTGAACACGCCCAATAATTGATGGCCATCCCCGGCGTCGACCGCATCGCGCAAAGCGTCGAGATCGCTGCGGAAGGTGTCCAGGGTGCGCAACACCGCCTCGCGATTAGCCAGGAAGATGTCGTGCCACATCACCGGGTCGCTGCCGGCAATACGCGTGAAATCGCGGAAACCTCCGGCGGCGTAACGGAAAATCTCAAGGTTCTCGTTGCGCTTGGCCAACGAATCCACCAGGCCAAAGGCAAGTAAATGCGGCAAATGACTGGTCGCCGCCAGCACTTCATCGTGCCGCTCGACCTGCATATGCTCCACATCCGCCCCTAGCTCGCGCCACAGACGATCCACCACCGCCAAGGCCGCTGGATCCGTTTGCTCAAGCGGCGTCAGGATGACCTTATGCCGGCGGAACAACTGCGCATTCGACGCCTCCACCCCGCTCTGCTCGGAGCCGGCAATCGGATGCCCAGGCACGAAGCGCGCGGGCATGCCGCCAAAGGCCCGTTGCGCCGCGCGCACCACATTGCCCTTGGCACTGCCGACATCAGTCAGGATCGCTTGCCCCAGGTCCATCTGAGCCAGCACTGCAAGCAGCTTTTCCATGGCCAGGATGGGCACGGCGAGCTGGATCACGTCAGCACCTTTACACGCGAGCGCCAGGTCGGCTTCACAGCGATCCACCACGCCCAACTCAACGGCCAGTTGGCGCGATTGCGGGTCCAGGTCGACGCCCACTACTTCACCGCACAGCCCGCTTTCACGCAGGCCCTTGGCGAAGGAACCGCCGATCAAGCCCAGACCCACTACCACCAGGCGACCGATCATAGGCACAGCAGGTTGCAATGCAGTGACATCAACCACGGGCCAGAACCTTGGCCAACGCCTCCAGGAAGCGACTGTTTTCAGCCGGCAGGCCGATGGTGATACGCAGGTGGTTCGGCATGCCGTAGTTGGCCACCGGGCGCACGATCACACCTTCGCGCAGCAACCCTTGAAATATCGGCGCAGCCACTTGGCCCAGATCGACACAGATAAAGTTGCCCTTGGACGGAATCCAGCCCAGGCCCAATGCGCGGAAGCCATCCTGCAACTGCTGCATACCGCTTTCATTGAGGCGACGACTTTCTTCCAGGTAGTCGACATCCTTCACCGCCGCACAGGCCGCCGCCAGGGCGAGGCTGTTGACGTTGAACGGCTGGCGCACGCGGTTCAGCACATCGGCGACCACCGCGCTCGACAGGCCATAGCCCACCCGCAGCGATGCCAGGCCATAGGCCTTGGAAAACGTGCGCGACACCAGCAGGTTCGGATACGCCGCGAGGAAATCCAGGCCGTCCGGCAGGTCGCTGCCTTCGGCGTACTCGATATAGGCTTCGTCCAGCACCACCAGCACATGCTCCGGCACGTCCTGCAGGAAGTCGTTCAAGGCTTCGGCACCGAACCAGGTGCCGGTGGGGTTGTTCGGATTGGCGATGAATACCACGCGGGTCTGCGCGTCGATGGCCGCCAGCATGGCCGGCAGGTCATGCCCCCACTCCTTGGCTGGAATCACCCGCGCCTCGGCACCAACGGCCTGAGTCACGATCGGGTAGACCGCGAACGCGTGCTCGCTGAACACCGCATTCAGGCCCGGGGCGAGATAAGCACGACCTACCAGCTCAAGAATGTCGTTGGAGCCGTTGCCCAGGGTCACCTGGTTCAGTTCCACACGACATTGCTCCGCCAACAAGGACTTGAGTGCGAAGCCATTGCCATCCGGATAACGGGTCAGCTCCGCCAGCTCTTCACGAATCGCCGCCAACACCTTGGGGCTTGGGCCCAACGGGTTCTCGTTACTGGCCAGCTTGACGATGTTGGCCGGATCCAGGTTCAACTCGCGCGCCAGCTCGTCCACCGGCTTGCCCGGAACGTAAGGCGACAGTTGTTGCACGCCCGGCTGAGCCAGGGCGAGGAAGTTGCCACTCATGTTAACGCCTCACAAAACCGCTTTCGGGTAGGAGCCCAGCACCTTGAGTGCCACGGCCTCCTGACTGATCTTCTCGAGCACGCCTTTGACCAGCGGGTCGCGGTGATGGCCGACGAAATCGATAAAGAACACGTATGTCCATTTACCGCTGCGCGAAGGCCGAGTCTCGATGCGCGTCAGATCGATCCCATTGTCATGGAACGGCACCAGCAGCTCATGCAGGGCGCCGGGCTTGTTGCTCATGGAAACGATGATCGAAGTCTTGTCGTCGCCGGTCGGCGGCACTTCCTGATTGCCGATCATCAAAAAGCGCGTGGAGTTGTCCGGGCGGTCTTCGATTTTTTCCGCCAGGCGCGTCAGGCCATACAGGCCCGCAGCCATATCCCCGGCGATCGCCGCCGAATTCCATTCGCCCTTGACCCGCTTGGCCGCTTCGGCGTTGCTGGACACCGCCACGCGCTCGACATTCGGGTAGTGAGCGTCCAGCCATTTGCGGCATTGAGCCAGAGACTGAGCGTGGGAATAAATGCGGCTGATACTGTCGGTCTTGGTGTTCTCGCCCACCAACAAGTGGTGGTGGATACGCAGCTCCACTTCGCCACAGATCACCATGTCGTGTTCAAGGAAGCTGTCGAGGGTGTGGTTGACCGCGCCTTCGGTGGAGTTTTCCACCGGCACCACGCCAAAATTCACCGCACCGGCCGCCACTTCGCGGAACACTTCGTCGATCGCCGCCATTGGTTTGCTGATCACCGCGTGGCCGAAGTGCTTCATGGCCGCCGCTTGGGTGAAAGTCCCCTCAGGACCGAGGTACGCCACTTTCAGCGGCTGCTCCAGGGCCAGGCACGACGACATGATTTCACGGAACAACCGCGCCATCTCTTCGTTACCCAACGGGCCCTTGTTGCGCTCCATTACACGCTTGAGCACTTGGGCTTCGCGCTCAGGGCGGTAGAACACCGGCACTTCGCCTTCGGCCAGGGACGCCATCTTCACTCGCGCCACTTCCTGGGCGCATCGCGCGCGCTCGCTGATCAGCTCCAGGACTTTCTCGTCCAGGCTGTCAATGCGAACGCGCAGGGCCTTGAGTTCTTGTTCAGACATTAGCCGTGTTCCTTTTCGAACTCTGCCATGTAGGCCACCAGCGCGTTGATCGCGTTGATGTCGACAGCGTTGTAGATGGAGGCGCGCATGCCACCTACCGAACGGTGGCCTTTGAGGTTGAGCAGACCGCGTTCGTCGGCACCGGCCAGGAACGGCTTGTCCAGACGATCATCGGCCAGGCGGAACGGTACGTTCATCCACGAGCGATCCGTTTTGTTGATCGGGTTGCTGTAGAGGCCGCTGGCGTCGATGAAGTCGTACAGGGTGCGCTTCTTCACTTCGTTAAGCTTGCCCATGGCAGCCACACCGCCCTGCTCCTTGAGCCACTCAAACACCAGGCCCGACAGGTACCAGGCGAACGCCGGCGGCGTGTTGTACATCGAGCCGTTATCGGCCGCGACCTTGTAGTTGAGCATGGTCGGGCACAGCGAACGGGCGCGGCCCAGCAGGTCTTCGCGGATGATGTTGACCAGGATGCCGCTCGGGCCGATGTTCTTCTGTGCGCCGGCGTAGATCATGCCGTATTTGGACACATCGATCGGGCGCGAGAGGATGTCCGAGGACATGTCGCACACCAACGGGACGTCACCGACTTCCGGCACCCAGTCGAACTCCAGGCCACCGATGGTTTCGTTCTGTACGTAGTGCACGTAGGCCGCGTCCTTCGACAGCTTCCACTCGTTCTGACCGGGAATCGCGAAATAGTCGTAAGGCTTGGCGGTGCCCGCCACATTGACGTGGCCGTAGCGCGAGGCCTCCTCAATGGCTTTCTGCCCCCAGATACCGGTGTCGATGTAATCCGCAGTGCCGTCTTCCGGCAGCAGATTCAGCGGGATCTGGGCGAACTGCTGACTGGCGCCGCCTTGCAGGAACAACACTTTGTAATTGGATGGGATGTCCAGCAAGTCGCGCAGGTCCTGCTCGGCCTTGGTGGCAATGGACACGAACTCATCGCTGCGATGGCTCATTTCCATCACGGAGAGGCCTTTTCCATGCCAGTCGAGGAGTTCACCCTGCGCGCGCTGCAGGACTGCTTCAGGAAGCGCCGCGGGACCGGCACAGAAGTTATAGGCTCTCTTGCTCACATCCAATCTCACTCTGATCTGGTGGGGCTGCAATCATGTTCGGTAACAACCTTTATCTGGAGCGAACCCTTGTGGGAGCTGGCTTGCCGGCGATAAGGGCACCTCGGTAGCGCAGTGATACCGCGGCGCTGCCATCGCAGGCAAGCCAGCTCCCACATTGACCGCGTCCAGCCAAAGGACGTGTTATTTCATAAGGGACAAACAACAAGGGGGCGAATCTTCATCCGCCCCCTGTGTGTCCGCTTATTCCTGCGGTTCTTCTTCGTCTGCGGCTGCGTCGAGGGTTGGCTCGTCGACGGTGTCATCGCCTGTTGCGATCACCTCGCCTTCAAACGCCTCACCTTCCAGCTCTTCGCCTTCGACTTCCGAGGGTTCCTGGACGCGTTCCAGGCCCACCAGTTTTTCGTCCTTGGCCAGCTTGATCAAGGTGACGCCCTGAGTGTTACGACCCAGGCTCGACACTTCGGCCACGCGAGTACGTACCAAGGTACCCTGGTCGGAAATCAGCATGATTTCCTCGCCGTCGAGCACTTGCACCGCGCCGACCAGACGGCCGTTGCGCTCGTTGCTGACCATGGCGATCACGCCCTGGCCGCCACGCTTGTACTCCGGGAACTCGCTGATGGCGGTGCGCTTGCCGTAACCACGCTCGGAAGCGGTGAGGATCTGGCTGCCTTCTTCCGGGATCAGCATCGAGATCAGCTTCTGCCCTTCCGGCAGACGCATGCCGCGCACACCGCGGGCGGTACGACCCATGGCGCGTACGTCGGACTCCTTGAAGCGCGTAACCTTGCCACCGTCGGAGAACAGCATGACTTCACGTTCGCCGTCGGTGATGGCGGCCGAGATCAACACGTCGCCTTCGTCCAGCTCCAGGGCGATCAGGCCCACGCTGCGCTGACGGCTGAAGGATTCCAGTGGGGTCTTCTTCACGGTGCCTTTGGCGGTAGCCATGAAGATGAAGTGACCTTCGGTGTATTCCTCGACCGGCAGCATGGTGGTGATGTATTCATCACTGTCCAACGGCAGCAGGTTGACCAACGGACGACCACGGGCGGCACGGGAGGCTTCCGGGATCTCGTAGGTCTTGAGCCAGTACACCTTGCCCTTGCTGGAGAACAGCAGCAGCGTGGTGTGGCTGTTGGCGACCAGCAGGTGAGCGATGTAGTCCTCATCCTTCACGCCGGTAGCCGATTTACCTTTACCGCCACGACGCTGGGCCTGGTAGGCCGCCAACGGTTGGGTCTTGGCGTAGCCGCCGTGGGAGATGGTCACCACGCGCTCTTCTTCCGGGATCATGTCGCCCAGGGTCAGGTCGAGGCGCGCATCGAGGATCTCGGTGCGACGCACATCGCCGTATTCGGCGCGGATCACCTCCAGTTCTTCGCGGATCACTTCCATCAGGCGCACGGCGCTGCTGAGGATGCGGATCAACTCGCCGATCTGGTTGAGGATCTCCTGGTACTCGGCCAGCAGCTTCTCGTGCTCCAGACCGGTAAGGCGGTGCAGGCGCAGTTCCAGGATGGCCTGGGCCTGTTCCGGGGACAGGAAGTACTTGCCTTCGCGCAGACCGTATTGCGGGTCCAGGTTCTCCGGACGGCAGGAGTCGGCGCCAGCGCGCTCGACCATGGCTACCACGGCGCTGGATTCCCAAGGCGTGCTGATCAGCGCTTCCTTGGCTTCCGACGGGGTTGGCGAGGCTTTGATCAGCGCGATCACCGGATCGATGTTCGACAACGCAACCGCCTGGCCTTCCAGGATGTGACCACGTTCGCGGGCCTTGCGCAGTTCGAACACGGTACGGCGGGTGACGACTTCGCGACGGTGACGGACGAAGGCTTCCAGCAGATCCTTGAGGTTCAGGATGCGCGGGCGACCGTCGATGAGGGCTACGACGTTGATACCAAACACGCTTTGCAGCTGGGTCTGGGCGTAGAGGTTGTTGAGGATCACCTCCGGCACTTCGCCACGACGCAGCTCGATCACGACGCGCATACCGTCCTTGTCGGACTCGTCGCGCAGCTCGGTAATACCTTCGAGCTTCTTCTCCTTGACCAGCTCGGCGATCTTCTCGATCAGACGCGCCTTGTTCAGCTGGTACGGGAGTTCGGTGATCACGATCTGCTGGCGGCCACCGACCTTGTCGATGTCTTCGATGATCGAGCGGGCACGCATGTAAATGCGCCCGCGACCGGTGCGGTAGGCTTCGATGATACCGGCGCGACCATTGATGATCGCGGCGGTCGGGAAGTCCGGACCAGGGATGTATTGCATCAGCTCATCGACGGTCAGCTCAGGATTGTCGATGAGGGCCAGGCAACCGTCGATGACTTCACCGAGGTTGTGCGGCGGGATGTTGGTGGCCATGCCCACGGCGATACCGCTGGAACCGTTGACCAGCAGGTTGGGGATCTTGGTCGGCATGACGGCCGGGATCATTTCGGTGCCGTCGTAGTTCGGCACCCAGTCCACGGTTTCTTTATGCAGGTCGGCCAGCAGTTCGTGCGCCAGCTTGGTCATGCGCACTTCGGTGTATCGCATGGCCGCAGCGTTGTCGCCGTCGACCGAACCGAAGTTGCCTTGGCCATCTACCAGCAGGTAGCGCAGGGAAAACGGCTGGGCCATACGTACGATGGTGTCGTACACCGCAGTGTCGCCGTGAGGGTGATACTTACCGATCACGTCACCGACAACACGGGCAGATTTCTTGTACGGCTTGTTCCAGTCGTTACCCAGCTCGCTCATCGCGAACAGCACACGCCGGTGCACGGGCTTCAAGCCATCGCGCGCATCAGGCAGTGCTCGACCGACAATCACGCTCATCGCGTAGTCGAGGTAGGACTGTTTCAGCTCGTCTTCGATATTGACCGGGAGGATTTCTTTGGCCAGTTCGCCCATGAGAAGCCTGATTCCTTTTTCGGGTGAAACTTCGTCACATCCATATGGGACGAACGAAGCTCGCCGCTGCCGGCAGAGTGCCTGGCAACGACTTACGACAAATCAACGAGTTATGACACGGATCTGCACGTTATAGGCCGCCCCTCGGGGTGACCTTGGAAACCGCCGGATGTTATCACAATCGCCGCCACGCACCTATCCCCTTGATGGGCATGGAGCATAGTAAGTTGACGGATGACAGGCTTGAGGGCGACGAGAGGGGCTCAGAGGTGGGGTGGTGGTATTTTTCGAGGGAGAATCCGAGGGTTTTGTTGACTTTTAAGGCCAATCGGGGGCAAGCCCCCTCCCACATTTGACCATGCTCACACTTCAAGTGTGGGAGGGGGCTTGCCCCCGATGACCATCTCACAACCACCACTGCCCTCAATGCAGCCGCTTACGGCACATCAACTTGGCCAATTTCGCAGTATCCGGCCGTTCGACGACGCCTTTTTCGGTCACGATCACATCGATCAGATCGGCTGGCGTCACATCGAACACCGGGTTGTAGGCGCCGACCTCCAGCTGCTGCCCCATCACCTCCAGCAATTCACCGGCATTGCGCTCCTCAAGGGCGACGTCTTCACCGGTGGCCATCATCAGGTCCAGGGTAGAACTCGGCGCCACAACCATAAAACGCACGCCGTGGTGCATGGCGCAGACCGCCAGTTGGTAGGTGCCGATTTTGCCGACCACATCACCGTTGGCGGCGATGCAATCGGCACCGACGACCACCCAGGTCACACCTTTGGTCTTGAGGATATGGGCACCGGCCGAGTCGGCATTCACCGTGACCGGGATGCCCTCGCCCGCCAACTCCCAGGCGGTCAGCCGTGAACCTTGCAGCCAAGGACGGGTTTCATTGACGTAGACCTGCTCGACCATGCCCTCAAGGAATGCGCCACGGATCACCCCCAGCGCCGTGCCGACCCCGCCGGTGGCCAGCGCGCCCGCGTTGCCGTGGGTCAAAATGGCCTGGGCATTGCCCTGATGCTTGCGGATCAGGTCGACGCCCAATTGCGCCATGGTCAGGTTGGCTTCGCGGTCGCTTTCATGAATCGCAATGGCTTCGGCTTCCAGCGCAGCCAGCGGATCGGCGTGTTTCTTGAGACGGTCGAGGCGGTCTCGCATGCATTTGAGGGCCCAGAACAGGTTCGACGCGGTCGGACGGCTCTCGGCGAGCAGTGCGTAGTCTTCTTCCCACCCGGCCTGCCAGTCACCGCCCTCGGCGATGCGCGCCCGAGCGGCCAGTACCAGGCCATAGGCCGCGCTGATACCGATGGCTGCCGCGCCGCGCACGACCATCCCACGGATGGCCGCGGCCACTTCATCCACCGTGGCGCAGGCGACCCAACGCTCGTGGGACGGCAAGGCGCGTTGGTCGAGCAGGTGCAGCGTGCCGTCGCGCCAATCGATGGCCTTCACTTTCTCCGCAGCCAACAGTCGATCGCGCATCCCTTACTCCGCACTCATGAACAAAAGCCGCCGATTATAGCGATCCGCCAGCCAGGACGCTCGGGTATACTTCGCGCTTCTTTTATAGCTGCCCAGGAAGAAGCCCGCGATGACCCCCACCGCCGCCCCGCTCGACATCTTGCTGTTGCCGACCTGGCTGGTACCTGTGGAGCCCGCCGGCGTGGTGCTCAGGGAGCACGGCCTGGGCATCCGCGACGGGCGCATCGCCTTTATCGGGCCTCGGGCGGCAGCGTTGAAACTGCAGGCCGCCGAGGTGCGCGAGCTGCCGGGCATGCTGCTCAGCCCCGGCTTGATCAACGCCCACGGGCACGCGGCCATGAGCCTGTTTCGCGGCCTGGCCGATGATCTGCCGCTGATGACCTGGCTGGAGAAGCATATCTGGCCCGCCGAGGCCAAGTGGGTCGATGAAGCCTTTGTACGCGACGGCACCGACCTGGCTATCGCCGAACAGCTCAAAGGGGGCATCACCTGTTTCTCCGACATGTACTTCTACCCCAAGGTCGCCAGCGACTGCGTACACAACAGCGGCATGCGCGCGCAGATCGCGATTCCGATCCTCGATTTCCCGATCCCTGGCGCCAGCACCGCCGATGAAGCGATTCGCCAGGGCATCGAGCTGTTCGGCGACCTCAAGCACCACCCGCGCGTCAATATCACCTTCGGCCCCCACGCGCCCTACACTGTATGCGACGCCAACCTGGAGAAAATCCGAGTAATCGCCGAAGAACTCGACGCCGCCATCCATATGCATGTACACGAAACCGCCGGCGAGGTGCAGCAAGCCGTGGAGCAGACCGGCGAGCGGCCGTTGGCGCGCCTGAGCCGCCTCGGGCTATTGGGGCCGCGCTTCCAGGCCGTTCACATGACTCAAATCAGCGAGGACGACCTGGTTTTGCTGGTAGAAAGCAATACCAGCGTGATCCATTGCCCTGAGTCGAACCTGAAACTGGCCAGTGGCTTCTGCCCGGTGGAACGTCTGTGGCAGGCTGGCGTCAATGTGGCCCTCGGCACCGACGGCGCCGCCAGCAACAACGACTTGGATTTACTCGGCGAAACCCGCACCGCTGCGATGCTGGCTAAGGCCGTCGCCGGTTCGGCCACCGCCCTGGACGCGCACCGCGCACTGCGCATGGCTACGCTCAACGGAGCGCGCGCCATGGGGCTGGACACTGAGATCGGTTCGCTGGAGCTAGGCAAGGCGGCGGATATCGTCGCCTTCGATCTGTCGGGTCTGGCGCAACAACCGATCTACGATCCGGTCTCACAGCTTATATATGCCACCGGACGCGATTGCGTGAAACACCTTTGGGTCGCCGGCAAGCAGTTGCTCGACGACCGGCGATTGACCCGCATGGATGAGCAACAGTTGACCGCCACGGCCGTTGCCTGGGGCAGGCGCATCAGCGGGCAGCACGAATAACGACGGTGGTGAACCTGCGCGTTCAACACCGGCCCACCGATTTATCAGATTCAGAGGATGCACCATGAGCAACGTCGACCACGCCGAAATCGCCAAATTCGAAGCCCTGGCCCACCGCTGGTGGGACCGCGAAAGCGAGTTCAAACCGCTGCACGACATCAACCCGCTGCGAGTCAACTGGATTGACGAACGCGTCAATCTGGCCGGCAAGAAGGTGCTGGACGTTGGCTGCGGCGGCGGCATCCTCAGCGAAGCCATGGCCCAGCGCGGTGCCACGGTGATGGGCATCGACATGGGCGAAGCGCCACTGGCCGTGGCCCAGTTGCACCAGTTGGAGTCCGGCGTAAACGTGGAGTACCGCCAGATCACCGCCGAAGCCCTGGCCGAAGAGATGCCCGAGCAGTTCGACGTGGTCACCTGCCTGGAAATGCTCGAACACGTGCCGGACCCGTCATCGGTGATCCGCGCGTGCTTCCGCATGGTCAAGCCGGGCGGCCAGGTATTTTTCTCCACCATCAACCGCAACCCCAAGGCGTACCTGTTCGCGATCATCGGCGCCGAATACATCATGAAGCTGCTGCCGCGCGGCACCCATGATTTCAAGAAATTCATCCGCCCGTCCGAGCTGGGGGCCTGGAGCCGCCAGGCCGGTTTGACCGTCAAGGACATTATCGGCCTGACCTACAACCCGCTGACCAAGCACTACAAGCTGGCCAACGACGTCGACGTCAACTACATGATCCAGACCCTGCGCGAGGAGTAAGCCTGTGAAGTTGCGAGCGGTTCTCTTCGATATGGACGGCACCCTGCTGGACACGGCGCCGGACTTTATCGCCATCTGCCAGGCCATGCGCGCCGACCGAGGCCTGGCGCCGATCAACGACCAACACATCCGCGATGAAATCTCCGGCGGCGCGCGTGCGATGGTCGCGGTGACGTTCTCGATGGACCCCGAGTCCCCAGGCTTCGAGGAACTGCGCCAAGAGTTTCTCGAACGCTACCTCAAGGGCTGCGCGATCCATAGCAAGCTGTTCGACGGCATGGGCGATCTGCTGGCGGACATCGAAAAGGCCAACCTGATCTGGGGCGTGGTCACCAACAAGCCGGTGCGCTTTGCCGAGCCGATCATGCAGCAGTTGGGCTTGGCCGAGCGTTCGGCATTGCTGATCTGCCCGGACCATGTGAAGAACAGCAAACCGGACCCCGAGCCGCTGATTCTGGCGTGCAAGATGCTCGACCTCGACCCGGCCAGCGTGCTGTTCGTGGGTGACGACCTGCGTGACATCGAGTCCGGCCGCGACGCCGGCACGCGCACAGCCGCGGTCACCTATGGCTATATCCACCCGGACGACAACCCGCGCCACTGGGGCGCGGATGTGGTGGTGGATCACCCGCTGGAACTGCGCAAGGTGCTGGATAACGCGCTATGCAGTTGCTGATGGCTCATCGATCCAGCTGGCCGATGAAGATCCCCTGTGGGAGGGGGCTTGCCCCCGATTGCAGTGTGTCAGTCACTGCATTTGTTGACTGATCCACCGTTATCGGGGGCAAGCCCCCTCCCACAAGGGATCTCCACCGGTCTCAAGTTTTGTGCTGAAACATGTTGAATTCTGTCGAGGCTATTTATGTTTGATTACTCCGCACGTCCAGAACTGCTCAAAGGCCGCGTCATCCTGGTGACCGGTGCCGGTCGCGGGATTGGCGCGGCAGCGGCGAAAACCTATGCCGCCCATGGCGCCACCGTGCTCTTGCTGGGCAAGACCGAAGCCAACCTGGCCCAGGTGTATGACGAAATCGAAGCCGCTGGCCACCCGCAACCGGTGGTGATTCCGTTTAACCTGGAGACCGCCCTGCCCCATCAATACGATGAATTGGCGGCGATGATCGAGAAGGAATTCGGCCACCTCGACGGCCTGCTGCACAACGCCTCGATCATCGGCCCACGCACGCCGATCGAACAGTTGTCCGGCGAGAACTTCATGCGGGTGATGCATGTGAACGTCAATGCGATGTTTATGCTGACCAGCACTTTGCTGCCGCTGCTCAAGCTGTCCCAGGATGCATCGGTGGTGTTTACGTCCAGCAGCGTCGGGCGCAAAGGCCGGGCGTACTGGGGCGCGTATGGCGTATCGAAGTTCGCCACCGAAGGCTTGATGCAGACCCTGGCCGACGAACTGGAGGATGTGGCGGCGGTGCGGGCCAACAGCATCAACCCAGGCGGCACCCGCACCAGCATGCGTGCCCAGGCTTATCCGGGGGAAAACCCGATGGAAAGGCCCGCGCCGGAAGAGATTATGCCGGTGTACCTGTACCTGATGGGGCCGGATAGCGCGGGCGTGAATGGGCAGGCATTCGATGCCCAGTAACCACTGACACAACTGGAACAAAATGTGGGAGGGGGCTTGCCCCCTCCCACATTTGCATTGCGCGGTTCCCTGATTATTAGTTTTTCACCACTTCCTCAAGGGTGAAGCGGCCCAGTGGGTTTTGCAGGAAGTTGCTTACGTTCTTACGTGAGATGTTGATGTACGGGCTGTAGTACAAGTCGATCCAGTTCACGTCCTGTTTCGCCAGTTTCTGCAGTTCCACATACATCTGCTCGCGCTTGGCCGGGTCGGCTTCGATGCGGGCTGCGGCTACCAGGTCCTTGACCTTATCGTTCTTGTAACGGGTCATGTAGTTCTGATTGGTGTCGTGCCCCAGCACGAAGGTGGTTTTCTGGTCCGGGTCGAGGATGTCGTTGGTCCAGTACATAACAGAAATATCGTACTCACCGTCCACCAGCATCTGCCAGCTCTGGGTGGGGTCGACCTTCTGCAGGTTGGCGGTCACGCCGACCTTGGCCAACTGGTCCTTGATGATCACCGCGATCTGCTCGTCGGCTTCGTTGCCGGCATTGACCACATAGTTAAGCTTCAAGTCCTTGGCGCCGGCCTGCTCCAGCAGCTTTTTGGCGGCGGTAGGGTCATACGGGCGTTGCAAGTTGTTGGCGTAGTGGTACAGCGAGCCTTTTGGGATGTAGGAATAGGCCACGGTGCCTTGTCCGTACGTGACGGTTTTGACCAGCGATTGCTTATCGATGGCCATGTCCAGCGCCTGGCGCACTTCCGGCTTGGCCAGCAGGCCGTGGGCATGGTTGATCAGCAGGTGATCTTCGCGGGTGGATGGGTCGGCGTGAACCACCACGTTTTTGTCTTTCTTCAGTTCTTCAACCCGGGAGAATGGCACGAAGATCGCGGTATCGAGTTCGTTGTTCTGCACCATGCGCATACGGGTGTTGTCGTCGGTCACCGAGACCCACTCCACGCCGTCCAGGCTGACGTTTTTAGCTTGCCAGAAGTTCGGGTTCTTCTTGAGGATCACCCGATCGCCCTTGCGCCACTCTTCCACAGTGAACGCACCCGACGTCACCGGATTTTCTGAGTAGGCGTCTTCGCCCATGGAGGTCATGGCTTTTTCCGACAGGATCGACACCGTCGGCGAAGCGAGCTGGGACAGGAAGGCCACCGCCGGGGTCTTGAGGGTGACGACCAGGGTTTTCGGGTCGGCGGCTTTCGCAGTGTCGATCAGGCTGAACGGGTCACTCCACAACGAGGCTTTGTTGTCGCGGATGCGCAACAGGCTGAAGGCGGCGTCGGCGGCGGTGATCGGCGAACCATCGGAGAATTTCGCGTCGCGCAGGGTGAAGGTGTAAGTCAGGCCGTCCTTGGAAATGTCCCAGCGTTCAGCCAGGCCCGGTTCCATCTTGGTGCCCAGGTTATCCACGCGCACCAGGGTGTCGTAGACATTGGCGAACACCCAGGTATCGCGGTTCTGCGCACTTTTGATCGGGTCAAAGGTGGTGCTGTCTTCACGGCAACCAATGGTGAGCACACCGGCGGCCTGGGCGAAACCGGCGGTCAGCGACCAGGCGGTCAGCGTGGCGGCGGCGAGTAACTTCAAGTGGCGGGATTGCATGTCATAACTCCTTGTTCATGAATGGCAGAGGGTTAAAGCAAAGGCGTTTCAAGCACGCAACTGTACCGATGCTCGTGCAGGTGATGGGTAGGCGGCAACGCCACGGAACACATTGCCCGCGCATGCCGGCAACGGGGGTGGAAGGCACAGCCGGTCGGCAAATTCAGTGGGCTTGGCGGCTCGCCCGGCAGGGGTTCGGTCGGCAATGGCCGCTGCGGGTCGATCTCGGGAATCGCCTGAATCAACGCCGCCGTATACGGATGACGCGGCGCACTGAACACCGCTTCCACCGGCCCTTCTTCGACGATCTTGCCCAGATACATCACCGCCACGCGGTCGCACAGGCGCCGCACGATGGCCAGGTCATGGGCGATAAACAGGATCGCCAGGTTCATACGCTGTTGCAGTTCCAGCAGCAGGTTGATGATCTGGCCTTGGATCGACACATCCAGCGCCGCCACGCATTCATCGGCGACGATCAAACGCGGCTCCACCGCTAGCGCGCGGGCGATGCCGACCCGTTGGCATTGACCGCCGCTGAGAGCACCGGGTTTGCGCGTAGCCAGTTCAGGTCGCAGGCCCACCAGTTCGAGCAGTTCATTGACCCGCGCCGGAATCTGCGACGCAGCGACCTTGCGCTGCACCCGCAACACTTCGGCCAGAGTCTCGCCAATGCTGTGCCGTGGATTGAGCGCGGCGTACGGGTCTTGGAAGATCATTGCGGTTTCATGGCGCAGGCGCGTGATGTCGACGGCGCTGGCGTGGGCCATGTCGACACCATCGAACACCACCTGCCCGGCGCTGATGGGGTTGAGGTGCAGAATCGCCCGGCCCAGGGTGCTCTTGCCGCTGCCCGACTCGCCCACCAGGCCCAGGGTTTCGCCGGCCGCCAGGTTCAGCGACACACCGTTCACCGCCCTCACCCACTGCTTGTTCAGCCCGAACACGCCGCTGCCGGAGGCCGCGAAGCGGACTTCCAGGTCCTTGATCTGCAACAGGCTCATGGGCGGTCTCCCAAGGGGTAGTGGCACGCCACCCGCGCGCCATGGGGCAACTGCTCGGTGCATAACGCGCCCACTTGCGGGCACCGCGGGCTGAAGCGGCAGCCGGCGGGCAATGCGTCGAGCAACGGCGGCTGGCCGGGGATGGTACGCAGCAAGGCGTGGCCACTGCTATGGGCCGGCTGGCAGTCGATCAGGCCGGCGGTGTACGGATGCTGTGGATACGCCAGCACCTCGTACTTGCTGGCGAGCTCGCACAAACGCCCGGCATACATTACCGCGATGGAGTCGCAGGTCTGCGCCACCACGCCGAGGTCGTGGGTGATCATGATGATCGACAAGCCGCGCCGGTCGCGCAGGTCCAGCAACAGACGCAGAATCTGCGCCTGCACGGTCACGTCCAGGGCAGTGGTCGGTTCGTCGGCGATCAGCACCTTGGGGTTGCAGCCCAGTGCCACGGCGATCATCGCGCGCTGGCGCATGCCGCCGGAGAATTCGTGGGGGTAATTGTCGACGCGGGCCTGCGGATCGGGAATGCCGACCTGCCGCAGCACCTCGACGGCCTGACGACGCGCGTCCTTTTTCGACGCGCCCTGATGCAACCGAATGCCCTCGGCGATCTGCTCACCGATGCGCATCAATGGGTCCAGGTGGCTGCTGGGGTTCTGGAAAATCATGCCCAACTGCCCGCCGCGCACCGCGCGCATGTCGGCCTCGCCCATGGCCAGCAGGTCCTGACCGGCCAGGCGCACCGCGCCGCCCTGCACGCGCAGGTTGGGCGATGGCAACAGGCGGATCAGGCCGCGACAGGCCATGGTCTTGCCCGAACCGCTTTCGCCCACCAGGCCGAGAATCTCGCCTTCGGCCAGGTCGAACGAGACACGGTCCACCAGGGTCACGTCATGCCCGGCGTTGTTGGCGATCACGCTCAGGTCGCGTACCTGCAACAGGCTCATGAGCGGTCCCCCAGGATCTGCGCCACACCGTCGGCCAGCAGGCTGAAGCCCATGGCAAGGGTCACGATGGCCAGGCCGGGAAAAGTGCAGATCCACCACGCCGTGGTGATAAACGCCTGGCCTTCGGCAACCATAGTGCCCCACTCGGCTGTCGGCGGTTGCACCCCCAGGCCCAGGTAGCTCACGGCTGCGCCATTGAGCAGCACCAGCACCGCGTCGGACATGGAAAACACAATCGAGCCGAACATCGCATTGGGCAGCAGGTGCCGAAACAGGATGCGCCCGTGGCCAAAGCCCAGGCTCTTGGCGGCCAAGGCGAAGTCGCTTTCCTTGAGCACCAGGATCTGCGAGCGGATCAACCGCGCGTAAGACACCCAACCCACCAGCGCCATGGCGATATAGAAGCTCTTCAGGCCCGGACCGAGGATCGCCATGATCGCCAGCATCAACACTAGGAACGGGAACGCCAGAATCACATCGATCACGCGCATGCACACGCTGTCGAAACGACCGCCGATATAGCCCGAGACCGCACCGATAAACGTACCGATGAGAAACGGGAAGATCACTCCGACCACCGCCAATTGCAGATCAATACGCGCGCCCCAGACCACACGCGAAAGAATGTCTCGACCGTAGTTATCCGTGCCAAATGGATGGGCCAGACTGGGCGCCAACAGGCTCAGATCGGTATTCTGCGCAATCGGATCGTACGGCGCGATCCACGGCGCAAACAGCGCCAAGCCAAGCCACACGCCTAAAACCAGCAGGCCCCACGCGGCCGTCAACCGGCCATTGCGCAAACCGAATCGTAGCCGCAGGCGCCACGGGGCAATCAGGGGGCGGCTACTCATTGCATTTTTACCCGTGGGTCGAGGGCGACGGTTACCAGGTCGGCGACGAAATTGACCAGCACGGTAGCGCACGCCAGCACCATTGCCACGCCCTGCACTACCATGTAATCGCGGGTAAAGATGCCGCGCACCAGCAACTGGCCGATGCCGGGAATGGCGAACAGGCTTTCGATGACCACCGTGCCGCTGATCAGCCAGCCAATGTTGACCGCCAGCAAGTTGACCGCAGGTACTAGGGAGTTGGGCAACACATGCCGACGAAACACCGCCGCCTCCGACAGCCCACGCGCCCGGGCGGCGGTGACGTGGTCGGCCTGCAGCTCCATCAACATGCTCGCACGCAGGTTGCGCACCAGCACTGCCGACAACGCCAGGGCGATGGTCAAGCACGGCAACACCATGTGGTGCGCCTTGTCCAGCCAGGTACGGCCGTAGCCGGAGACCGGGAACAGCCCCCATTGCACGCTGAGCAGTAGGATCAGCATCAAGCCCAGCCAGAACGCCGGCATGCCCAGGCCGACTGTGGTGAAGACACGAATCAGATTATCCGCCCAGCCGCCCTTATGCCGCGCGGCCACGCTGGCCAGCGGCAGCGCGATCAGCAGCGCCAGCAATACGCTGCCGAGCACCAGCATCAGGGTCGGTTCGATCCGGGTCACGATCAGTTTCAGCGCATCGACCTTGTATAACAGCGACTGGCCGAGATCGCCCTTGAGCAGGTTCTTCAGGAAGTAGAAATATTGCAGCCACAGCGGCTGGTCGAGGCCGTACTGGGCGCGGATTTTCAACAGCGCATCGGGTGTGCTGCGCGAACCCAGCAGCGCCCGCGCCGGATCGCCGGGAATCGAGCGCACCAGCACGAACGTGATCACGCTGATGCCAAACAGCACCGGCAGCAGTTGCAGCGGCCGGTACAGCACGAAACGGTAACGCGCCAGGTTCATCCGTCAGCCTCGATGGCGAGCGAGAAAGTCCAACAGCACCGGGAAGTATGCCTGGGGTTCTTCGTAAAACGGCATATGGCTACTGTTGGGGAAGACATGCAATTCGGCGTGCCGGGCCGCCATTTTCATGCGCATGGCGCAGGCCGGCGTGAGTTCGTCGTGCTGCCCGGTGGTGATCAGCATGGGCATCGTGAAGTCGGCCATTTCAGGGATGCGGTTCCAATCCTTGAGGTTGCCGACGTAGAGAAACTCGTTGGGGCCCTGCATGGTTTCATAAGGCCCCATATTCCAGTCGCCGAGGGAGCGCTTGACCGGCTCGGGCCATTCGTCCAGACGGCACACATGGCGATAGTTGAGCAAGGTGATCGCGGCCTGATACTGCGGGTGGTCGAGGGTGCCCATGGCTTCGTGGCGTTGCATCATGGCCACGGTTTCGCTGCCCAGGGCACCGCGCAGGCGCTCCAGTTCCTGGGACAGGTGCGGGATATCGCCGACGGTGTTTTCCAGGATCAGGCTTTTGAGCGCGTCGGGATAATGAATGGCGTATTCGATGCCCAGCCAGCCGCCCCAGGAATGGCCAAGCAGATGCACGCGGCCCAGGCCCAGGGCCTGGCGCACGGTTTCGACTTCTTCGACATAACGGCGGATTTCCCACAGGGAAACATCGGTCGGTCTGGCTGATGCCCCCGTGCCGAGCTGGTCGAATGCGACCACTCGCAGGTTATGCTCCTTGAGCCAGCCATGGGCGTCGCGCAAGTAGTCACACGGCAGGCCGGGGCCGCCATTGAGGCACAACAGCACCTCATCGCCCTGGCCAAAGCTGTAGACCACGAGGTTATGGCCATCGACTTGCACGTTGTACCGCTGGTCGGGGGCAATTTCACGCCACATGCATACATTCCTTGTGTTGTATCGGCCTGGCAGGTAGCGGCCGTTTATCAGGCCAACACTACCGAGGATGCCGTGCGTCCATAACCTAGTATTTCTTATAGGTTTGGCCTGGCAGTCCTTCGCCGGGGCGTGGCATTCTACTTGGCGCAAGTCGAGATTCAAATGAAAACGGGAGCAGAACGGATGCTGACCAAGCTAACTGCATTCAACGACCGTCTGATGCCGGGCAGGAGCCTGGATGAACAGATGGACAACACTTTCATCCTCGCCCGGCAACTGGGCTTCGACGCCTTGGTGTATGACTACACACCGGTGCCGATGGACCAAAACGGCGCGTTGATCACCCCTTCGGTGCTGGAACTGCGCAACACCCCGCAGGACTGGCACGCCTTATGGTGCAGCGAAGGCTTCTATCAGATCGATCCAGTGCAGCACCTGGCGCTGAGCACAGTGTCGCCGTTTGTGTGGTCCTACGACGTCAAAGCCGATACCCCGCTTAAAAAGGTCATGGACCCCTGCCATGCGCCAGTGTCTTCCTACCTGCACGACCAGCAACTGACCTGCGGGGTCAGTGTGCCGATCCATTTGCCCCGAGGCGGTTTTGCCTCACTGACCGGCCTGCGCGTCGGCAAGACCCGCACGGTGCTGCAGGATGCGCAACACACCCTGGCGGATTTCAGCTTGATCACCCATGCCTTGCAGGAAGCGGCCTACCCGCTGTTCGGCAAAGAACTGCGCAGCTACCCGCATATCCGCCTGACCAAACGCGAACGCGAGTGCCTCAAATGGGCCGCCGAAGGCCTGACCGCGGCGGAAATCGCCACCCAGTTGAGCCGTTCACTGGCCGTGGTGACCCTGCACCTGGCCTCGGCGATGCACAAACTGGGGGCCAAGAATCGCGTACAGGCCGTGGTGCGCGCTACCCATTACCGCCTGCTGGAAGACTGATCCACCGATAAAACCTAGCTGTTTTGCTAGTTACCTAAATGTGCGCGGCGGCTTATCGTGACCCTGATCCTTTTTTTCAAAGAGCAGGGTACGAAATGGAATTCATCGAAAAAATCCGCGAAGGGTATGCGGCGTTCGGCGCCTACCAGACCTGGTACCGCGTCACCGGCGACCTGAACAGCGGCCGCACGCCGCTGGTGATCATCCACGGTGGCCCCGGCTGCACCCATGACTACGTCGACGCCTTCAAGGACGTCGCGGCCAGTGGGCATGCCGTGATCCATTACGATCAACTCGGCAACGGCCGCTCCACCCATTTGCCCGATAAAGATCCGTCCTTCTGGACGGTCGAACTGTTCCTCGCCGAGCTGAACAACCTGCTGGACCACCTGCAGATCAGCGATAACTACGCGATCCTGGGTCAGTCCTGGGGCGGCATGCTTGGCAGCGAACACGCGATCCTGCAGCCGAAGGGCTTGCGCGCGTTTATCCCGGCCAACTCGCCGACCTGCATGCGTACCTGGGTCAGCGAAGCCAATCGCCTGCGCAAACTGCTGCCTGAAGGCGTGCACGAAACCCTGCTTAAACACGAAGCCGCAGGCACCTACCAAGACCCGGAATACCTCGCCGCGTCGCGGATCTTCTATGACCAGCATGTGTGCCGGGTCAACCCATGGCCGGAAGAAGTGGCCCGCACCTTTGCCCAGGTCGATTCGGACCCTACGGTGTACCACGCCATGAGCGGCCCCACCGAGTTCCACGTCATCGGCAGCCTGAAGGATTGGAAATCGATTGGCCGTTTGTCGAAGATCAACGTACCAACCCTGGTGATCTCCGGCCGCCACGACGAGGCCACACCGCTGGTGGTCAAGCCGTTCCTGGATGAGATCGCCGATGTGCGCTGGGCGCTGTTTGAGGACTCCAGCCACATGCCCCATGTGGAAGAACGCCAAGCGTGCATGGGGACTGTGGTGAAGTTTTTGGATGAGGCGTGCGCAGTACCGCACGCAACACTCAAGGCAGGTTGAGTTGAGTGTGGGAGCAAGCGGGCTTGCTCCCCCCCTTCACACCTCGGAAGTCTCAGGCTTTGATGGCTGCCTTGCCGGTTCAGCCATCAGCGGAATCTCTTTGCCCTCGGCATCAAACAGCTTGCCGCCCCTGAAGTAATCCCCATCCCGCAGCGCCGCCACATCGTGGAAGCACAGGCTGCGTTCTGTCCCCGCGACAAACACCGACTGCTGGTCCGAGTTGCCGGCGGTGAAATGGTTGAACGCCAGGTTCAGCAGGATCGCCATGATCGCCGACGAACTGATGCCGGAATGGAAAATGGTCGCGAACCAGCTGGGGAAGTGATCGTAGAAGCTCGGTGCGGCGATGGGGATCATGCCGAAGCCAATGGAAGTGGCGACGATGATCAGGTTCATGTTGTTGCGGTAATCCACCTTGGACAAGGTGCGAATCCCACTGGCTGCCACCGTGCCAAACAGCACGATCCCGGCTCCTCCCAGCACCGACGTCGGCACCGCAGCAATCACCCGCCCCATAAACGGCAGCAATCCGAGGATCACCAGGAATAGCCCACCGGTGGCCACTACGAAACGGCTTTTCACCCCGGTGACCGCCACCAGGCCGACGTTCTGGGCAAAAGCGCTTTGGGTAAACGAACCGAAAATCGGCGCGAACATGCTCGACAGCATATCGGCGCGCAGGCCGTTGCCCAGGCGTTTGGAATCGACCTTGGTGTCGATGATTTCACCCACGGCCAGGATGTCCGCCGAGGTTTCCACCAGGGTCACCATCACCACGATGCACATCGAAATAATCGCGGCGATGTGAAAGGTCGGCATGCCGAAATGGAACGGCGTGGGGAAGCCGAACATCGGCCCTTGGGCGACGCCCGAGAAGTCGGCCATGCCCAGCAGCACCGCGATCAGCGTGCCGATCACCATCGCCAGCAGGATCGATAAACGCGAAATAGTGGCGCTGCCGATTTTGCTCAGCAGCAACACCAGCACCAGGGTCAACGCCGCCAGACCGATATTGGACATGCTGCCGAAATCCGCCGCGCGGCTGTTGCCACCCATGGCCCAGCGCGCCGCGACGGGCATCAGGGTCAGGCCGATGGTGGTGATGACAATACCGGTGACCAATGGCGGAAAGAACTTGGTAATCCGCGAGAACACCGGCGTGATCAGCAGCCCGATCAAGGACGCGGCCATCACCGCCCCCAGGATCGCCGGTATACCGCCCGCTCCGTCACTGCCAACGATCGCCACCATGGTGGCCACACCGGCGAACGACACGCCTTGCACCAGTGGCAACTGACAACCGAAAAATGGCAGGCCAAGGGTTTGCAGCAGAGTCGCCAATCCACCGGCAAACAACGACGCAGCGATCAGCAGGCCGATATCCGCCGGCGATAAGCCGGCCGCCTGGCCGACGATCAACGGGACGGCGACGATGCCGCCGTACATGGTGAGTACATGCTGCAGGCCGTAAGCCATATTGGCCGCGACGCCGAGATTCTCATCTTCTGGCCGCTGCGGTGACGCCTTCGGGGTAGTCATGGTGAGGGGTTCTCTGTTTTTGTTGTGGGGCCACTGTATGCAATCCTATGACTGTATGTCCATAGAGTTGTATACAATCATTCAGACAAGATACCCTCCGCCGGCGTTACAAAAACCATTCGGCCGATGAGCCGCAACGCCAAAGGACACAAAAACAATGAAAAAGGCATTACAGGGCGCTACCGTCGCACTCACTCTGCTGGGCGGCGGGGAGGCTGTCGCGGTGGAGTGGATGAACAACAGCGTAGGGTTTCGCTACGGCCAGCAGTTCACCAACCCGAACAACCCCGATGAATTCAGCAAGCGTATCTACAGCTTCACCCACGCCAGCGGCTACCGGTACGGCAGCAACTTCCTCAACCTGGATGTGTTTCTGTCCGACAGCCGCGACCCACGCAAGGGCACCGATCACGGCGGCAGCGAGGTGTACGCGGTGTACCGGCACCAGCTCTATGCGTCGCGGGTATTCGACAGGCCGCTGGGCACGGGTGCGATCAAGGATTACGCCCTGACCCTGGGCTTCGACGCTAACCGAAATAACAACTTCGCCTCCGCGAAGAAACGCGCGCTGGTGATCGGCCCGACCGTGAAATTCAATACTGTCGGCGTATTGGACTTGAGCCTGCTGTATTACAAGGAGCGCAACCACACTGGCATTCCCGGCGCCCAGGAATCCGACCACACCTTCGACGACACCTACATGCTTAACCTGACGTGGATGCGCCCGTTCGAGATCGCCAACCATGGGGCGAAATTCCAAGGGTTCATCAATTACGTCGGGGCTAAAGGCGAGGACTACCACGGCCGCGACACCGCCGCCGAAGCGCTGATGCGCACCGCGTTGATGGTGGCCGTGCGACCGGGCAAGAGCGTCAAACCGAACCTGTACCTGGGCGTGGGTTACGAGTACTGGCATAACAAATTCGGCGTGGACGGCGGCCGCGGCAGCCGCACCTCCACGCCGACCGTGAATATGGAAATCACCTTTTAATCACGGGTGCTGCTGTGAGTCGGACACACCGCATTCGCAGCCATTAGGGCCGCTGCGCAGCCCAGCGCAGGGCAAGCCTGCTCACCACTGGGAAGCAGCCCCCCGCAAATTGTGGTGAGCGGGCTTGCCCCGCGCTGGGGCGCGAAGCGGCCCTGTCTCCAGACACTGCGGTGTGCCAGGCATAAACAGTTTGCAGACTTTGGGGCAGCCGCTGCGCAGGATCCTCTTTCAGTTCAGCTCTGTCATCAGCTCGGCGCGATTGGCCTTCGGCCGGGCCAGCCAATATCCCAACACTGCCAACGGCGCGGTCGCCAGCATCACGATCACGGTGATCAATAGCGGATGTTCGAGCATCGATGACACCAGCAGGCTGCTCACAAAGCACAACCCCAGTTGCAGGGTGTTTTGCAGCGCTGCGGCCTTGCCGGAATTTTCCGCAAAGGGCATCAGCGCATTCGCCACCACGATGGGGTAACTGGCACCGTTGCACAACGCCATCAGGCAGAACGGAATTAGCAAGGTGGTCAGGGTCGGCACGGTCAACGTGGCAACCAGGTACAGCGCGCCCATGCTCACGCAGTAGGCCAGCAACAACCACGGCAGCAACGTTTTGCCCGGCAGATGCTGCAAGGCGCTGCGACAGCTGTAGCCGCCGATCAGGAACGCCAAGGTCGGCAGTACATAACTCAAACCGATATCGTTAGGGCTGTAGCCCATGCCGCCGAGGATAAAGGGAGAGGCCGTCAGCCAGGCGAAGAAACTGGCCGAGCACGCGGCAAAGATCATCACATTGCCGCTGAACACCCGCGATTTAAGCAACTGCCCATAACCCATACGTGCCGACGCCTGTGTCAGCCGTTTCGGCACGCTGCGCAGGAACAAGGTGGGCACCAGCAGCACCAGCGACACACCCAACAGCACGCCGAAGATTGCCTGCCAGCCCAGATGATTCAACACCACCGCTCCCAACAACGGCGCCAAAGCCGGCGACAGCGACATCAACGGCATGATGCTGGCAAATACCCGGTGGGCCTTATCGGCGGGGTAGCGATCGATCACCAGTGCCTGCCAACTCACGGCGGCGGAACACACCCCAACCGCTTGGATAAAGCGCAGGGCCAGCAGTTGCGCAGCGCTGTCGACCCAGAACATCCCGACGCAGCCCAGCACAAACAGGCTCAGGCCCGCGAGCAGGATTGGCTTGCGTCCTAGCCGGTCGGACAGCGGCCCCCAAATCAACTGCCCCAGCGCAAAACCTGCGAGGAATACGCTCAAGCTCGCGCCAACCGCGCTCGCGCTGATCTGCAAGTGCTCGCCCATGGCGCCGAACGCCGGCAAGTACATGTCCATGGCGAGATAACCGAGCATGCTCAGGCCCGCTAGATACCCGGTGAAACCAAACGAATTTTTCATTGAAGCCTTGCTGACATTGCCATCAAACTATTTGCTGACTAGCGCCCATTATGAAGCTGATAAATTCTGTGTGAAGCGATAATAATTGGGCACTCTTATCAATATTTTTGAAGGCAATAGCCATGTGGTCCGAATATTCTCTGGACGTAGTAGACGCAGTGGCTCGCCATGGCAGTTTCAGCGCCGCCGCTCAGGAATTGCACCGGGTACCGTCAGCCATCAGCTATACGGTGCGTCAGTTGGAAGAATGGCTGGCGGTGCCGTTGTTCGTGCGACGTCACCGTGACGTGGAACTGACCCCCGCCGGCCGCCTGTTTATCGACGAAGCCCGGGGGGTGATGAAGAAAATGCTCGGCACGCGGCGCTTGTGCCAGCAGGTGGCCAATGGCTGGAGCGGCCAGTTGAAGGTGGCAGTGGACTCCATCGTCAAGCCCCAACGCTGCCGGCAACTGGTGCTGGATTTCTATCGACAGTTCCCTGAGGTGGAATTGCTGTTGGAATACGAGGTGTACAACGGCGTATGGGATGCCCTGGCCGACGAGCGCACCGACATTGTGATCGGCGCCACCAGCGCGGTGCCGGTGGCCAGCCACTTTACCTTCCGCGACATGGGCCTGTTGAACTGGCTGTGCGTGGTCAGCGCAGAACACCCGCTGGCGAGGGCCGAAGGCTTGCTCAACGACGATCAGCTGCGCCCCTTCGCTTCGCTGTGCATGACCGATACCTCGCGCAACCTGCCCAAGCGAGATACCTGGACCCTGGATAACCAACGGCGCCTGGTTGTGCCCAACTGGGCGTCCGCCATCGATTGCCTGCGCGACGGCCTGTGTGTCGGCATGGCGCCGGCACATCAAGTGACGCCGTGGATCGAACGCGGCGAGCTGGTAGCGCTGCGACTCACCCGCCCCTTCCCCGCCAGCCCGTCCTGCGTGGCCTGGGCGCAGAACAAGCTGTCCCCGGCCATGGCGTGGTTGCTGGAATACCTGGGTGACACCGAAACCCTCAACCAAGAATGGCTCAATGGCCCTGATCCAATAACCGGCTAATGGCCCGCACGATCATCTCGACTTCCTTGCCGTCCAGGGTCAGCGGCGGCAGCAGGCGGATGATCTTGCCCCGCGTCACATTGATCAGCAGCCCATGTTCCTGGGCGGCGCGCTGGGCCAGGTCGCGATACGGGTTGGCCAGTTCGATGCCGATCATCAAGCCCTGCCCGCGAATCGCCAGCACCTGGGGGTGTTCCGCCAGCTCCACGCGCAGCCGCGCCAGCAAGCGTTCGCCCTGTTGCGCGGCGTTGTGCAGCAAGCCCTGCTCTTCGATGATGTCCATCACCGTGCAGCCCACCCGGCAAGCCAGCGGGTTACCGCCAAACGTGCTGCCATGACTGCCCGGCGTGAACAAGCGCGCCACACCGGCCCGCGCCAGGCAAGCTCCGATCGGCACGCCATTGCCAAGGCCCTTGGCCAAGGTCATCACGTCCGGCACGATACCTTCATGCTGGAACGCGAACCACGCACCGGTGCGACCGATGCCGGTCTGGATCTCATCGAGCATCATCAGCCAACCGTGGGCGGTGCAATGATCGCGCAGGCCACGCAAATAGCCGGGCGGCGCGGGCAGTACGCCACTTTCGCCCTGGATCGGCTCCAGCAACACAGCCGCGATACGTGCGCCGTGGGTGCGGGTGATCGCCTCAATGGCGGCCAAGTCACCGAACCGGACCTTGAGAAAATTCCCCGGCAAGCGCTGAAACCCAAGGCGTACCGACGGCCCGTCACTGGCCGCCATGGTGCCCAGGGTGCGCCCGTGGAAAGCGTTCTCCATCACCACGATCAACGGCTCTTCGATATCCTTTTTCCAGCCGTGCAAGCGCGCCAGTTTGAGCGCGGTTTCGTTGGCTTCGGCACCGGAATTGTTGAAGAACGCGCAATCCAGGCCGGACAGCTGCGCAAGACGCTGGGCCAGCCGTTGTTGCCAGTCGATGCTGTAGAGGTTGGAGGTGTGCAACAACAGACCGGCCTGCTCGCTGATGGCCGCCACCAGACGCGGGTGGGAATGCCCGATATTGGTCACCGCCACACCCGCCACCGCATCGAGGTACTCGCGACCCTGCTGGTCCCACAGACGCGTGCCCAGGCCACGGGCGAAGCTCAGGGCCAAGGGTTGGTAGGTGGTCATAAGGCAGGCGGCGGTCATGGTGCGGGCTCCAAGTCATCAGGTTGATGGTCTCAGTATCGTTAGCCACCTGAGCTGGATAAACTGCGCATTTGTGCAATGACTTTAAATCAGGGCTTGATAATGGATCTGTTCCAGGCAATGTCGGTGTACGTAAAAGTGGTGGAGACCGGCAGCATGACAGCGGCGGCCCACGCCTGCGGCATGTCGACCACGATGGTCGGCAACCACCTGCGAGCCCTGGAACAGCGCCTGGGAGTCAGCCTGCTCAAGCGCACCACGCGCAAGCAGAGCCTTACGGAGTTCGGCGGCCAGTATTACCAACGCTGTCTGGAGGTGCTGGGGCTGGTGGCCGACTCCGAACAACTGGCCGAACAGGCCCACAGCGACGTGCCTAGAGGCACCTTGCGCATCACCGCCCCACCCGCCTTCGGCACCGAGCGCCTGGCGCCGGCGTTGAGCGAATTCTCCCAACGTTATCCGCAGATCAAGCTCTATGTGGTGCTCAGCAACCAGCGCATGGACCTGGTCGACAGTGGCTTCGACGTGGCGATCCGCTTGGGCGAGTTGGAACCGTCGAGCCTGATCGCCCGGCCCATGCAGGACTACACCATCACCCTCTGCGCTTCGCCGAGCTACCTGGCGCGACGCGGCACGCCGACCAAGCCCGAAGACCTGCAACTCCACGACTGCCTGGCATTCGCCTATCCGTCCACCGACGACTGGCGCAACGCCGACAAGCTCTGGCGCATGACGGGAGCGGACGGCGAAGTGGAAATCCCGGTGTCGGGATCGTTGACCATCAATAGCTCACAAGCCCTGCGCCAAGCGGCGGTGCAAGGCATGGGCATCGTGATGCTGCCCGATGCGCTGGTCCAGCCCGATCTGCACAGCGACAACCTTGTGGCGTTGCTGACCGACTATCAATTGCCCAGCCGTCCCATGCATGTGCTGTACGGCCAGGATCGTTATCGCCTGCCCAAGTTGCGAGCGTTTGTCGATTTTGTGATGGAGAAATGGGCGCGCTAAAAGCCCACGCCCAATTCACGCAACCGTGCCGATGTCTGCTCGGCCGATACATGATGAATGCCCTGCCAACCCAAAGCGCTGGCGGCTTCGGCGTTGTCGGCCACGTCATCGATGAACACCACTTCGCTCGGCTGGATATCGGCCAGATGGGCACGCACCTGCGCGAGGCTGGCGTGGTAGATCGCCGGGTCGGGCTTGATCAGTTTCACTTCGCCAGACACGACGATGTCACGCAAGCACTGCAGGAACGGGTAGTGTTTACGAGCATAGGGGAAGGTTTCGGCAGACCAGTTGGTGAGCCCGAACAAGGGCATGTTTGCGGTGTGCAAGGCCTGGAGAATCGCCACGCCTTCAGGCAATGGGCCGCGCAGCATTTCGTGCCAGCGGTCGTAATAGGCCGTGATCAGGTATCTATGCTGGGGGTGTTGATCGATCAGGATTTGCGTGGCTTCGGCCAGCGGCCGCCCCGCATCCTGTTCGGTATTCCAGGCCTGGGTGCAGATGTTATCCAGGAACCACTGCCGTTCTTGATCGTCGGCAATCAGTTTGCGGTAGAGGTGATGCGGGCTCCAATCGAAGAGAACACCGCCGAAATCAAAAACTACTGCACGAATCGTCATCAGATCCTCCGTTGGCTTGGCTTGATAGCGGGAGGAGTCTGGCAGATTTGAAGGGAGGGAACGGCGCGCTGAAGCGTAAGAAACCTCTGAAACGCACACAAATCAAAGTGGGAGGGGGCTTGCCCCCGACGGCGGTAGCTCAGCTACAGCTGAGCTGTCTGACGCGACGCCATCGGGGCAAGCCCCCTCCAACATTTTTAACCGCGCTTTAGGCTTGAATCAGACCGTTGATCTTCACCGTCGGGTTCACGTCAGCCTCGTAGTCCACACCCTCGACTTCAAAGCCGAACAAGCGCAGGAATTCCGCCTTGTAGCCGGCAAAATCGCTGATCTCGTCGACGTTTTCATCGGTCACCTGGTTCCACAGCGCCGCCACGGCGTCCTGGACTTTCGGCTCCAGCTCAGCCAGGTCGGCACGCAGGCGGCCGTCGGTGTCGAGCTTCGGCGCTTTGCCGTACAGGCTGTCCTTGAACAGGCCGTAGACCTGCTCGATGCAACCTTCGTGGGTGCCCTGTTCTTTCATCACTTTAAACAGCAACGACAGGTACAGCGGCATGATCGGAATCGCGGAGCTGGCCTGGGTGACCACCGCCTTGAGTACCGACACGCGGGCGTCGCCTTTCAATGCCGCGAGGTTTTCACGCAGGGTCAGGACTTTCTTGTCCAGGTCTTTCTTGGCTTCGCCGATGGAGCCGTTCCAGTAGATGTCCTGGGTCAGCTTTTCGCCGAGGTAGGTGAACGCGGTGGTCTTGGCGCCTTCGGCCAGTACATCCGCGTCACGCAGGGCGTCGATCCACAGTTGCCAGTCTTCGCCACCCATGACCTTCACGGTGCCGTCGATTTCTTCCTGGGTCGCCGGCTCCAGGGTGGTGTCGACCACTACGCCCTTGTCGGTGTTGATACCACGCAGGGTCACGGCCTTGCCGATCGGCTTGAGCGTGGAGTTGTAGACTTCACCGGTCTTCGGGTCGGTACGGCGTGGCGCGGCCAGGCTGTAGACCACCAGGTCGATCTTGCCCAGGTCTTTCTTGATGGTGTCGATGGTCAGGCGCTTGATCTCGTCGGAGAACGCGTCGCCGTTGATGCTCTTGGCGTACAGGCCTTTTTCGACGGCAAACTTCTCGAACGCGGCGCTGTTGTACCAGCCGGCGGAACTCAGCTTGCCTTCTTCGCCTTCTTTCTCAAAAAACACGCCCAGGGTATCGGCGCCGCAGCCAAACGCGGCACTGATGCGCGCGGCCAGGCCGTAGCCGGTGGAGGCACCGAGAACCAGCACCTTCTTCGGGCCGCCTTCGATGGTTCCGTGTTGAGTCACGTAGTCGATCTGCTCTTTGACGTTCGCCTCACAGCCAACAGGGTGGGCGGTCACACAGATGAAGCCACGAACCCGCGGTTTGATGATCATAAAATTTCTGCCTCTTCCAAGGTGCCGAAGGCCAGTGGTAGCCATTCAACTTCAATCGTACCGGTCTATGACGTCCAAAAAACCGAAGCGTCACGATAGTCGCAAATCTTGCGTTTACAAAATCCAATGCACGGGACCCTGCGGGGTTAAAAACTGTGTAAAGCCTTCACAATTTCGCACTATTTAAAATGCCGACGGGGCGGCAAACGCCTTATGATGACGCAAATGTTTCAACATGTTTCAAAACCACCACTCGCGGCCACGGATACGGACCTGTCGAATGGCGTCCTGCTGGAGCTTGAGTGTCATGAATAAGGCTGCGTTGCGTAAAAAAGCGGTGTCTGTTGCCTGGGTTATCGGCGTGCTGCTGTTTATGGGAGTGTTTCCCATGACCACCGTGGTTTTTCTAAGCCTGGTGCTGGTCTGCGGGATCTACGATTTCCTGCGCAACGGCCTGTATGACGCGCCCACCGTCAAAAAGTATTTTATCGGCAGCGGCCGCAACACTTGGTTGCTGGCGCCGTTCAACACCCTGTTCGACCTGTTGAGTTCGCGCAATCGCCATGTGTATACGATGCGTGACTTGCCGCCTGCCTGGCGCGAGGAGCTGCAACAGGTGATCGACGATGCCATGGCCCACAAGGATGAAATCATCGGCTATCTGGATGAGCGCATGGCCGAGAAGAAACGCGGCATGTTGTTTTTCCAATGGTACGGTCGGCCGATCGAAACCACGCTGAACATCCCGCAACTGCGGCAAAAGCTGCCGTTCGTAAAAACCATCGGCGTGTCGGTATTCAACGAGAACCGCTCCACGTCTTTTCACTTCGGCCCGCTGCGCATGATGTTCCGCGTGCTCTACAACATGGCACCGGCGCCCCATCACGATGGGGTGTATATCCAGGTGGGCGAGCACAAGCACTACTGGCATGACGATCCGCTGTTTATCTTCGATGACACCCTGATGCACGCGTCCTTCAACAAAAACGACGCCAAGCGCTACTGCCTGTTTATCGACATTGTGCGGCCGACCCCGCTGCCGGCGGTGCTTAACGCCGTGATCGCCGGGTTTGCCGCCATGGTCTTTACCCTGCGTCGGGTTTTCTACAAAAACTGGAAGCTGATCGAGTAAGTTCTGCGGCATGATGGTGCTGGACGGTGTTTGCGCTCGGCCGTGTGGCTGAGGTAAAAACCGTCTCGTGCGACCGTGATCGGCGCCCACCTTTCTCAAGCCATCGCCCCCAAGGGGATGCGGTGGCTGCGCTTTCAAGGAATCAGAATGCCCCAACGTCAAGTCATCAATGCCTCCGTCAGCCCCAAGGGCAGCCTCGAAACCCTCTCCCAACGCGAAGTCCAGCAACTGAGCGAAGCCGGTACCGGCAGCATCTACACCCTGTTCCGCCAATGCGCCCTGGCGATCCTCAATACCGGCGCGCATATCGATAACGCCAAGACCATCCTCGACGCCTACAAAGACTTTGAAGTGCGCATCCACCAGCAGGACCGTGGCGTGCGCTTGGAATTGCTCAATGCCCCGGCCGACGCCTTCGTCGATGGCGAAATGATCGCCAGCACCCGCGAGATGCTGTTCAGCGCCCTGCGCGATATCGTCTATACCGAGAACGAGCTGGACAGCCAGCGCATCGACCTGAGCAACTCCCAGGGCATCACCGACTATGTGTTCCATCTGCTGCGCAACGCACGCACGCTGCGTCCGGGCGTGGAACCGAAGATCGTGGTGTGCTGGGGCGGTCACTCGATCAATACCGAAGAATACAAATACACCAAGAAAGTCGGGCACGAACTCGGCCTGCGCAGCCTGGACGTGTGCACCGGTTGTGGCCCAGGCGTGATGAAAGGCCCGATGAAGGGCGCGACCATTTCCCACGCCAAGCAGCGCATCACCGGCGGGCGTTACCTGGGCCTGACCGAGCCGGGCATCATCGCCGCCGAAGCGCCGAACCCGATCGTCAATGAACTGGTGATCCTGCCGGACATCGAAAAACGCCTGGAAGCCTTCGTGCGCGTGGGCCACGGCATCATCATCTTCCCAGGCGGCGCCGGCACCGCTGAAGAATTTCTGTACCTGCTGGGCATCCTGATGCACCCGGATAACCGCGATGTGCCGTTCCCGGTGATCCTCACCGGGCCACAACAGGCCGCGCCGTATCTGCAACAACTGCACGCGTTCGTCGGCGCCACCCTTGGCGAAGCGGCGCAGGCGCACTACCAAATCATCATCGACGACCCGGCCGAAGTGGCCCGCCAGATGAACGCCGGCCTCAAGGAGGTGAAGCAGTTCCGCCGCGAGCGCAACGACGCCTTCCACTTCAACTGGCTGCTGAAGATCGACGAAGGCTTCCAGCGCCCGTTCGATCCGACCCACGAGAACATGGCTAGCCTGCAACTGAGTCACGCCCTGCCGCCTCACGAACTGGCGGCGAACCTGCGTCGCGCGTTCTCCGGGATCGTGGCGGGCAACGTGAAGGACAAGGGCATCCGCCTGATCGAAGAAAATGGGCCGTACGAGATCCATGGCGATCCGGCGATCATGAAACCGCTGGATGAACTGTTGAAGGCATTCGTGGCCCAGCACCGCATGAAACTGCCCGGCGGCGCCGCGTATGTGCCGTGTTATCGCGTGGTGCAGTAAGCGCGTTCATAGTTTGTATTGCTTTGGCGCCGGATCGGGCGTGCGAGCGTTAAAAGTTCGGACTAGGTTTTGACCTACCCCACTTTTAACTTGAGCCGAACACGCTATGGACCAACGGACCTTGTCCTCCATCATTCCTTACCTTAGGGTAAGGAATACCCCGATGGAGCTCTTTGCTATGGCCACCGCCACCCTCACCTCTAAAGGACAAATCACGATCCCCGTGCAAGTCCGTACCGCCCTTGGCCTGGAAACCGGCGACCGCGTGGAATTCGTCGAGATGGAAGACGGCCGGTTTTCAATCGTTGCAGCGAGTAAAACCGTTCGCGATCTGAAGGGACTGATCCCAATGCCAGCCAAAGCGGTCTCGCTCGATGACATGAACCAGGCTATCGCTGCGCAGGGAGCTAAAGCTCGATGATCGGGCTGGATACCAATGTCTTGGTGCGCTACATCACCCAGGACGACCCGGTTCAGTCCGCTCAGGCGTCCGAATTGATCGAATCCCTCACTACAGTGTCTCCAGGGTTTGTCAGCCTGGTGTCGGTTGTGGAATTGGTGTGGGTCCTGCAGAGCTGCTACGCCTGCGCCAAGCGAGACGTGGTCAGCGTGCTGGAAACCCTGCTGCGCACCCGCGAGTTGACCCTGGAACATGCCGAAGTCATCTGGCAGGCGCTACGCAAGTTCGGCGCCGGCAAAGCCGATTTCGCCGACTGCCTGATCGAGCGGTGCGCCCATGGGGCCGGCTGTGAATACACCGCGACCTTTGACGCTAATGCCGCCAAGGCAGCCGGCATGAAGCGCCTGGGCTGAGCCGGGCTCAACGCACCCAGCCACCAATCTGCCAGTGAAAGCCATCACTGCGCTGCACCCAATGCGGATGCACATAGCGATAGCCTTCGCGCACTGGCTCCCAGTGGCCATGGACCGCCACGTAGCGACCGCCCTCCCAACGCCAATAACCGCGAGACCAGATATAGCCATAACGTGCTGGCGGTTCGACTTCGACCACTTGCACCGGCGGCGGCTGCGGCGCCACCACCTCGACATATTCCCGTTGCACCGGTCGGCGCTCATGCACCACACGCTCTTGCACACACCCGGACGCAGCCACGACCACCGCCGCCAATGCCGCATAACGTAGCAACATACAAACCCCTCGGGCGTAAGCGCCCAACACCTGCCACTGTCAAAAATCCCCCCGTTGCCGCAGCCATGCTCCTGCGTGGCCATGGACAATTTGTAACAGGCGATATCTGTCGGCTTGCTGAAGCTGACGGCATCACGATGTGCAGGCGACGGTCGGTCGCTTGAGTCGAACCAGAATCAGACCGGCGACAACCACCGCAATGCCGGCATAGGTGGAGGCGAGAATCGCATCGCCAAACATCAACGCCGCCCACACCAAGGTCACTGGCGGCTCAAGGTAAACCAGCACTGCCACATGGGTCGCGGTCATGAACCGCAGCAGCATCCAAAGACTCAAGTAGGCAATGAAGGTCGAGAACACCGTCAGCCAGACAATCGAGATCAGTACCTCAGGCTCACGGGGAATGCTCAGGGTGTCGGTATACAACACCGCAGCGGTAAACCCGATCAGCGTCAGCAGCGATTGGATAAACAGCGGCAACACCAGGCCCGTGCTGTGTTGTTGCGCCGAACGGCGCTCATACAGGGTTGCCAGAGTCAGCCCCAACGCCGACACCAGCGGCAACAGATACATGACCAGGCCAACACTTCGCCCGCTGCTGCCGTATTGCCCCGAGATGACGATCGACACGCCGACAAACCCGATCAGCAACCCCAACCACTGCCATCCACCACTGCGCTCCCCGGCGTTCCCCGTTGACAGCGCCGCCGTCATCAACGGCTGCAAGGCCGCGATAATGGCCGCGATCCCCGGCGGCAACCCGTTCTGGATCGCCACGTAAACGCAACTCAAGTAGAGAAACTGCGAAAGAAACCCGATCACCGCGTGATGGCGTATCTGCGCCCAGGAAACCTTGAGCAACCGCACATTCAAAAACATGCCCAGGCACAGCGAGACCAACAGAAATCGCCAGAACAGCAGGTTGAATGCACCGGCACTCTGCGCGCCCAATTTGGCGCCGATAAAGCCCGAACTCCAGGACAGGACAAACACCGCCTGCAGGAGCAGCAGCTTCACATAACCCATGCGAGGCGTGCCGTGAGTGGCGCTCACGGCGCCACGCTCAACGGATCGAGATCGGCGAAGGTGATCGGCTCGATGCCCAGCCGCTGGTACTGCTCGTGGGCCGGCCGTACCAGGTCGTGTTGTAAACGGAACCACGGCCGGATCGTCCGCAAGACCCCGTCGTCCGAAGCCAGGTGCCAGAACTTGTTCACATCCTCCTGGCTATAAGGGCAATGAAACGAAAGCACCAACGACATACGACGACCGCGCGTAAGCGGACGCACTCCATGGAACACACGGCTGCCGTATATATACACCGCATCACCACTGGATTTGACCGAGCAACTGCGCACACGCTGATCCAGCTCCTCGACATCGAACTGTTCAGCGGTGCCATCGAAGTAGACGAACTCGCCGCCGTCATACTCGTCGGACTCAGACAACAGAATATTCAACACGAAACTGGTGCCGTCGGTGTGCCACATGCCGATCTGTGCCTTGTCGTGGTGTGCCTGGGGCGGATAGAAATAGTTGACCTGGGAACGCGCCCGCGGGAACGGATGGGGCACCAACGGAACCCCGGCAATGCGCGATACCGCCAGCAGAAAGGCCCGACTGTTCATCATCTCGCGTATCAGTGTGGACGACTCGGTGACGCCGCGGGTGCGGTTCGAAATGATCCAGTCACTGGTGCTGGAACCCGCCTCCAACTGATAACAGGCACGCCGCAGTTGGAGGATGCCCTGCTCGCTGAACAGCCCCGATACCTGGGCCAAGGCCGTCAATTGTTGAGGCGTGGAAACCGCCAAGGGCGACTCCACATAACCCAAGTCCGCAAGGGTGCGGCTCCCCATGAGATTGGGCCCATCCGTTCGCAAATAGCTGTCACGCCAAGGTTGCAACGTATCGAGCAATGCGCCCGGATGTTTACAACGGGATGTGGGGGCCAATGACGCCTGCAAGGCTGATCTGACGCGCGCGAAGCCTTGGGCGAATACCGGTAGCTCACTTTGTCTTTTCATGGTGATGCCTCACTCAATTGACGGCCGCGTGATCCGCGCAATATTCCGACAGCTGAAACAGCACGCTGCCGTCACCGCTGCAGTACTCGCCGATGACGCGGCAACCGCCGTAGTCCTGGCGTACGCGGGTAAATTGTTCGCGGGTGTACTTCAAACAGACATTGGTCAACAGGTAGCCCTGTGCCGAGCCTTTGCTGACGGGCAACAAGGTGGCGGCAACGCGGTAGCGATCCACCCCGTGCTCGATTTCTAAAACAACCACTTCGTGCTCGCCGGTTTTCTGGAAGCCGAGCTTCATGCCGATCAGGTCGGAGAATCGATACATACAGTCGTGCCGGTAAAAGCGCTGGATGTGTTCGTCGCCCTGGGCAGTGGACAGTTGCATCTCCGAAAGCACGTAGGTTCGCGCGCCACCAATACGCCGTAGGATCTGTCCGATGGTGTCGGGCAGTTCATTGCCTTCCTGAAACCCCAGCATGGTGATCAGCGTCACATCCTGCCCGCAGTCGATGTGACGCCTGTACAGCGAGCGAAAATCCGTCGACAAGTAGCGAAACCCTTGCGGCGCTGCGAGCAATGGCTCGACCGATCGGCGCATGACCCCGTGTGATGCCTGGTTGATATCAACGGCGGTGTAATGCAACGGCTCAGCGCCGTTCTCCAGCAGGTGTCGCATCAGCGCGCAGGTTTTGATCGGCTCAGGGCCCAACTCCACATAGTGCAAGCGGTCTTGACCGACCAGCTCCACAAGGTCATCCGCCACCGCGCGCAACAGTTGACCCAATGCGCCTTGGCCACAGGGTGCGGCGCACAGATCCACGCGGTCGACGCCCTCCTGATTCAGCGAGGTCATCAGGTGCAGGATTTCTTCGCTGACCAACCGGTCCCATTCCGATAAATCAGCGCCTGTGGCCGCGTATTTAGCGGCATTTTCAACCGTCCATATCGGGCTTTCAAAGCCGTGGTTGTTCTTCAACGACGACACCACCAGCTCATTGATATCCATAAGCGCTACCTTTCTTATTGTTCTCAGGCACGCCGGCGTACCTGCTTGACCCAAAGCCTAGGGAGCGAGCATGATTTTGTATATTTGAATAATCTGCACAACTGATCCTTAAAAGAAGAATCATGAGCAAACAATTGAATGTCGACCTGTTGCGCACCTTTCATGCGGTGGCCCGCTTTCGGCGCTTCAATGAAGCCGCCCAACATGTGCACCGCAGCGCCTCGACGGTCACCACGCAGATCCAGAAGCTCGAAGCGTTGATCGGTCAGCGTTTGTTTATCCGCAGCAATCAGGGCGTGGAGCTGACGATGTATGGCAAGAAGCTGCTCAGCGAAACCACTGACTTTCTAAAGAGCCATGACCGACTCCTCGCTTCCCTGACCCCACAACGCATGCAGGGGAAAATCCGCCTGGGCTTGCCGGACTCCTACGCACCGGCCTTTATGCGGGACTTCCTGCCGCAACTGATCGCCGACAATCCGCTGCTCGAACTGGAAGTCGAAGCCCGATCCAGTGGTGAATTGTTCACCATGTTCAGCCGTGAGCAGATCGATCTGGCGTTGATTGTCAGCGCCCAGCCGTTGGAACAAGGGGAGCTGTTGGGGTCGATACAACCGGTGTGGGTGGTTTCCGAAGATTTCACAACACCCGAACAGGCGCCGCTGCCGATCGCCGTGCAATTGAACGGTTGCCCCTACCGCGCCTCCGCCATGCGGGTGCTCAAGGACAACGGCACCTACTACCGGGTGCTACTGGAAAGCGCCAGCTCCACGGCAGTGGAGGCGGCCATCAGTTGTGGCCTGGCCGTGGGCATGATCGAAGAAAGTCGCATCACCGCCGAGCTGACTAAAAACATTCCAGGGGTGCAACTGCCCGAACTGCCACGCCACCATCTCTACTTGCTGTCCGATAGCGCGAACTACTTGGCGCTCGATCTGCATGAGCAGTTGAAGCAGGGCTTCACCCTCTGACAGATGCCCACAAAAAAGCCCGCTGACCGTTACCGGTTCAGCGGGCTTTGTTGTGTCTTACAGCATTTTTTACAGAGCCAGGTCAGACGCCGGCTTGCTTGGCTGGGCCGCAGGCTTGGCAGCCTCGGTAGCCGTTGGTGCCGACCGCTGTGGGATTGCAGGCGGTGGTGTCAGTTGCAGGACACCGGCGGTGTAGGCCCATTCCTTGGCAACCGCTTCCGGGCTGTCGTTCAGCTTGGTGCCATAGCTCGGCACGATCTGGTGCAGTTTTTCCTGCCAGGCCGGGGTGGCGACCTTGTCCTTGAACACTTTCTGCAGCACGGTCAGCATGATCGGAGCCGCGGTGGACGCGCCTGGCGATGCACCCAACAGGCCGGCGATGGTGTTGTCGGCGGAGCTGACCACTTCGGTGCCGAGTTTCAGGACGCCGCCCTGCTCTTCGTCACGCTTGATGATCTGCACGCGCTGACCGGCCTGCCACAGACGCCAGTCGGATTGCTTGGCGTTCGGGAAGTACTCTTGCAGCGCCTTGAAACGGTCGTCATCGGACAGCATCAGTTGGCCGGCGAGGTACTCGACCAGTGGGTATTCACGAATACCGACTTTGGTCATTGGCCAGATGTTGTGGGTGGTGGTGCTGGTCAGCAGGTCCAGGTACGAACCTTCCTTCAGGAACTTGGTGGAGAAGGTCGCAAATGGGCCAAACAGGATCACGCGTTTGCCATCCAGCACACGGGTGTCCAGGTGCGGCACCGACATCGGCGGCGCGCCGACCGAAGCTTTACCGTAGGCTTTAGCCAGGTGCTGCTCGGCGATGGTCGGGTTCTCGGTCACCAGGAACGAGCCACCCACCGGGAAACCTGCGTATTCCTTGGCTTCAGGAATGCCGGACTTTTGCAGCAGGTGCAGTGCACCGCCGCCAGCGCCAATGAACACGAACTTGGCGTCGGTTTCAGTCTTGGTGCCGTCTTTCAGGTTTTTGTAGCTGACGCGCCACGAACCGTCATCGTTCTTAGTGATGTCCTGCACTTCGCTGGACAGCTTCAGATCGAACTTCGGAGTGGTTTGCAGGTGCGCGACGAACTGGCGCGTGATTTCGCCGAAGTTCACGTCGGTGCCGATCGGGGTCCAAGTGGCCGCGATTTTCTGGTTCGGGTCACGCCCTTCCATCATCAGCGGCACCCATTTGGCGATCTGCGCCGGGTCTTCGGAGTACTGCATACCGGCGAACAGCGGGCTGGCCTGCAGGGCTTCGTAGCGTTTTTTCAGGAATTTGATGTTGTCATCGCCCCACACGAAGCTCATGTGCGGTGTGGAGTTGATGAACGAACGTGGGTTCTTCAGCACGCCCTGCTGGACCTGCCAGGACCAGAACTGACGGGAGATCTGGAACGCTTCGTTGATCTCGACCGCTTTCGGGATCTCAACGTTGCCGTTCTTGTCTTCTGGGGTGTAGTTCAGCTCAGCCAGAGCCGAGTGACCAGTACCGGCGTTGTTCCAGCCGTTGGAGCTTTCTTCGGCGACGCCGTCGAGACGCTCGACCATCTCCATCGACCAATCCGGCTCCAGCTCGTTGAGCCATACGCCGAGGGTCGCGCTCATGATGCCGCCGCCGATCAGCAGCACATCGACTTTCTGAGGCTCTTGCGCTTGCGCGGTCGTGATCCCCATCGACAACGCCAGCCCCAGCAGGGCAGTGTTAACTTTCTTAAACATCAGTAGCACCTATGATAAAACGCCATCCGCCCCGCAGCCCCTGCGCCTGGGCACGCCGCCATCGCGCTGCGCCAGGCAACGCACCGCGAGGTGTGCACAGTCAATTCAGGGTCGCAGGGTGGGCACACAAAGCCGACGTATCGACTTCACTTTTATGTCCCTTCTGCGCTGACTTCTTATCATTATTGGCTTCAGCTACCCGGCGACAGCCGCCCCACGCGACGTATACAGGAGTACGTTGCGGGAACAGACCAAACCAGGACGGCGCGCAGAATATCACGGCAAAAGGCCGTTATGCGCTGTTTGGCTAATTGACAACGCCAAAACAACCGCTTTAGCGCGCTGGATCGGCCACAGTGTCAAGCCTGGCGGGCGCGACGTGGGGTCACAGCCTGGCAATCGCGCGGGAACTCTGGTGCAAATGGCTGTTCTAGACACCTTCGTCGTTGCTTGCGTAGCATCGGCGGCTGTCTTTCGTGCCCTTCATCAAAACAGAGCGATTCATGTCTATCCAGCAAACACCCGGGCATGTGCTGCCCGCGCGCAGTGCCGCCAAAATGGAAGCGGCCATGGCCGTGGGCGCTTTTGCAATCGGCACCGGCGAATTCGCCATCATGGGCCTGATGCCCGACATCGCCCATAACCTGAACTTGAGTGAACCCCAGGTCGGCCACGCCATCAGCGCTTATGCGTTGGGCGTAATGGTCGGCGCGCCGCTGCTGGCGATCCTCGGCGCCAAATTGCTGCGCAAACACATGTTGCTGTTGCTGATGGGGCTGTATGCGTTGGGCAATCTGGCCACGGCGTTTACCCCGACCTTCGGCTCGCTGGTAGCGTTTCGCTTTATCAGCGGCCTGCCCCATGGCGCCTACTTCGGCATTGCCGCCGTGGTGGCCTCCAGCATGGTGCCCACCGACAAACGCGCCGGCGCCGTGGCCCGCGTGATGATGGGCCTGACCCTGGCCATGCTATTGGGCAACCCCATCGCCACCTTCCTCGGCCAGTACCTGGGTTGGCGCTCGGCGTTTGCACTGGTGAGTGCGATTGCTCTGTGCACCATCGCTCTGGTCTGGCAGTTCGTGCCCCACCGCCATGACGAACAACGCAGCGACCCGCGCAAAGAACTGCGCGCCTTCACCAAACCCCAGGTCTGGATGGCCCTGGCTATCGGCGCCATCGGCTTTGCCGGGATGTTCTGCGTATTCAGCTACCTGGCGCCGACCATGCTGGAAGTGACCAAGGTGTCGCCCCAGTGGATCCCCTTCGGCCTGGCAGCCTTCGGTGTGGGCGGGATCATCGGCAATATCGCCGGCGGTAAGCTTTTCGACCGCCTGCAATTTCGCGCGGTGGGCCTGATATTGGTGTGGTCGATGGCGGTGCTGCTGTTCTTCCCCGTCGCCGCATCCTCGTTATGGGGCGTGCTGCTAAGCATGGGCCTGGTCGGCACCATGGTGTCACTGGCCGCACCGCTGCAAATCCGCCTGATGGACATCGCCCACGAAGCCCCCAGCCTGGCAGCGGCCTCCAATCATGCGGCATTCAACCTCGCGAACGCCCTGGGGCCGTGGTTCGGCGGCATGGCGATCACCGCCGGGTACGGCTGGACCAGCACCGGCTACATCGGCGCCGCCACCGCACTGGTCGGCCTGGGCATCTATTTGATCGCCCGCCGCATGCAAGGCGGCCACTAACGCCACCCGCTCCACTGGAGATCAAACTGTGGGAGGGGGCTTGCCCCCGATAGCTATGGGCCAGTCAATACACCACTGACTGACCCACCACCCCATCAATCGTCATGCAACAACCCCGCCCCATACTCCCCATAACTGCTCCCCAACCCACTGCCGCCAAAATTCATCTTGGCGGCTTTGTTCGGGCTGTGGTCGCCAAAGGCTTGGCACCCGCCTGAAAAACACGGGTCGCTGTTGACAGCAGAAGACGATGAACACGCGCTCAACAGCAACGCACCGGCGATCAACACGACTTTGACAAGGTTTGAAGTCATTTTCGGTTCCCTAGGGGCTGGAGGCTCGGCAGTCCTCGCTTGAGCAGATCGTAGACCTACCGGGCAGAAACGATGATGAAACTTTAACGCGCGACAGGATGGGTTCAGGCTCCTGCCGGACGGAGACGAGGCTCTTGAACGCGCAACGTTTCGGATGCATCCCTGATAAACTGCGCCCCATTCGCCTCGCTGACTCAGATCCCCCCATGCTCTTACAACCCGCTCCACTCTCCCGCCGCTTCTCCGTCGCCCCGATGATGGATTGGAACTACTAACTCTACAGGCCTTTAAATACGTACCCTGTAGCGAACCATAAATATGTCCGTACCACTTCTGTACCACCCCCCTGCAAAGGACGGCAGTTCTTCGCACGTATCGGCTTCGCGAATATCCGCTGCTATGCTTCAAGCTTTAGGATCCAGGGCGATATTGATGGCGAGCGAATACTCACTAGCGGATGTGCTGGAAAGGATGTATGAGAACCAACTGGCGTTAGAGGCGGCAGTAATGGAGCTGGTGTTATGGACAGAAGAGCGTGGCGAATTGACGACTGGTGGAAACGTCCGTGGCGCCCTTCAAACGCTCGGTGAGAATGCAGGCCACATCAAACAAGGCTTAGCCAAGCTGAAGAAGCAGGATCGCCCGTAAAAATTTATCGCCAATGCGGAAAGAGACTCCAACGTACCGTGCGTTCCCAGCAGCCATATCAAGTATGTACTGGGCAAGTCTGCGGAAACTGAACTCACAATGAAAGATTTCACACTGGGTTAGCACGTAACTGGCTAAGCGTTACCAGTAACGCGTATCGAACAGAAAGGAACCCCCGCCGCCTCGGCCGCTTTGCTTAGAATGGGCCACTACTCAAGGAGCATCACCCTATGGAAAAGCAGCATTGTTACTACTTTGTATTTCTCGAAACGGATGCCAATGGTTCAGTGGCCTACACGTCTGGTGCCATGGCGCTACATGAGCCGAAGTTTTCTCATCCGGTGATTGTTGCCGCACGGAAAATCGCTGGTGCGCAGCCTAATGCAATTATGATCAGTCTGTCGTACCTAGGTGAAATGACACCCGAAGAATTTGGGAACCCGCCGGCTGTTTAGCAGTGATGCCGCGTTACCAATAACGCACCCCATGTTCAATGGCTCCCCACATCAAGGCCCGCTCAGGCGGGCTTTTTTGCGCTTGGCGGAAACCAGACCCCGGGAGCTTGGTCTACTATTGCCCTTGATAACGGCTGAGTATGATCGCTAAGGACGAGAGACGTGTCGCTACCCATCACCGCACGGCAGATGAATGCGCTCAGGGCACTGCAACGCAAGGACCCGGACCTGGGCGAGCTGGCCACCGCCATCGCGCTGGCCTTCGATGCGACGAAGGTCGAGAACCCGCAGATGGCGCGATTGATCCTGGAAAAGACCTGCCGTCGCATGATCGCCCGGCAACCCGGCAGTCATGAAGCAATGATTCAGCACCTGGCGACCTTCGGGAAATTGAATTGCCTGACACCGGCGCAGGTCAGTGACTTTATCGTTCGAGTCAAGAGGCACGCTTGATGTTGCGCCGTGGTACTGATTGCCAATGCCTGTCGCGCCGATTCCAACATCCGATGTAAACGCAAATATCTGACGCTGTGTGAGCGAGAGTGTGGGCGCGTGAACGCAAAGGTCGTGAGTACTGCGCAATGCCGCGCAAAGCCTCAGAAGCAGCCCGCCCTAGAGACCTCTCGCGTTTTCATGTTGACCCACGGGAAAGAGGTTAGGAGGGTTAGTTTTTTTCAGAGCGCCTTGAAAGCCTTGTTTGTTATGGCTTTTCGAATGGTTGGCAAGGTTAGCTTTTGGGTTAGGTCTGGTTATTTCCTAACCTTTATTAGCGTTAAATATTCAATAAATTAATCCCTTTAAAAACAATAGCTTACGAATTACTAACCTTAGACCTAACCCAACCTAACCCATCAAAGTTAGGTCTCAAGCCCAACAAACACGGGCCTTCCAAGTCACAACACCCCCCTCAAAAAAAAACTAACCTTTTTCCCGAGGCACCTACTGAATTCAGCTGTGCGTGCGTGCTAATGAGGGTTGCCAAAAACATCCACCTTCGCAGGATTCCGCAGGTTTTCTGCACCCTCTAAAACGCCGAGCAAGCCCCAGCCTACGCCGTCGAGAGTGGTACGCAGGTGCGCAGAAAAAACGACCCATTTAGCCCGCAGGCGAGGTGGGGGGACGACGGCGCGCGCCAGGTGCAGGACCACGTCACTGGCTCGCCATGTAGCACGTCAGTCCCCCACGCTCAACCTGTGGCACGCCAACTCCCCGAACGCGAATCATCGACCCTCACTGCCGCCACTGGCGATAGAGCCTCACCCCCCAAGAAAGCCCAGCATTTACTGGCCCGAACAACCCTTTAACCTTGCCGTGACACCGTGCAAATGCTATGTTGAACTGGGTTTTTTCACGCCGCAGATGGGCGATCTTTCATCGTTCCGTGCCGACTTTTCCATGATGAAAGCCAACCTCCAGACAGCAAAAAGCCGCCTCAAGGGCGGCTCATTGTTTTGACGCTGTAATCAGATCAGAACAACCCTCCCAATGCCGATGGCTCCCAGTTCATGATCACCAACTCTCCACTGACCTCAGCTTTGCCCTGCCGTTGATTCGCTGTGCTGTAGCGGATGTCCACAGTCTCGAAATGGAAGCCCTCAAACACCCGCCTGATGTCGGGGTGGTCGTTGATGCTCACCATTACCCTCCCCTTGCACCGCCGCATGAAGTCGGCCATCCGTTCATAGTTTTCAAAGGGGAAGTCCACGCCATAGCCGGCGGTCTGCCAGTAAGGCGGGTCCATGTAATGAAAGGTGTGCGGCCGGTCGTAACGCTCGGCACATTCAAGCCAGCCCAGGTTTTCAACATAGGTACCAGACAGCCGTTGCCAGGCTGCTGACAAGTTCTCCTCGATCCGCAATAGGTTGATGGCTGGTCCAGTGGTTGCGGTACCGAAGGTCTGCCCACTGACCTTGCCGGCAAAGGCATGGTGCTGCAGGTAGAAAAACCGGGCAGCCCGTTGGATATCGGTGAGGGTTTCCGGCCTGGTCATCTTCTGCCATTCGAACACCTGGCGGGAACTGAGCGCCCACTTGAACTGGCGCACGAACTCTTCCAGGTGGTTCTGCACAACCCGGTACAACGTCACCAGGTCGCCGTTGATATCGTTGAGGACTTCAACGGGTGCCGCCTGGGGCCGCATGAAGTAAAGCGCGGCACCACCGGCAAAAACCTCGACGTAGCATTCGTGGGGTGGGAACAGTGGAATTAGACGATCTGCCAAGCGGCGCTTGCCGCCCATCCACGGGATTATTGGTGTGCTCATAAGTGATCCTTGTTTCGACAATTGGATTCGCTTAGGCTTCGCACCCCCTGCGCAGTGGGGCGAGGCCTTGGTTGGAGCACTCGGCGTGTTCGAGTGATTCAGCGTCGAGCTGGTGTTAGCGCACCGGCTCGTCGCCTCGTTTACTGCGCGGGGGTACTACTCCCCCGATCCTTGATTAAAGGGCTTGAAGCGCACGACCTCCTCGCCTACCCAATCATTGAGTAGAGCCAGCCGTGTCTGAATCGGCTCAAGCTCCAGGGTGGCCCAGACCTCCCCCGCTTCCTTCGGCGAGCCAAAGCCCCCCGCGTTTTTCGGCACGATACCCATCAGCTGTGGATAAACCCGCAACGCCGCCAGCACATCGCCCTGGGTCTGATCCTTGATTGAGTTGAATTCGTCCTTCGCCGAAACCTCGCTCACGGGGATCAACTGAATGCCCTCCTTCTTCCCGTTCGGCGCGTACACAAACAGGTTGCGGAAGTTGCCAGGCCCTTTGGAGTTCTTCAGCGCCGTACGCAAGTCATCGATATCAGATTCGTTTTGCGCCGCGTCCGTCATATACAGGATGAAACCGGCATGGCTGCCGTTCTCGTAATACTTGCGGCGGAACAACGTCGCCGACTGGTTCAACAGCGCGGATTGCAACGCACACAGCCATTCCGGCAACCCGTAAATTTCCTGATGCAGATCCAACTCACGCAAGTGGAAAACACTGCCCTGGTCAAACACATGCTCATTCTTCCAACCCTGCACTTGGAAAAAGTGTCCGTCCTTCCCTACCCGCATGTACTTCGCCAGTGCGGGCTTCAGAGCTACAGTCGTACCCAGCAATGACCGCCGCGCCTCCACATACCCATTGCCCAATGCCAAGTAGTCCTGTGCGTACTGGTCAAACGCCTCCCGGCTCAGCAGCTTGTGAGGAATGAACGTGCGGGTCAGTTGGTTGCGCTTGAATCGCAGCCCCGAGTCAAGATGAACGCTGGCCTTAACCGACCGGGCTAGCCCGTCCAGGGACAACGGTGGCTCATACCAACGCCCGTTAAACCAGCACTCCAGCGAGTCGAATATCTCCCTTGCCGATAACACCGACTCCGGCTCGCCGAACGTGAACGCCACCGACTTGTGGTCACTCACCGCCTGCTCCGTGGCAACCGCCACCTCATTGTCTGTACTCATCAAAAAAGCTCCATCCGCCCGGTATTGGCAGCCGTCTGCCCTTCGAGCGGTTCGTGGTGTAATGCATGAAAAAGGGCCCAGGCCAGGTCGGCGTGGCCGGTCGATTCGCTACGCCCAGCGGTATAGGTGAATTGCCGGCCGCTGGCGGTGACGGTTTTGCGGATGGCCATAAGTGATTGCGCGAAGTCCGTCCAGCCGGCGTCGAACTCCAATCGGCCCTTGTTGATCACGTCATAGGCCTTCATCACCAGGCGTGACTTCACCTCTGGCGAATAGCTGAATGTTGTCAGACCGGGGAAGAATTGCCGCACCAACTGCGCCACGCCCGAGCCCATGCCTGTTACATCAATGCCGATGTAGGTCACCCAATATCGTTGGGTCACCATGCGGATGGATTCGGCCTGCGCCGCGAAATCCATGCCACGGAACTGGTGACGCTCAAGCACCCGGAACTTACCGCCTGGCACCATCGGCGGCGCCACGACCACCAGACCAGAGCTATCGCCCGTTTCGGCCGGGTCATAACCCAACCACACCTGGCGGTCGGCAAACGGGCGCGGCGCCATCGGTTTGTAGTCCTCGGCCCAGTCAACCCAGCTGTCCACCATGCATGACTGCAACATCGACAGAGGGAAGATGCTCGCCCCGTCATCCACAAACTGGCACATCAGCAGGTTCTGGAACGCTTCGGCGTCGTACTCCTGACGCAGTTCCTCAAGGTCAAATCGGTCACAGCCGCGCTGCTCGGCGTCCAAAATCGTGACGATCTGGCGCCACACCTTGTCCTCGCACAACCGCCCCTGTTGCAGGGCATCGTGGGAAACATCCACAGAAATTCGGTTTGCGGCGGGTTTGCCTTTGTTGAATCGCTCCCCCGTCCAGAACGTGTAGGCCTCATGGGCCATGCTCGACGGGGTGCTGAAATAGGTGCGGCGGTATTGTTTCTGCATCGCCATACCCGAGGCGACTTTGTTCAGTTCCTTGAACTTGAACGTCCAGAAGAATTCGTCGAAGTAGAAATTGCCGTGGTAGCCCTGGGCGGTTCGGGCGTTGGTACCCAGGAAGTGCAGCTCGGCGCCGTTCGCCAGCGTAATGGGATCACCGGTCAACTCGACGCCGACCACTTCACTGGCAAAGGACTGAATGTACGACTTGAAAATGTGGGCCTGATTCTTCGACGCCGACAGGAAGATCTGGTTGCGCCCCGTGGTCAGCGCATCAATTAACGCCTCCCGAGCGAAGTAGAACGTCGCCCCGATCTGCCGGCTTTTCAGGATGGCCCTGGTGCGCTGATTGCCAGCCTTGTACCAATCCAACTGATAGCCGAAGCACCCATCGATAAACGCCTGAGTGAGCAGCTCGATATGCTCTTCGCTGAACTCGTTGCGGCTCGGCTTTTTCTTCGGCCCGCTGTTGCGGCCATTCAGTTTCGGGTTTAACTCAGCCTCGGTACCGCCGCCCTGGAACCGCTCAATTCGGGCCTGGCGCTCCAGTTGCCGGTGGAGCAGGTCAATTTCTTTAAAATCGCCGCTGCTCTTGCCGTCTTTCAGGATCAACTGCACCAACCGCGCTTCCAGAGCCCCACCGATGCGTTCTACGTTATCCGCACGGTCCCACTCGTCACGGGCCTTCCAGCTGTGGACGGTCTTCTCTTTTTCGTCCAGGTATTCGGCAATTTCGGTGATGCGCCAGCCTGTCCAGTACAAAAACTTGGCCTGGCGACGGTTATCACGGACGGGAATTTCAGCGAGAGCATTCATGGCGCAGATGCTGCCTCGCACGCGCGTGCTGTACCCGCGCCACTCCTTGTAAGAGCCCGCCCTACAAGGTCGCCTCGTTGCTCGCTGCACGCCAGCTCACGAACATGCCCTCAACGCAACGGCAGTACGCCGCCACCGCATCGAGGACAGCCCGCATGGCCGCCAGCACTCAACCAACCAAGAAATTCCGCTCCAAGTGGACCCGCGTTGCCGTAGAAGGCGCGACCACCGATGGCCGCATCATCGAACGGAGCTGGATTGCCGATATGGCCTCGCAATACAGCCCGAACACTTATGGCGCTCGCATCAACTGCGAACACATCAAGGGTTACTGGCCGGGTGGCGAATTCGGCGCGTACGGCGACGTATTGGCGCTCAAGGCTGAAGAAGTCGAAATTGCCGGCACCAAGAAACTGGCGTTGTTCGCCCAGCTCGAACCCAACGAAGCGCTGCTGGCCTTGAACAAGAAAGGTCAGAAGGTTTACACCTCAGTCGAGATCCAGCCGAAGTTCGCCGACAGCGGCAAGGCCTACCTGGTCGGGCTCGCCATTACTGACTCCCCAGCCAGCCTGGGCACCGAAGCCCTCAGCTTCAGCGCACAACACGGCACCTTGGCCGGCCGCAAACAGGACAAAGACAACCTGTTCAGCGCCGCCGAAGAAGCTGAACTCGAATTCGAAGAAGTCACCGACCAGCCGAGTGCTTTTGCAGCAATCAAGGCCAAACTCGGTGAGTTCATCAAACTGAGCAAGGACAAGGATGGCAAGGACGCTGCCACTTTCTCCGACATCGGTGAAGCCCTGGAAAGCCTGGTGACCCTCGCGACCCAGCAGGCTGAGCAGGCCCAGGCATCAAGCACGGCCCTGACAGACCTGAAACAGCAGTTCACCAGCCTGGATAACGAGCTGAAAGCTCTCAAAACCAAGCTCGGCCAAACCGCTGACCACAGCCAGCCACAGCGTCCGCACAGCACTGGCGGCAACGGCACTGTGCTGACCGCTTACTGACCAACGGCCCAACACCGACAAGCCTTTTCACCGGAGAACACCCCCATGCGTAAAGAAACACGCTTCGCCTTTGCCGCCCTGGCCGTGCAGATCGCCCTGCTCAATGGCGTAGCCAGTGCCCACGAGAAATTCAGTGTTGATCCCAGCATTCAGCAAAAACTGGAAGTTGCGGTGCAGGAATCTGATGGTTTCCTGAAACAGATCAACATCATTGGCGTCGACGAGCAGTCAGGCGAGGCCCTGCTGCTGGGTGTCAATGGCCCGGTTGCAAGCCGCACGGACACCTCCGGTGGCACTCCCCGCAGCCCGCTGGGCAGAAGCTCACTGAGCAAAGACGCCTACGTCTGCAAGCAGACCAACTTCGACAGCGCGTTCCCCTACGCCCTGCTGGATGCCTGGGCCAAGTTCCCTGACTTCCAAGTCAAGCTGAGCAACGCGATCATCCTGCGCCAGGCCCTGGACCGCATCATGATCGGTTTCAACGGTACCAGCGCCGCTGCAACCACCAACCGGGCCGCCAACCCTCTGTTGCAAGACGTCAACATCGGTTGGCTGCAAAAGATCCGCCTTAGCGCCGATGACCGCGTGCTCGACGCCGCCACCATCGGCCCCCGCAAAGTCATCAAGGTTGCGGGGGTAGACACCGTATTCGAGGGTGATTACGCCAACCTCGACGGCCTGGTATTCGACGCCATCCAGATGCTCGACCCATGGCACCGCAACCGCCCGGATCTGCGCGTCATGGTTTCGCGCAACCTGATGCACAGCAAACTGCTGGCAGCCGTGGAAAAGGGTGCTGACTCCAACCAGGAAGAGAACGCCGCTCAAGAGATCGTCAGCCGCGCCCGTTTGGGTGGCCTGCCAGTGGTGGACGCCCCGTTCTTCCCGGATAACACGGTGCTGATCACTACCCTCAGCAACCTTTCTATCTACTACCAGAACGGTGCCCGTCGTCGTCACCTGAAAGACGAACCCGAGCTGGATCGTATCGCCGACTACCAGTCCTCGAACGAAGCCTACGTCATCGAAGACTTTGGCTTGGTCGCCCTTGTGGAAGGCATCACCGCCGTCAACTACCCAGCACCGACTGAGGCTTAAGAGGCGCGCCATGCACCAGACACCTGCCCAACGCAACCAGCTGCGCAAGCGCGCAGCCATTGAGTCCGCCGCAACTGCGCCGGCCACTTCAATGGAAGGCGCCACCGCCTATGAGCACCAACTTGCCCAGTTGGCCCAGCACCGCGCGCGTCTCAAGCAGGTGCAGTCCAACCAAGGTAAAGCCGAACTCAAAGCGCTCCTGATCCCCGAGTACGAGCCCTATGTGCAAGGTGTGTTGGATGCCGGAAACGGCGCCCAAGACGAAGTGCTCACCACCATCATGCTCTGGTGCATTGATGCTGGTGGCTATCCCGGTGCGTTGCAAATCGCCGAATACGTCATCAAGCACGGTCTGAAAATGCCGGACCGCTTCGAACGCACAACCGGCACCTTGATCGCCGAGGAAATCGCCGAGGCCGCGCTCAAAGCGCAGAAAGCTGGCGAAGGCTTCCCGTTGTGGATTCTAGAACAAGCCGCTCGCATCACCGCCGAACAAGACATGCCCGACCAAGCCCGCGCCAAGCTGCACCTGGCAATCGGTAAGGAAAACGCTGCAAAGGTTCCGAATGAAGACCTCACGCAAACTGACATTGGTTTTCTGGTACTGGCAAAGGCTCATCTGAGCAAAGCCATCGACCTGCACAGCAACTGCGGCGGCAAAAAGGATTTGGAGCGCGTCGAACGCCTCCTCAAGAAACACGCTGCACCGAGCAGCTAACCGAGCGTCCCCACGCACCCCGCCGGCTCGGGGCGGATCGGCCAGGCCGCTCCTCCTGAACGTGAAGCCCCGACCACCGGCGACCTATCGGAGCAGTCATGAACACTGCCTTTGCCAACCTCTATCAGAGTGATTTCACTCCTACGGAATCCGAACGGCGCCTGTCAGCTGCGGCAGAACAGTACGTTGCCGAGACAGAGGCTTACGACCGCACCGTTTGCACCGGCCCCATCAAGCACGGCGCCATCATGCCGGCCAACGGGCGCGAACTCAGCCTTGTGAATCGCAACGCGACGCGGGCAATGGGCCTTCTCTGTACACAACACCCCGAATTCACCAGGCAGCAGATCCTGCGCGAAGTTTCCCGCGCAGATCGCAGAGGCCCGTCCCAGTGAGTGCATTCGTAGCCAGTGGCTCCGTAGCAGGCGGCCATATAAACACCGACCCATTCTGGCCGTCGATTGACCTGGACCATCTGCGCGCCACCCTGCGCATCGACTCCAGCGTCACCCCGGCCCGCCTGGAAACCGCCGTTATTTCTGCCGCCATCAACCTGAACCGCGAGCTGGCCGAATGGCGGGCGACCCAACAAGCGGCCGGCCACGCCACGCTGGCCGACGTACCCGGTGATCGCATCAATGACGTGTCGGTAAAGGCCCACCTCTATCGGCGCGCCATCGAAGCCGCTACCGGCGCCGAAGTCTGCGAGCGTTACCGCGATTACAGCGCCACCAATGCTGGCAGCCAGAAGGCCGAAGAAGTCACCCCCACCATCGACGACTACCGCCGCGATCTGCGCTGGGCCGTGCGCGACTTCCTCGGGCGAACCCGCACCACTGTGGAGTTGATCTGATGAGCGATATGAAAGTCATCGACTGGAATGAAATCAGCCGCCTCGGACTGCACGAACGCATCAACCGAGAAATCATGCACCCGCTTGGTCTGGCGATTTTCAGAGTAGTCGAAACAGGTGCATCCCCTGGCGCGTACGTGGCGCCCGACGGTGTTTTTGAGTACGCCAGCCCGATAACACCAGCAGAGCCCGAGGGCGAGCAATGACCGTTGCCGTCCGTACCAATCAAAACGACACGGTTGACGTCCTGTGCTGGCGTTTCTACGGCCGCACCGCAGGCGTCACCGAAGCCGTCCTTGAAGCCAACCCCGGCCTGGCCGATCACGGCCCAATCCTGCCGCAAGGCCTTGTCGTCAACATGCCCGAAGCCCAAGCCAGCGCCCCGCAGCGGCAGATGGTGCAGCTATGGGACTGATCCCCTGTAACCAAGGAAACCCACACCATGGCTGATCCGACTTCCAGCGCCGTGACTGGCCTGCTCATGGGCCTGGGCCTGGCAACCATCACGCCCATCATCGACGGGGAAGCGTTGTTCGGCGCGATCCTCGGCGCTTGGCTGGTGACCAGTACCAAGCACGACCTCAAGGTCTGGCAGCGCCTGGGCTCTCTGTTCCTGTCGGCCGGTGTGGGCTACCTCTTTGCCCCCATGGCGCTGCAAGCCCTGCCATTTATCACCAGCGGCGGCGCCGCGTTCGGCTGCGCCCTGGTGATCATCCCCATCAGCATCAAGCTCATGGTCTGGGTTGAGAAAGCTGACTTTTGGGAAATCGTCCGCCGCATCAGAGGGGGCAGCTGACATGCCAAACATCGAATTGATCGTGCAGTTGATCACGGCCGTGGCCTATCTACTCAGCGCCTTGCGCCTGGCCTGCTACACCCGAGGCGCTGCGCGGTACCGGCGCAGCATCTCGCTACTCGCCAGCCTGTTTGGATCCGCGCTGTGCATCTGCGGTCTGGAAATCCTCCTGTACCGCCAGCCCACCAGCCTCTGGCAAGCCGTCTCCATCGTGCTGCTCTGCACCCTGATATTCCGTTCTCGCGGCAACGTCGCCGCCCTGTTGAGGCCCAGCGCATGACCACCACCCTACGCCACGGCGACCGCTCACAGGCCGTCCGCACACTGCAAAAAAACCTCAACAACCACGGCGCCAAGCTGGACGTGGACGGCAGCTACGGAGACGACACCGAAGCTGCTGTCCGTGCCTATCAGCTCAAGGTCGGCCTGGTAGCTGATGGCGTGGCCGGCAATAAGACCCAAACCAGCCTGGCCGGTGGTGACTGCACCAAGCTGCTGCGCAACAACGACTTGACCGCTGCCGCCGAACGCCTCGGCGTGCCGCTGGCAAGCATCTACGCCATCAACGAGGTGGAATCCAAGGGCAAGGGCTTCCTCGAAAACGGCAAGCCAGTGATCCTGTTCGAACGGCATGTCATGTACCGCCAACTCGCCAAGGTGCGGCACGAAGGCGATGACCCGGCCGAACTCAAACGCCACGCCGACCAGCTCGCCGCCGTCAATCCCGCCCTGGTCAACCCAAAGTCGGGCGGATACTCCGGCGGTACCGCCGAACACCAGCGCCTGGCCATGGCCCGCCTGATCGACGACACCGCCGCCCTTGAATCTGCATCCTGGGGGGCATTCCAGATCATGGGCTTCCATTGGCAGCGCCTGGGCTACACCAGCGTGCAGGACTTCGTGGCGGCCATGAGTGCCGGCGAATCGCAACAGTTCGACGCCTTCACCCGCTTCATTGAAACCGACCCTGTGTTGCACAAGGCGCTAAAAGCCCGCAAATGGGCCGAATTCGCCAAGCTCTACAACGGCCCGGACTATCAGCGAAACCTCTACGACGTGAAGCTACAGCGCGCCTACGAACGGCACGCCGACTGCGGTTGCGGGCAAGGGGTAGCGGCATGATCGACTTCGAAGCTGTGCAAAAACTGCGAGTGCAGGACGGCGATCTGCTGGTGGTGCCGGAATCCACCGAACAGGACGATATGCAGGTGCTGGCCGAGGCCATTCAGTTGATGAACGGTGCCAAGGCCGTGATCGTTCGCGGACCTATTAAACAACTCGATACCGAAGCCATGAATAAGCTCGGCTGGTACCGCGCATGAGCACCCTGCGCCAGGCCCTGTACGGCATTGCCCTGCTCGGCGCCCTGGCGCTGCTGATCTGGGGTCAACAACAGCGCATCAACAGCGCCGAGGGCAACACAGAGCTGGCAAAGGCGGCGGCCATGACCGCCCGCGCAGACGCTGACCGCAACCTCACCACCGCCAACACGCTCACGAACACCCTGAAGCAGGAGCGAGACGCCCAGAGCGCCCTGCGCACTCAGCAGGATCAGTTGCGCCAAGGCCTGGCAAAGCGCGAGCGAACCATAGAGGAACTGAAACGTGAAAATGCCGAACTACGCACCTGGGCTACTCAGCCTTTGCCTGATGCTGCTCGCCGGTTGCGGGAGCGCCCCGCCCTTACCGGCGCCGACGCTTATCGTCAGTGGTTGTCCGGCCGTGGTGCCGTGCCAGTTGCCGGCGACCAGCCCACGCAATAATGGCGACCAGCTCACCGATCAGGACCGCGTCGAAGCCGCCTGGGCGGACTGTGCGGCGCAGGTCGATATGGTTTATCAGCATCAGCAGGCCGCTCCATGAACAAGCCCGAAAGCCTGCGCGCCCACCTCCTGGCCACCGTCGCCGAGTTCAAGCACAACCCCGACCGGCTGCTGATCTTTATCAACAACGGCAAAGTTCGCTGCACCTCTGCGCCAAGCCTCTCTTTTGAGTACAGCTTCGAACTGCAGATCATCCTCACAGAGTTCGCTGGACACCCTGATAGCGTAATGCTCCCGCTGCTTGGCTGGCTCAGCGTCAACCAATCCGAGCTGCTCGACAACCTCGATAAAGTGAAGAACGGCTTCCAATTTGAGGCTGAAATTCTCAACAAAGACCTGGTGGACCTCAGCATTACCCTGCCGCTCACGGAAAAAGTGATCGTCGGCCAAGATGACCAGGGCAACACCACCGTCAAGCACCCAAACGAGCCACAGCGTGTAGCGGGCTACCTCGACCCGAACTGGAAGCCTGGAGCCCAGGGCAACACCAGCGAATGGTTTTTGCCCAATGGCAAATGATCTGGAAGCCCTCGAGACCTGGGCAGCGACGCTGCTGGAACGGCTTGAGCCTGGGGCACGCAATCAACTAGCCCGCAGCATCGGCCAGGAGCTGCGCCGCAGCCAACAAAAACGGGTTACTGCCCAGCAGAACCCGGACGGCAGCAAGTTTGCCCCCCGTAAACAGCGCAATCTGCGTGGTAAGCAGGGGCATATCCGCCGCAAGTTGGAAATGTTCAAGAAGCTGAAGAACGCCACCTATCTCAAGGCCCGAGGCGACAGCAAGGCCATTTCAGTGGGCTTTACCGGGCGAATCGCCCGTATTGCCAGGGTTCACCAATACGGTTTGAAGGACCGCGCAGAGCGTGGCGCTCCCGACGTGCAATACGAACAACGTGAAGTGCTGGGATTCACCGAGGCGGATCTTGATGTGATCCGTGACAGTTTGCTCGCGCACCTGACACTGTAAAGCCCCTCCCTACAAGGCAGCGAAGCTGCACCCGCGCACGCGTGGCGCCACCATCGGCGCCATGAACAATTTCGCCGCCCTCTCCCGCATGCTCGAAAACCTCATCCGCCTCGGCGTCATCGCCGAAGTCCAGATGGTGCCCCCGCGCGTGAAGGTAAAGACTGGCGAATTGACCACCGCCTGGCTGCCCTGGCTGGCCCTGCGTGCGGGGGCCGACCGTGAGTGGGACCCGCCCACCATCGACGAACAGGTCATCCTGATCAGCCCGTCCGGCCAACTCGCCAATGGCGTCGTCATCACCGGCTTACCCAGCGATCACATCCCCGCCAACGGCGACCGCCCAGGCCTGCACCGTCGCACCTACGCCGACGGCACGGTGATCGAATACGACAGCGTCGCCCATCACCTGAACGCCACCCTGCCCGACAGCGGCACCACCAGCTTGGTCAGCAAGGGCGGCATCAACATCATCGGCCCCATCAATCACCAGGGCGACTACAACCAAACCGGCAACCAGAACGTGGTCGGCCTCGTAACCGTCTCCGAAGACGTGGTCGCGGCCGGCATCAGCCTGGTGGAACACCCGCACGGCGGCGTGTTGGTCGGCGGCGCGAAGACGGGGAAACCAGAATGAACCGAGAAACCGGCGGCGCCATCGGCGATCTGGACCACATCACTCAGTCAATTGCCGACATCCTCACCACCCGCATCGGCACCCGCGTCATGCGCCGCGAATACGGCAGCCTGCTGCCCGAGCTGGTGGACCATCCCTTCAACGATGCCACCCGCCTGCGCGTGTACGCGGCCACGGTCATGGCGTTGATGCGCTGGGAACCGCGTATCAGCCTGAACCGGGTGCAGTTCCTTGGCGCCAATCTGCAAGGCCAATCGGTTCTGGATCTGGAAGGCACCCTGGTCGACACCAATGAGCCGTTGAGTATGAGTCTGCCGCTGCAACTGGGGGCCAGTGTATGAACACGTTCGCCGCCATCGACCTCAGCTTGTTACCCGCGCCGCAGATCGTCGAGCAGATCGACTACGAGCAGATCCTTGCCGAGCGCAAGGCCTACGCCATCAGCCTGTGGCCGGCAGAGGAACAGCCAAAAATCGCCGCCCGCCTTGAGCTTGAGTCGGAACCACTGACCAAGCTGCTGCAAGAGAACGCTTACCGCGAGACGATCTGGCGTCAGCGCGTCAACGAAGCAGCAATCGCCAATCTGCTGCCCTTTGCCAAAGGCTCCGACCTCGACAACCTGGCCTCCAACTTCAACGTCAAGCGCCTGGTGATTCAGGAGGGCAATGCATCAGCATCCCCGCCCGTGGCGCGCGTCATGGAAGATGACGACAGCCTGCGCGAACGCACGCAGATGGCCTGGGAAGGCCTCAGCACTGCCGGCCCGCGCAACAGCTACATCTTCCACGCCCGCGCTGCTGATGGCCGTGTTGCCGACGCCACGGCGGAAAGCCCTTCCCCGGCCGTGGTCGTGGTGACCGTCCAGGGCATGCTGGCCGACGGAAGCGCAGAGCCTGGGCTGCTGGCCGTGGTTAACGCCTATCTCAGCGATGATGACCGACGCCCCGTCGCCGACCGCCTCACCGTCCAGGCCGCGCAGATCCTGCGCTACCAGGTCAAGGCCAAGCTCTACCTGAAAACCAGCGGCCCAGAAACTGAGCCTGCCCGGGCGGCTGCCGAACAACGCCTGAAGGACTACGTCCACCAGCGCCGCCGGTTGGGCATGGAAGTCTCAGAATCAGCGATCCACGCCGCGCTGCACGTCGAAGGCGTGCGTAAGGTCGAGCTGGAGAGCTGGATCGATATTGCCGCCACGCCTTACCAGGCGCCGTTTTGTACCGATATTCAATTGTCGGTTGGGGTGGAGTGATGGGCGCCCAGCACCTGCTACCCAGCAACTCGACGCAGTTGGAGCGTGACGCGGCCGTGGCACTGGCGCAGATCCAGCGAGTGCCTATCCCGATTCGTCTGCTGTGGAACCCGGACCTGTGCCCGCTCGCTGTGTTGCCGTACTTGGCCTGGTCATTTTCGGTCGACCGCTGGGACAGCACCTGGTCGGAATCGACCAAGCGCGCAGCCATCCGTGCCGCGTACTACATCCATTCGCGTAAAGGCACCATCGGCGCGCTGCGGCGCGTGGTCGAGCCCCTGGGCTATCTGATCGAGATTATTGAGTGGTGGCAGGACGTGCCGGCCGGCGTACCGGGCACCTTCAAGCTCAAGGTCGGGGTGCTGGAGACCGGTATCACCGAAGAGATGTATCAGGAACTGACCTTCCTGATCGATGACGCCAAACCCCGTAGCCGTCACCTCACCGGCCTGGCCATCAGCCTGGAAACCACCGGCAGTTTCTATATCGGCGCCTGCGTCAGCGAAGGCGATGAACTCAGCGTTTACCCACCGACCCAACGCGACATCGAAGTCAGCGGCTATCTGCGCCTGGGCGGTCGCGAACATCACATTGATACGATGGACATCCTCCCATGATCGACCAGAACAGCCAGTTTCAAGCCATTCTCACGGCCGTCGGCGAGGCCAAGCAGGCAAACGCGGACGCCCTGGGCATCCCGTGGACGTTCGCGCAGATGGGCGTGGGTGATGCCAACGGCACAGACCCGTTCCCCGACCGCCTGCAAACCAAGCTGATCAACGAGCGCCGTAAAGCTCCGCTCAACCAGCTCAAACCCGACCCGAAGAACCCCGGTATCATCATTGCCGAGCAGGTCATCCCGGAAACCGTGGGCGGGTTCTGGATTCGGGAAATCGGACTGTATGACCAAGACGGCGATCTTGTGGCTGTCGCCAACTGCGCCCCGACGTTCAAGCCGTTACTAGGCCAGGGGTCTGGACGAACGCAGATCATTCGAATGAACCTGATCGTTTCCAGCATCGCCAACATTGTGTTGAAGATTGATCCTGCAGTTGTTTTGGCAACTCGGGAATACGTTGATCTATCCATAGATGCTGTGGTGCCAGCAAATAAGCCCGCTGGCAGCTATCGAAAAGTCACTATTAGCTCGAGAGGGATTGTCACCTCTGGAAGTAACCCGACCACCCTGGATGGATACGAAATTACCGATGCCATCAAAAAGGGCCAGTATGGATTAGGGGCCACGGATCTCATTGAGTCAGCAAGTGATGTTATAGGCCGGCCTGGTGGCTTTTACTTTTTCGGGGAAAGCGATAACACGTTTGTCCAATACGCAAGCGTACTTAATCTGCCTTACGGTGCCAGTAACTCGGCGCAGTTAGCAATCCGTCAAGGCGCTGCGAAAGCTTCTGCCGCGATACGATCCGTTAATGCCCAAGGGGGCTGGACAGGCCTAGCTGAGCTATGGACGGATGCTAACTTTACTCCAAGTACCAAAGCCGATAAGGCAACAACTCTTGGTGGGTATGGAATTTCCGACGCCTACACCAAAACTCAGACTGACTCAGCGATCAACTCTGCCATCAGCGGAAAGGCTGATAAAGCAACAACACTCGTCGGATATGGAATTTCAGACGCATACACCAAGAGCCAGACGGACTCAGCAATTAACTCTGCAACCAGCGGAAAGGCTGATAAAGCAACAACACTTGTCGGATACGGAATTTCAGACGCATACACCAAAGGCCAGACGGACTCAGCAATTAACTCTGCCACCAGCGGAAAGGCTAATAAAGCTACAACACTCGGCGGCTATGGCATTACAGACGCGTACACACGAACAGAGGTGAATTCAGCGCTCGGTGGAAAACTTGATAAGTCGGGCGGCACCATCGCCGGATCAATCTACGTGGTCTCGGGGCAGAGCTTGTCTGCCCCTGCGCTGAGCATAAACACCGATATCGCTGGTAACTCTTTGACCTTGCTTAGGCTTCTTTGCCCGGACAGCGGCGTATTGCTGGGCCATGCAAACGGGACAAGCACGCTATCTGTGTTAACCGCTGCAGGCGGCGCAGCAACCATATCGGCTGGAGAGGTTTTGTCTGCGGGCTCGCCTTGCCATACCGCCGCGAGCTTCATGAAGCCTGTTGCCGGTCAGTGGATTTCGCTAACAGGCGGAGCAATGCTTCCTGCGGGTGGGACGTGGGCCTATCAGGTTTTAACCTTCAATAACACCGGCACTCTCATCGCCGGCAGCACTGCCGGACTGGTGCCTGGCGGCACACAATTAGGTCACGCCACCTCTATAGGCTTTGCATGGAGAGTCCAATAATGATTGCGAAAGTTAGCGATTTAATCGAGCAAGAAAATCCGGACGCGTATCTGCCTAAGATTGAAAACATCCAACGACGTGCGGACGGTACATACGTTATCGCTTTTGGCGGGGCGCCGTACCATGTCACGAAAGATGTAACGCCAGATGTTTATGATCGAGTGCTGGTCAAAATCGAAGGAGGGGCTGTTGTCACTGATTACGTCGAGGCCGAAGTTTCAAAACCTGATCCTTTGGCGGAGGCGGTAGATGAATCCAACCGTCTACGCAAGGCCGCTGACTTCACGATAGCCCCGCTTCAAGATGCAGCCGACCTGGGAGCAGCCACCCAATCGGAGTTGCATTCGTTGTCAGCGTGGAAAATGTACCGTATCGCGCTGAGTCGCGTGCAGACCCAACAAGGGTATCCCCAAAGCATCGAGTGGCCCGTCGCTCCGGCGTGACCCAAGCGTATTTGTATACCGCCCCTCTACAACCCGCCGCGCTAGCCCAACCGGCGCGCGCGCGGCAGCCTGTGCACTGTCATTCCATCACAGCGCAGGCAACCACCCATGGCCGGTTCAGACTATCTCCACGGCGTGCGGGTCATCGAACTCAACGACGGCACCCGCCCCATTCGCACCATCTCCACCGCAGTCATCGGCCTGGTTTGCACGGCTGAGGATGCAGACCCCCTGATGTTTCCGCTGGACACCCCAGTCCTGCTGACCAATGTGCAAAGCGCCATTGCCAAAGCCGGTGTCAAAGGCACCCTGGCGAGCAGCCTGCAAGCCATCGCCGACCAGACCAAGCCCTACACCATCGTGGTGCGGGTCAAGGAAGGCGCCGACGAAGCCGCCACCACCAGCGCCCTGATCGGCACCACCACCGCCGATGGCAAGTACACCGGCATGAAAGCCTTGCTCGCTGCCAAAGCCCGTGTGGGCATGACTCCGCGCATTCTCGGCGTGCCAGGCCTCGACAGCCAGCCGGTAGCCACTGCATTGGTATCGATTGCCAAGGACCTGCGCGCCTTCGCCTACGTCAGTGCTTGGGACTGCAAAACCAAGGAAGAGGTGGTCGCCTACCGCGAAAACTTCGGCGCCCGTGAGCTTATGGTGATCTGGCCGGAGTTCCAGCACTGGAGCACCGTCACCAATGCGACCGTCACCGCCTCGGCAGTGGCGCGCGCCCTGGGCCTGCGGGCCAAGATCGATCAGGAAACCGGCTGGCACAAGACCCTGTCCAACGTCGCCGTCAATGGCGTGACCGGCATCAGCGCCGACGTGTTCTGGGATCTGCAAAACCCGGCCACCGATGCCAACTACCTCAACAGCAACGAAGTCACCACGCTGATCAACGAGGGCGGCTTCCGCTTCTGGGGCAGCCGTACGTGCAGCGACGATCCGCTGTTCGCCTTCGAAAACTACACCCGTACCGCGCAGATCCTCGCCGACACCATGGCCGAGGCGCACATGTGGGCGGTCGACAAGCCCATGCACGCCTCCCTGGTGCGGGACATCATCGAAGGTATCAACGCCAAGTTCCGCGAGCTGATTGCCCAGGGCTACCTGATCGGCGGCAGTTGCTGGTACGCCGAAGACATCAACGACAAGGACACCCTCAAGGCCGGCAAGCTGACCCTGGACTACGACTACACCCCAGTGCCGCCCCTGGAAGACCTCACGCTTCGCCAGCGCATCACCGACCGTTACCTGATGCAGTTCGCCAGCCAGATCAACAGCTAAACCGGGCCTCCCCGCAAGGGGAGTTAACCCTGTGCCATACCCCCGGAGAACACCGCCATGGCCCTGCCCCACAAGCTCAAAAACCTCATGTTGTTCAACGACGCCAACATCTACCGTGGCTTGGTGAAGTCCGTCACCTTGCCCGCCCTCGGCCGCAAGATGGAAGCCTATCGCGGCGGCGGCATGAACGGCCCGGTCAAGGCAGACCTGGGCTTTTCCGATGACGGCATCCAGTTGGAATGGAAAACCGGCGGCCTCGATCTGATCAGCCTCAAACAGTTCGGCGCAGTCAACGCCTCGGGTGTGGCCCTGCGCTTTTCCGGCGCCTATGAGCAGGACGACACTGGCGAAGTCAGCGCCGTGGAAATCGTGGTGCGCGGCCGTCACGAAACCATCGAAATGGGTGACGCGCAGCCAGGCGAGGACACCGAGCATTCCATCACCACCACCTGCACCTACTACAAGCTGACAGTCGACAACGAAGAAATCATCGAAATCGACCTGCTCAACTTCATCGAGAATGTCGGTGGCAAGGACATGCTGGAGAAACAGCGCAAGGCCATCGGGGTCTGATCCCCGCCCTCGATCGACAACCCCACACGTTCATCACCAGGAGCTTTTCCAATGAAACCAGCAGCCACCGAACAACCCGACGTCCAGCCACTGGCCGACGAAAACACCGTCGTCCTCGACTCCCCGATCCGTCGCGGCGTCACCACCATCGACAGCATCACCTTGCGCAAACCCAGCTCGGGCGAGCTGCGCGGCGTGAGCCTGGTGGAACTGCTGCAAATGGACGTCGCCAGCCTGATCAAGGTCGTACCGCGCATCAGCAGCCCAACCCTCACCGCTATTGAGGTCTCCGGCATGGACCCGGCCGATCTGCTCGCCCTCAGCAGCAAGATCAGCGGTTTTTTGTTGCAGAAGTCGGCGAAGACGGATGCATCCCTCGTCGCGTAGAGGACGCCATGGCCGATCTGGCCGTGGTTTTTCACTGGGCACCGGCTGATATGGATCAGTTGCGCCTGCAAGACCTGATGGACTGGCGCGAGCGTGCCAGGGTGCGGAGCTCCACCGATGGCAAATGATCTGAAACTTCAGGTGCTGCTCAGTGCCATCGACAAAGCCACCCGCCCGCTGAAGCAAATCAACAACGGCAGCCTGGAGACCGCCCGCGCGCTCAAGGCTGCCCGCGACCGCCTGAAGGAACTCAACACCCAGCAGAAAGACGTCACCGCCTGGCGGTCGCAGCGTGCAGCTGTCGAGCAGACCAACGAGGCGTTGAATGCAGCGCAGGCCAAAGTCAAAGCCCTCAGCCAGCAGTTTGCCGCGACCGGCGTGCCGACCAGGGCAATGGCGAAGGATTTTCGAACGGCCGTGCGCGAGGCCCAGCGCCTGAAACAGCAGCACCAACAGCAGAGCGAGCAGCTCCAGGGGCTGCGCTCACGACTGTATGACGCGGGGATCAGCACCAAGAACCTGGGCACACACGAACGCCAGCTGCGCGAGCAAATCAGCGCCACCAACGCCAGCATCAGCGCGCAGGGTAAGCGGATGGCCGAGCTGACCGCCCAGCACAAGCGCGCAGCGACGGCCCGCAGTGCGTATGACAAGGGGCAGCAGTTCGCCGGCAGCGCGGCTGTCGCAGGTGGTGCCAGCCTGGGTGTGGCCTACGCGGCCAGCCGCCCAGTCATCGGCGTGGTCAAGGAATACGTCGACTTCGAAAGCGCCATGATGGGCGTCGCCAAACAGGTGGACGGCGCGCGGGACGACAACGGCAAACTCACCAGCACCTACTACGAATTTGCAGACGCGATCAAAGCGGCCAGCAACGAAATGCCCATCGCCACGACCGAATTTGCCGCCCTGGTCGAAGCCCAGGCCCGGGCCGGTATCCAGGGCAAAGAAAACCTCCTGACCATGGCAAAGGTTTCGGCGACCGCAGCCGTGGCCTTCGATTTGCCCGCCGAACAGGTCGGCGAAGACATGGGCCGGATCGCCGGTTTGTACAAAGTGCCGATCAAGAACATCGCCGAGCTGGGTGACGCACTCAACTACCTGGACGACAACACCCGCTCCAAGGGTGGCGACATCATCGAGACGTTGACTCGTATGAGCGACGTGGCCGACAAACTCGACTACCGCAAGGCAGCAGCGCTGGGGAGTACGTTCTTGTCCCTGGGCTCTGCGCCCGAGGTCGCCGCCAGCGCCTCCCGGGCAATGGTGCGTGAGCTGGCTATCGCCACCATGCAGGGCAAAAAGTTCCAAGAAGGCATGGCAATGGTCGGTCTCGACTCAAAAGCTGTGCAGACCGGCATGACCAAAGACGCCATGGGCACGATGATGGGCGTACTTGAACGCATCAAAAAGCTGTCTCCGGAGCAGCAAACTGAAGCATCCACACGGCTATTCGGTAAAGAGTTCGGCAAGGACGCAGGCAAGTTGGTCAACAACCTGGAAGAACTGCGGCGCCAACTCACACTGGTGAATGACGCTGCGGCCAACGGCTCCATGCAAAAAGAAATGGACATCCGCGCCGACGCTATCGAAGGTCGTTGGCAGGTGTTACAGAACAAGCTGTTCAACACCAAGAGCGGCGCAGGCGGAGCGGTACGGGCCACGATGGTCGATGTCATGGATGCAATCGGCGGTGTGCTGGACAAAGTCAATGGATGGGTCAAGGAAAACCCCGTCCTAACCGCATCCCTGTTGAAGATTGTCGCCAGCGTGGCTGTACTGTCCGCAGTGTTCGGCGGTCTCGCCCTAACGCTCGCGGGCATTCTCGGGCCGTTCCTGATGCTGCGTTTCGGCCTGGCAATGTTCGGTATCAAACTGCCAGGCATCATCGGGATCTTCAAAGTTTTTGGCACAGTCCTGCGCACGCTGGGCGGCATTCTGATAGGCCCACTTGTGACCGCCCTGCGCACCGTCGGCATCGCGCTATGGGGGCTTTCGGCCAACCCGATTGTCCTGGTCATCGCCGCCGTTGTCGCCGCCCTGGCCGCAGGCGCCTACCTGATCTACACCAACTGGGACGCGGTGAAGAACTACTTCGCCAGCGCCTGGACGGAGATCAAAGCAGGCTTCAGCGGTGGGATCGTCGGCATCATCAACACCCTGGCCAACTTCAGCCCCATCGGCCTGATTTACCAGGCCTTCGCCGGCGTGCTGAGTTACCTGGGCGTGGACTTGCCCAGCCGCTTTACCGAGTTCGGCAACATGATCGTCAATGGCCTGGTCAACGGGCTACTGGCCGGACTGGGCAGCGTCAAAACTGCCATCAGTTCAATCGGCGACGCCAGCATCGGTTGGTTCAAGGAAAAGCTCGGCATCCACAGCCCGTCGCGGGTGTTCGCCGAGTTGGGAGGGTTCACCATGGCGGGCCTTACCAAAGGTCTGGAGGGCGGACAGAAAGGCCCGCTCGACGCACTGAGTAGCATGGGCAAGCAACTCACAGCGGCCGGCACCCTGGCCCTGAGCGCCACCGCTCTGCCGGCGCTGGCCGTGGATGACCGCCCGCCCATCAGCAGTTCACCGGCAGCGACCACGTACGACAGCCATGACGTGTATCAAATCACCCTGCCAGCGTCGCCAAGCATGGACCTGCAAAACCTAGAAAAGAGCCTGCGCGCCATGCTCAACAAGATCGAAAACGAAAAAAAGGCGCGTCAGCGCAGCAAACTTTCTGACCGGGAATAATCACCATGATGTGTGCCCTCGGCATGTTCGTGTTCAGCCTCTCCACCGCCGCTTACCAGGAGCTGCAGCGCCAAACTGATTGGCGCCACGCCAGCAACAACCGCGTCGGCGCCGCTCCTGCGCGGCAGTTCGTTGGCCGTGGTGACGACTCCATCACCCTCCCCGGCATCATTTTCCCGGAGCTGGCCGGCAGTGCCCTCAGCCTGGACGCCCTGCGCCTGATGGCAAACACCGGCAAGGCCTGGCCCATGGTCGAAGGCAGTGGCCGGATCTACGGCCTGTGGGTGATCGAAAGTCTCAGCGAAACCAAAACCATTTTCTTCAGCAACGGCACGCCACGGCGCATTGAGTTCACCCTGAGCCTTAAACGCACCGACGATGACCGTATCGATCTGCTCGGCGCTGCCACCAACATCGGTGTCAACATCCTGCGGGGGCTGCTGTGATCGAGGCCGCTCTGTCCAAGGTCACCGGCTACCTCAAGGAGACCGCACAGCGCTTCATCCGCGACGCGGCCTACCCGGTGCCGGCGTTCCGTCTGTCCGTGGACGGCCTCGATATCGCCCAGAAGATCAGCCCGCGGCTGATGAGCATGGAGCTGACCGACAACCGCGGCGTCGAGGCCGATCAACTCACGATCACCCTCAGCGACCACGACGGCCTGCTGACCATCCCGCCCAAAGGCGCAGTGTTGCGGCTGTGGCTGGGTTGGAGTGACACAGGCCTGGTAGACAAAGGCACCTACACCGTCGACGAAACCGAACACAGCGGCGCGCCGGACGTCCTGAGCATCCGCGCCCGCTCGGCGGACCTGCGCAAGGGCCTGAAGACCAAACGCGAACGCAGCTGGAGCAACACCACCCTCGGCGAGGTCCTGGGCGATATCGCCATGGGCAACAACCTCACCGCCACCATTGCCGGCACCCTGGACGGGTTGCCCATCCTGCAGCTCGACCAGGCCAACGAGTCCGACGCCAACCTGATCAGCCGCCTGGGCGAAGAATTCGACGCGGTAGCCAGCGTCAAAGCCGGCTGCCTGCTATGCCTGCCGGCCGGTGGCGGCAAGACCGCCAGCGGCCTGGATCTGCCACACATCACCCTGACCCGCATCGACGGTGACCAGCATCGCTACCTGCAAGCCGACCGCGACAGCTACGACGGCGTGCGCGCCTATTACTACGACGTCAACAGTGCAAAGAAACAGGAAGCCATTGCCGGCGGCGGCGACAACCTCAAAGACCTGCGCCACACCTACAGCGACCAACAATCAGCCCTGCGTGCTGCCCGTGCCGAATTCCGGCGCCTACAACGCGGCAGCGCCACCCTCAGCTATACCCTCGCCATGGGCCGGCCGGACCTGATTCCCGAATTGACCTACACGCTCCAGGGCGTGAAGGCGGAAATCGACGAGATCATCTGGTACGGCGGGAATGTGCAACACAGCCTCACTGCTGACGGAGGCTATACCGTGAGCCTGGAGCTGGAGAGCAAGTTGCCCGAGGACAATGTGGAGGATCTGGCAGAGGACAACGCAGGGGATTACACGGGGATCATTGCGTACTACCGGGATGAAAAAAGCGGTAAGGAGAAGACGATAACGGCGGGCGATCAGGCAAAGCCGAGACGCTTAAGGTGGTTGTATGCCAGTGAGAAGACGGCCAAGCGGGCTGTGGATCGGGAGTGGAAAAAGGCACAAGCCGACAAGTTGGCTTAAACCCCGGCACTCGGCCGGGGTCCGTGGGCACTATTCAGGAGCTTGCAAGAACACTTCCAAAAGTCGCATCACATCATTTTGCCGCTGGACACTTATGGCCCGAAACAGCGCCAACAACATGACTTCTTGCTCACTCAGGCAGTCCGAATTTACGACTGACGACTGATTGTTCGAGACGCTATTGTTCCCCATCATGCGATTACTCCTTTCACATGCAACGGGAGCCCGGTGCCAACACGGCACCGTTAAGGTCTCCCGGAGAACAACGGATGTTCATCACAAAGTTGGTGTGTCATCAGCCCACGATCAAAAAAACTGTGAACCTCTGTTACAGCTCGGACTTGTGGGGTTGCAACGTCATGTACATACCGTTCTCGCCCCACCCTTGCAAATTGCCCTTCGCGTCGACAACGTAGTACTCGCCAAAGTCTTGCTCAGGATCTTCCAGACGCAATCCGCCATCAGGGAGCTTTTTGGCGGTGAAGGTCTCTGTGTTTTTGCCACCGCTGGGGAACACAGAGTCAATGAAGTACTTACCATCCCGCTTGTACAACACCATCACATGGCCCAGCGCCCCATCCTGCAACCAACTACCAATCATGTCCGGGTAGGCCTTGAGGTCCATCGTTTTCAGGGTTTGGTAGTCCTGAGCGCTAGTACCGATGAGAGACGCTCTGTAGTCAGGATCGAAACTAGCGTTGGCCCAATATGCTTTGTCGATCTGCCCTTCCACCCGGAATCCGATGAAGGTTTTTTCGGCCTTAACATTGGTATCAGCGCGAACAGCTTTGGCTACTTCGGCAAGCTCTGCGTCACTCAGACGCTGGGGCAGCATGACCTCAACTTTTCGAGGCCTGCCCTCTCGATAATCGTCTTTGGTAATTGAGTAAGACGGCAAAGCAGCGCTTTGTGCAGCCTTCTCAACGGCTTTTTCCTTGCCGCCACCCGAACACATTGAAAATGTCACAGCGATGATGACCAGGAGAATCACAAGTCCGAACACCTGCTGCCCTGCCGTAACACCAGGGTTTTTAACGCCACAGCTTGGGCAGATTTTTGCCGTGGTATCCACGGTGTGCTTACAAGACTTACAAGGCTTCAGCGCCATTTAAATAGCTCCTTTCTATTACACGAAAAAAACCGACCCTCTTGGTCGGCATGTTATTTCCTGTCTCCAACTGCACCTTGCTTAGTTGTGCCCGTTCGCCCCCTCCAAACTGGCTGCACCCGCAAATGCCGATGCGGTACGTAATAGGACATTACGGTCTGCTTCAGCCATTTGCCGAAGATGCCCCAATACCGCCACCTCGACATCGCTGAGGTTGTTGAGATCTGTGTCAACCCGAGAACCGGTCAGCACGTAATGCACATCAACTCCAAGCTCTTGGAGCCCAGAGAGATAGCGTACATCGGGGGAACTGGTCTCAAGTTCATAGGCCTTTTGAGTCCCACGACTCACCCCTGCGGAAACACCAAAGTCGGTCTGATTTTTACCCAGCCGCTCGCGTTCCTCTCTCAGGCGCTCGCCTACCCCTAAAGAAATGAGCATTTTTTTGATCAAAATAAGTTGACTTGAGCAGAAATCTGACCAAGAATCCTTGTCGTCGAACACGATTAAACACGGACGAACACTATGCATGCCCTACAGACCCCCGAGCAAGCCCGCGCGGTTCTTGATCGCGAGGGTAAAAGCATTGCCGAATTTAGCCGCCAGCATGGGTTGAACAAAAATCTGGTCAGCGACCTGCTGAACGGCCGTAAGAAGGGCCGTCGTGGGGAAGCACATCGAGCAGCTGTGCTGCTCGGTATCAAAGACGGCCAGATCACAAACTAGGGCCTCTGGCTCCAAGGGGAAACCAGAAAATGAAACGCCCAGTTCTAGCGACCAAGCGGCAAGTCATGAGCGCTGTCATCAACGACTACAAAGGTGGCCGTGAATGCGCTTCGGCGCGCCTCGGTTACGAACTCAAAAAGTTCGATAACCACATCTACGAAAACGCCGGCAGCCGGCCTTTGAGTGATGAGCAGATCCACATGCTGGAGCAGGACGCCGGCACTACACATCTGCCTGAATACATTGCAGCCATGTACGGAGGCATGTTTGTGCCCCTGGCCAAACCTGAAACGCTCGACAACGTCGACCTATACAGCCGGTCAGTAAACGCTGCCGCCAAGCGCGGTGTAGTCGACCAGATCATCGCCAAGGCATTGGACGACGGGGTCATTGAGCAGGACGAGGCTGAGGCCATTCTGAGCGCTCATAGCCAATACCAGGCGGCGCGCCACTCCGAGGTTCTGGCAACGATCATGCTGCACGGCCGGGGGCAAAAGCATTGAGCACTTACAAGCTGGTTTGCCCTGCCTGCTACGGCCCGCTGCGCATTCGGACGTCTGAGGGGCAGACGCCATGTTTCCGCTCTTTGTACTACCAGTGCATGAACGTCGTGTGCGGGGCAACGTTTACCGGTAGCCAAACCATAGATTTTCAGCTCAGTCCGTCGGGTGTTGAGCGACCGCTGACCATAGTCCCAATCGCCCCATATGTGGCGCGCCAAAAGGCGATACGCGACAGCCGTGCCGATACCAACCAACCCGATTTGCTGGACCAACTGGACGTGGAGACTGCATCCGTATGAACGCCATCAACTTGACCGCCAACCCCACCAGCGACTACCGCGTAGCGATACAGCAAGCGGCCGTGGCCTATCTGTACCGCCACCGTTCCCAACACCTGGCCGGTGACACCCAACTGCTGGATAACTGCGCCCGATACCTGACGCTGTCATTGGAAGTACCGCCACACCTGGTGCAACGCATTGCTGAATTGGCCGTGGCCGAGTTCGAAAGCATGACGTGCAACCGCATTGCCTGGCTCGGGATCTACCCCAACAGCGGCCCATACCGCCCGGTTATCTGGCTACTGGACACCTGCACCCAACAGCGACGCCCTGTGTCAGCACGATTGCTTCCCACGCATCTGCTGAATCACAACCTCCCGCACTAAACCCCAACCTCCCCCTCCTGTATGCCCGCACCGCGTGGGTAAGGGGAAACTGCAACTTACTGGTGGCCGAAATGAGCAAAATCACCATAAAACTGGAGCTGGACGAACAGCAGGCGCAGCACTACCTGCTGTGGCTGACCAGTCAGTACGAAGTCACCATGGCTGATATTTGGTACTCCGACCGCTACCGGAATGTGCCAAGCGGCCAGCGGGCGCCGAAGGTGCTTGAGGACTTGCCTTACCTGGCCGGCATCTGCAAGACACGCACCGAGCTGAAAAAGCAGCTCGTCCCCGCCACGGGGAACGCGCAGTGAATCGCAAGCCCATGGAACACCAGATCCGCGCTGATGTTATTCAACGCCTGGAATCTGACTACGGCCTTCAGCACATGAAGGGCACGCATTACATGCGCAAGGGCACTTGTCCGCAGTGCAACCAGAAACGCCTGTTTTCTCGCCATGACGAACCTTGGTTCATTCGCTGTGGCCGTGAACAAAACTGTAAGTACATGGCTCCGACAAAAGAGCTGTACCCCGACCTGTTTGACGACTGGAGCAAACGCGCACCTGCCTCCCGTGACGAGCCAGCCGCCAGTGCCAAGGCGTATCTATCGTTTGCGCGGGGCTTTCGCACTGAACTGGTTGAGGGTTGGTATACCCAGGAAAGCTACTTTGATCGGGAGCTAGAAATCGGCTCTGCCACCGTCCGCTTTCCCCTAGAACACGGCGGGTACTGGGAACGCCTGATTGACCAGCCTTCGCGCTTTGGCAAGAAAAAGGCCCGCTTCCAGCCCCTCAAGAGCTACAAGGGGCACTGGTGGTGCCCTCCCTGCCTGGATCTGCTTGAAGTCAATGAGTTGTGGATCGTTGAAGGCATCTTCGACGCCATCGCGCTCATTCACAACGGCCTATCTGCAGTTGCAGCCTTGTCTTCAAATGCCTTTCCAGAGGAGTCACTGAAGACGCTGATCACCGCTCGCGGCGGCAAAACACCTAAGTTGATCTGGGCTCTGGACAACGAGCCGGGTGCTCATAAGTACACACGAACTTGGGTGAAACGTGCCCGCGAACTCGGTTTCACCTGCGAAGCCGCACAGGTTCCGCAACCGGACGCCCGCAAAGTTGACTGGAACGACTTGCACCAGCGCTGGGCGTTTATGGACGACGACGAAGCGCGTGCCCATCGCATCGACAAAGATTTGGCAGAAGCCAAGCACCACGGTGCCCTGCTGATTGCAGAGAGCGCCAGTGACAAGGCCCTGCTCATGTACCAATGGCGCGAGCGGGAAGAATTTCACTTCTGTTTCGACTCCCGGCTGTACTGGTGGAAGTTGGACATCTCCAAGTTCAACAGCGCCAAACAGGCACTGGAAGGTAGCGACAAGCAGGAAGACCAAATCCTGAACGATAAGGCCATCAGAGAGAAAGCCCTGCGCATGTCCGGCTGTGTCGTCGAGATCGCCAACTGCTACCCCAGAGCCCTCTATTTCCAGCGCAACGAGATTACCGACGAGTCCTGGTACTTCTTCCGTGTCGACTTTCCCCACGACGGCGGCTCAGTGAAAAACACCTTTACCGGCGGCCAGGTCGCCGCCGCCAGCGAATTCAAAAAAAGACTTCTCGGCATGGGTGCCGGAGCCGTGTTCACCGGCAGTGGACAGCAGTTGGACAAACTTATGAAAGACCAGCTTTTTGGGATCAAAACCGTTCAGACCATCGACTACGTGGGCTACAGCAAGGAATACCACTGCTACGTGTTTAACGACGTCGCCATCCGCGAAGGCCAGGTCATCAATATCAACGAAGAAGAATTCTTCGAAATGGGCAAGCTCAAGCTCAAAACCCTGCAAAAGGGGGTCAAGATCGATCTGGAGAAAGACAGCAAAAAATACGATCCGCAGTGGCTTGCCCTTCTCTGGCAGTGCTTCGGCGCCCAGGGCGTCGTGGCGCTGACCTTCTGGTTTGGCTCCCTGTTCGCCGAGCAGATCCGTGGCCGGTACCAGTCGTTTCCGTTCCTTGAAGCCACGGGCGAGGCCGGCGCCGGCAAGACCACTTTGCTCACACTGCTCTGGAAACTCGCGGGCCGTGATGGTTACGAAGGGTTCGACCCCTCCAAATCCACCAAGGCCGGCCGCAGCCGCTTGATGGGCCAGGTATCCGGCATGCCCATCGTGTTGCTGGAGTCAGACCGCAGCGGCGACGATAAGGCCCACGCTAAAACCTTCGAATGGGACGAACTCAAGGACTACTTCGGCGGCGGCACCCTGGCAACCAAGGGCGTTAAAACCGCTGGTAACGAAACCTACGAACCTCCGTTTCGCGGCACCATTGCCATCAGCCAGAACGCCCCAGTGGTGGCTTCTGAGGCGATCATGACCCGGATCGTCAAACTGCACTTTGTGCGACCGAACGTGACGCCTGAAAGCCGTGCGGCGGCGGATCGGCTCAATGCGCTGGACGGTTCGACACTCAGCAACTTTGTTTTGCAGGCCGTGCGCAAAGAGCTGGAGGTAATGGAGCTTTTCGGCCAGCGGATACCGGGCTATGAGGCAAAGCTGCGCAACCTGCACTCCCATTGCTTCGCTTGTGATACCCGATTCAAGGACGAACACAGCGACTGTAACCACTGCGGCAACAAGCTACGTGGCTACATTCGCGTGGAGCGGATCAACAAGAACCACGCCCAGATGCTCGCGCTGCTCGACTGCCTGCGCATGGTGGTGCCGCTCACTGACGCACAGGTCGAGCACACCCGCTCGCAGATCATCCGCATGGCGATAGAGCGTCAGGCCTCGATCAGCTCTGACCATCCGGTGGTGGCTGAATTCTGGGAGGTTTACGAGTACCTGGAAGGCCTCGACGCCGAAGGCCCGGTGGTCAACCACAGCAAAAAAGACCACGTCATCGCCATCAACCTCAACGACTTCGTGAAATGTGCGGCAGAGAACCGGCAAAAAATCGCCGACGTCGGTGAGCTGCGCGAACGCCTGAAGGACTCCCGCTCCCACAAGCTATTGGACGTAAACAAGGCGACCGACAGCGCTGTACGCGCTTACCACGCCACCAAAACCAACGCCGTCGTCACGAAACAACCCATTGTGAAGTGCTGGCACTTCCAGGCCTGACACACCACCGGTTTTACCCGTCAGGCGCTGCAACGTCTGCTACCACCCAAAGGAGAAGCACCATGCACGTACAAGTCATCACAGGGGAAGGCAAAGAGGGGGAAACCAACCGCCTCCGGCACCTGAAAGAGCTGAAGGACTGGTTTAAAGAATCGGGAAAAATTGTTCACGCCGAAGCCTACGACCCAGCCGGCCTAGTCGCGATCCTGGATGTTCGTGCGGTAAGCGATAAAGAGATCCTGGTGCTGGAGTGCAGCCGGGATCAGATCCAGGCAGTTCTGGAGTGGCAATCCGAGACAGATGAAGTTGTCGAGCTTGAAAACCTGCTGGTGCACCTGGTGCGCAAGCAAAACCCAATCGGCGAAAGCCAGTAAGAAGGTGGTGCCGAGGGGCTGCAACCCCCCGACACCGACCACCCAAAGGAGAAGCACCATGCAAGTGAATCAACCCAAAGGCGGCACCGTAGAGGCTACCACAACCGTGCTGGCTGTCGGCGACAAGGTCAGCTACACGGCACTTAGAGCCCAGGGCACGGGCTACAGGCTCAGTGCCCGAAAGGGCGTGATAGTCGAGATCAATGGTCTCCTCGCAGTAGTTCGGATAGGCAACGGCCACCGCACCACTCTGCCGCTGACCAAGCTCACTCCGGAAGGTCAGCCCAACGAACTGACCCGCATGCTTATGGGAGGACAGTGATCATGGCCGACTTTTTCTACAGGTCCCACGAGCCAGCAACCGTCGCCATTGTTCGGAGCTTTTACGTCCAGAAAGACGCTTTCAACGCTCTATTGATGGCTCTGGGTGTGCACTTCGGCGGCAAAGTCGCACCAATGCGGGACCTCACTTCCCACTTTGCTGGTGGAGTGAAACTTACAGGCGGTACTGAGCTGGACGTGCACTGGTGCCGCCCTGATGACCATGGCTACCGCTCACTGCGCACCGCTGCCAAGCCTGGCAAGGGCTTATCCAAGGAAGATCGAGCAGCAATTCGGTCTGAGCACGAGCGCCTCATTGGTTTGTGGAAAGAGCACTGCCCACAACGCCTCAGCACCCACAAATATTGGGGGCTGTTGGGAGTGAACACGGGCAGCGTCCTGATGAGCGGCGGAATCAAGTTTGAACTCGACGGCACCGCCTATTTCCACCTGGGCTTTCAAATCAATGAAGCGGAACACCTGGCCGCCATCGCAGCAAGCAAGCCAACGAACGGCTGGATCGTCGGCGCGGTTGAGATTCTGGCCAGCGAGTACGAAGCCGCCCGGGAGGCAAGAAATGCCCAAACAGCCAAGCCCTGAACGCGAACGCCCAACCATGGCAAGCCACCGGCTTGACCTGCCCAGCCGCTGCGACATTTGCGGCAAGGCGCGCTCCACCCGCAAGCACCAAGCCTGTAGCCGCATCCGCCAGCAGAGCAAAACGGCGGAATGGGCTGCCTTCATGGCCGAGCGTGAAGCGGCCAAACAAAACAAACCGCGTCGATACGCGCACTGATACCCAACACAGACGGCATACCGGGGAGCTGCAACTCCCCCACCGTCTCAAAGGAGAAGCACCATGCAAACCCAGCACCCAGCCACTGACAGCACACAGGCTCCCACTGACAATTGGTCAATCGACGACATCGTGTCTAGCGCAATGGCCCGCCTCGACAAAGCTGAACCCCCAGCCCTACATATCGTTTACGTCGACATCAATCGGGCGGACTACCGCTCCACGAAACTGTTCGAGATTGAGCAGCAACTCAAAGCCAACGGGCGTAGCGTTGCGACGGTTCCGTACGGTGCGATGAAATATTGTGAGCTGGTGAATCTGCTCATGTGTGCGTCAAAACTGAATCTCGTAGTGCTCAGTGACGATTACGGGCCAGAAAGAGCGCAACAGCTCAAACGGATCAAACGCAACCTGCGTAATAGCCCCAACCTGAAACACAGCGTCACCGTCTTCGCATTGCGGGAGGTGCAACATGCATAAGCGTGTTTTTAAGCACTTTCACTTCTGCTGCGGCCTCGGCGGCGGCGCCAAAGGGTTCAACAACGCCAAGCCCGTGGTGGGCAACATGCAAGCGGAATGGCAATGCATTGGCGGCATTGACGTTGACCCGGCCGGGTTGCGTGACTTCCAACGGCTGTCTGGTGTTTCTGGCACGCTGATGGACCTGTTCACCCTCAGCATGTACACCGCGTTTCACGGCAAGCCACCACCGCCTGGCTGGGTTGAGGCTGGCCCCGACGATGTACGCAAGGCTGCCGGCTACCAGCGTCCTGACGCGGTGTTTATCTCCAGCCCGTGCAAAGGCGCCTCGGGTTTGCTGTCCGAAACCATGAGCCTGACCCCGAAGTACCAGGCCCTCAACGAATTGACGCTGCGCTGCGTGTGGTTGATGTGCGAAGCCTGGAAGGATGACCCGGTATCGTTGATTGTTTTCGAGAACGTACCGCGCCTAGCCACCCGCGGCCGACATCTGCTGGACCAGATCAACAAGCTGTTGAACCACTACGGTTATGCAGTTGCAGAAACCACGCACGACTGTGGCGTCATTGGCGGCCTGGCCCAGAGCCGCAAGCGTTTCTTGCTGGTGGCCAGGCACATCGAAAAGGTGCCGCCCTTCCTGTATGAGCCAGAGAAAAAGTCGCTCAAGTCTGTGGGTTCGATCCTGGGCCGCATGCCAATGGCTGGTGATGTTGCCGCCGCTGGACCAATGCACCGGGTGCCGGCGCTGCAATGGAAAACGTGGGTTCGCCTCGCCCTTGTCGAAGCTGGAAAGGACTGGCGCTGCCTGAATGATTTAGCGATCGAGGACGGTTACCTGCGCGACCTGGTCATTGTTCCCCAGTTCCGGGATGGCTTCCTTGGTGTTCACGATTGGAGCGAAACCGCCGGTACCGTCGCCGCACGCAGCGGCCCAACCAACGGCAAGTTTTCGGTAGCGGATCCACGAGCCAGGGCCGGCGCCCTGCAATACCAGCAGTACGGCGTCCGCCGTTGGGATGAGACGAGCGGTGCAGTGATCGGCGTCAAGTCACCCGGGCAAGGGACATTCAGCGTTGCTGACCCCCGCGACCCTGGCATTGGGCACGCCAAGTACAACGTGGCCCAGTGGGACGGCACCTCGCGGACGGTAATTTCTGGAAGCACCACCGGCCAGGGCGCTTTCGCTGTTCAAGACCCACGCCCAGGCATGAAGCGCACCAAGGGCGATGCCTACCTAACCGGCGGCCATTACGGCGTTGTGGGTTGGAGCGACCAGTGCGGCGCGGTTTCAGCCAGTGCCCGCCAGGACAATGGGCGGTGGTCCGTCGCTGACCCACGCATGCCGGAAGCCAACGAGCGGCTGACCTGCGTTATCGAAAGCCTCGACGGCACCTGGCACCGGCCATTCACCACGCTGGAGCTGGCCGCGCTGCAAAGTCTGGTTGATCCTGAGGAGTGGTTTGAACTGGACGGCCTGAGTGATCAGGCATGGCGAGAGCGGATCGGGAACGCAGTTCCACCGGCAGCTGCCGAAGCAATCGCCCATGTGATGGGCATCACCCTGTTGCTGGCCGGGGCCGGCGAAACTTTCATGCTCAACAGCATGCCGGTGTGGGTGCAGCCGGTAGCGATTGCCCTGAGCGTGGCACAGCGGGAGGTAGCGCTATGACCGCCCTTCTCCTGCTGTACCTGTGCTCAGACGCAACCCGCACAGATTGCCAGGTGTTGCCGGCTCAACTCTGGCAGGGACCAGATGCATACGAGCAATGCATCGGTGCAGTGCCAGGCCTGACCGAGGCCCTGACGGCGCCCAACCGTAATCGACACCGATTTGTGTGCGAGGTCCAGTCGGACAGCGAGCAAAGCGTTAGGCAACAAGCCAAGCCGGCGTTCATTCATCAATCGTTTCGGATGTGAGGGGATAGCAATGACACATAAATGCTACCGGCGTGACCCAGCTGTTAACGCCATCACCGACCTTGTGACTGATGAACAGATGCTGGGGACATTCCAGGGTACCAACTTCGGGCACAACGACTACCGTGGCCTATTGGCCCAGGGGTGCATTAAAGCACTGGCCGGCTGGCACCAGGGGCACACGCTTACCACAATTCTGCAAGAGCTTCGCTTGATCAACTGGAACAAGCAGTCGGGAAAAATCAAGGTTACCGCCAAAGGTCGCCACTACATTTGGCTCGCCTTCAAAGGCCGTCCGGGAGTTTAGATATGAATACAGCCTTCATTCTTATGGCCCAATACGACGGCCAAGCGATTATCTCGCTGGAGTTGGTGTGTCGGGATTACTTCACACATCTGACACCGGACATGTTCCAGCGCAAGGTGATGAGTGGTCAGATCAAGCTGCCAATTACCCGCCTGGAGCCGAGCCAGAAGTCTGCCAAGGGCGTCCACATCACCGACCTGGCCGTCTACCTCGACCTGCAGCGCGCCGCCGCGGTTAAAGAGCACAACCAACTCAACGGGTTAAAACCCGCCGTTTGAGCCACTTCATTGATGCGGCGCCCAGTTGGACGGGCGCCCTCAATATCTTTTCATGCCACTCCCACCCCACATATCGGTCACCCTTGCCACGCAGGTGGGTGTATCGCCGCATAGAGTTCCAATCCCGGTGCCCGGAAACACTCGCGACCCGCGGAATGTCCCAATCCATTTCAAACAGACGACTGACACCTTCATGCCGAAGGTCGTGAAAGTGCAGATCTGCAATTTCCAGGAATTTGCAGGCTTTCGCCCAGGACGTCGAGATTGATTCAGGGCTGTAGGGGAATATGTCGTCGCCAGCTTTTGGCATTGTCTGGAGGATCTGCCACGCCTCGTCCGGCAGGAAACACCAAACATCGTTGCCAATCTTCTGGCCGGGGTTCTTCATATCGCGCACCAGCACCCGCTGACCAGGCTCGTCGACGTCCGCCCAGCGAATACGGGTTATTTCATCCAGGCGGCGTGTGGAAAACAGGGCAAACCCCACGACTTTCAACATATTGATGGCGGTCGGGCGCCTGGCCTGCATGGCCTGGTAGTGCGTCAGCACCTTTCCCAACTCGTCCAAGGTCGGCCGGCGGTCACGCTCCCGGCTTTTCAGGTTGTAACCCAGCTTGCGCAGCACACGCCTGGCACCGCCCATGGCGAGCGGATCGACCTGGTAGCCCCAAGCATCTTTGGCGATGGCCAGGACAGCGCCGAGGTGCGCCAAGTCGTTGCCGGCGGTTTGTGGCTGAACCCCGCCACCCTCTCGGCTCATTCGCCAGAGTGCGAAGTCGACCAGGCATTGGGTGGTAACGTCGGTATCGTTCAGTTTGCCGATATCCATCTTACCGATGGCTTCGAGCGTGGCCTTCTTGGTTTTGCCCAACGGCCGGGCCTTTTCCACTTCCCGCAGGTACTGCTCGATCATTTCTTTGACGGTGACGCCCTGCCGACTCGCCCGCTCGATAGCACCAGGCTGGTCCAGCTCCGATTCGCGCTTGCGCGTCCACGCCTGGGCTGCCTGTTTCCGGGCGAATGTCTGGCTCTCTTGGTAGACTTGCACTCCGTCGCGCTTGATGCGGATCTGAGCCGTATAGCTCACAGTCCCATCCGCCAGTTTTCTTGCCCTGATAGTCGCCATATCGAAAGTGGTACGCGTCAATTTTGAGGTGGTACATCGTACCACCGAGCCCTGAAAAACGCCTGAAAACGCCCTAAAACACGCCAAGAACACGTTGAGTAAAATGCTAGATAAACAGAGCTTTAGCCCAGCAAAATCAAGCCCCGCACTGTCTCGGTGCTTTAGCGTTGCACCTATGATGGATTGGACCGACCGCCACTGCCGGTTCTTCCTACGCCTGCTCTCCAAGCACGCCCTGCTCTACACCGAGATGGTCACCACCGGTGCGATCCTGCATGGCGATCACGAGCGCTTCCTGCGCCACAACGAAGCCGAGCACCCGCTGGCGCTTCAACTGGGCGGCAGTGTTCCCGCCGATTTGGCGGCCTGTGCGCGCATGGCCGAGGCGGCTGGTTACGATGAGGTGAATCTGAACGTCGGCTGCCCCAGCGACCGTGTGCAGAACAATATGATCGGCGCGATCCTGATGGCGCATCCGGCGCTGGTGGCCGATTGTGTGAAGGCGATGCGTGATGCAGTGTCGATTCCGGTGACGGTCAAGCATCGCATCGGTATCAACGGCCGCGACAGCTATGCCCAGTTGTGTGATTTCGTCGGGACCGTGAACGAGGCAGGCTGCACCAGTTTTACGGTGCATGCGCGGATTGCGATTCTTGAAGGCTTGTCGCCGAAGGAAAACCGCGACATTCCACCGTTACGCTATGACGTGGCGGCGCAGTTGAAGCAGGATTTTCCGGCGTTGGAGATCGTGCTCAATGGTGGGATCAAGACGCTTGAGCAGTGCCAGGAGCATTTGCAGACGTTCGATGGGGTGATGCTCGGACGTGAGGCATATCACAATCCCTATCTGCTCGCGGAGGTGGATCAGCAGTTGTTTGGCAGCGAGGTGCCGGTGATTAGTCGTGCCCAGGCGCTAGCGCAGTTGCGCCCCTATATTGCTGAGCATCTGGCGAGTGGTGGGACGATGCATCACATTACTCGGCATGTGCTGGGCTTGGGCACCGGTTTCCCTGGGGCACGCAAGTTCAGGCAGTTGTTGTCGGTGGATATTCATAAGGCGGCGGATCCGCTGGCGTTGCTGGATCAGGCTGGGGCTCTGCTGGAAGGGCGTTGATGGGATTGCTTGCAGGGGGCAGCCAAGCGTGGATTGGCTGGCGCTGCTATAGGGGGCAAGCCCCCTCCCACATTTTGACCTGGTTTCGTCAGCAGGTATTCGGGCAGTTGGGTTGAACCTGCGAGCGCTTTTGTCCTCCTATTGATCACCACGGCCGGTAATTCAAACGGCTGTTTTCAGGTTGTTGCCCTCGCAAACGATCGAACGCATTTGCGCCCTTGAGCGCTTGTTGGCGCTCGGGTAATGTCATCAGACCCATAGGACAGAGCACGCCCATGACTTCCAAGCTGGAACAACTCAAGCAGTTCACCACCGTCGTAGCCGATACCGGCGATTTTTCCACGCTCGCCAAGCTCAAGCCGCAGGATGCCACCACCAACCCTTCCCTGCTGCTCAAGGCCGCATCGATTCCAGGCTATGCCAAGCTGTTGGATGAATGTGTGCAGGACTGCAACGGCGACGTAGGCCTGGCCAGCGACCGGTTTGCGGTGGCGGTGGGTCAAGAGATTCTCAAAGTGGTACCGGGCCGTATTTCCACCGAGGTGGACGCCCGTTTGTCGTTCGACGAAGGCGCGATACTCAAGCGTGCGCACCGTCTGATCGACCTGTACGAAAAAGCCGGCGTTGGCCGTGACCGTGTGCTGATCAAAATCGCCTCCACCTGGGAAGGCATTCGCGCTGCGGAAAAGCTGGAAAAAGAAGGCATCCAGACCAACCTGACGCTGCTGTTCTCCTTCGCTCAGGCTGTGGCCTGTGCCGAAGCCGGTGTGTTCCTGATTTCGCCGTTCGTGGGCCGCATCTACGACTGGTACAAGAAAGCCAATGGCAATGACTACACCGGCGCCGACGATCCAGGTGTGCAGTCGGTGACGCGCATCTACAACTACTACAAGGCCAATGGCTACAAAACCGTGGTCATGGGCGCGAGCTTCCGCAATCTGAGCCAGATCGAAGAACTGGCCGGCTGTGATCGCCTGACCATCAGCCCGGACTTGTTGGAAAAGTTGGCGGCGGATGAAGGCAAGTTGGAGCGTAAGTTGTCGCCAGGCCATGCGGGCGAGGCGCGCGTGCATATGACTGAAGCGCAGTTCCGTTGGGAGTCCAACGAGGATGCGATGGCAACCGAGAAACTGGCCGAAGGTATTCGCCAGTTTGCGCGGGACCAGGAGAAGCTGGAGGCGCTGCTGTCCGCTAAGCTGTAAACGGCGGAGGCGACAAAAAGGGCGGTACCTGTGAGGGTACCGCCTTTTTTTGTGTCGATGTCTCAGGCCGATGTCATTTCAACAGTGGAAGATACATTGATTGGCACTGCGTTATCGGGGGCAAGCCCCCTCCCACAATGGGGCGAATGTTAGGCAGAGGCTCAGTGGCGCTCTAGGGCGTTGACCAGATCGTGGAAGGCTTCGCGATTGGATTCGTTGAGACCCATCAGGATCTTGTGCGCCTCCAGCACCTTGACCCGCACCACTTCCTCGGACTGGTCCTGAGAGGGCAGGTCAGTCAGGCATTCCGGGCAAGGTATCGGGCGATCGACGATGTTGAACACCTGATCGAAGCCCATGGATTGCAATAGACGGGTGATGTCCTCGTGGGTCGTCACCACCGTCGGCAACAGGCCGACCTTCTGGCGCGACAGAATGGACAGCTTGGCCAGCAGCCCCAGCGTGGTGCTATCGATACTGCGGGTTTCGGTCAGATCGATCACGATCGCCGAGAAATTCAGCGCAGTGAAGATCCGCTCAATCGTCGCATCCAGCGCCGAACACAAGGTCAGGCGCACTTCACCGACAAACTTCAGGACAAACGTCCCGTCTTGCTCGGCGAATTGGATTCTTCCGGTACTCATCAAAGATTCCTGCTCAACACCAGTAGGGCGATATCATCCGGCATCTCCCCCAGCGTGGCCAATCCAAAAACCTGCCGCAAGCCATCCAGGCTGCCGCCCGCCGACTTGACCCGTTGGGGCAAGGCAGCTTCTTTCTCTTTGAGTGTAGGCTCTGGAAGAAGATCCAAAATGCCGTCGGACATCAGCGTAAGACTGAACGTCGGCGGCAGTTCCAGAATATGGTCTTCGTAGGTGGCTTCATTGAACAAGCCTACGGGCAGGCCACGGCCTTCCAGGTAACGCACACTGTCGGGAGTGTATAAAACAGGCATCGGCAGGTGACCGCCGATACTGTAGGTCAAAAGACCAGTTTCTTCGTCAATTACGCCGCCGACCATCGTCACATGCTTGCCCAGCTTGCAGCTGATCAGGCCTCGATTGATGTGGCCCAGTACCTGTGACGGAGTGAACTCCGGCAAGGTGCCATTGCGTTTGGATTCAAACAACAGTCGTGTGGTCATGAACTTCAACAGCACGGTCACAAAGGCGGATGAAGCACCGTGGCCGGACACGTCCGCCAGGTAGAACGCAACGCGGCGCTCATCGACGCGGAAATAGTCGACAAAATCTCCCGACAGGTACAGCGACGGGATGATCTGGTGGGCAAACCGGAACTCATCGATCGTCCACGGGCTTACCGGCAGCATGTTCATCTGTACCTGACGACCGGCGTTCTGGTCTTCCTGCAGCAGATTCAGGCTGGCTTCCAGCTCGCGGTTGGCGGTTTCGAGCTTTTCACGGTAGCGCTGGTTTTCCAGCAGCAGACGCGCACGGTCCAAGGCACGGCGTACCGAGTGCTCCAGCACCGCCAGGTCTTCCAGGGGTTTGATCAGGTAATCGGCGGCGCCCAAGCGCAAGGCTTCGACGGCATCATTCATCACGCCAGCGCCGGACACCACAATCACCGGCGTCTGCGGCGCCAGCTCGGTGACTTGGCGAATCAGCTCAAGGCCACCCATCTGGGGCATGCGCAGGTCGCAGATCACGAGGTCGGGCTTATCGCGCTCGAACACCTGGAGACCCTGTTGGCCATTACTGGCCTGCAGGACGCTGAAGCCACTGTCTTCCAAATAGGCCGCGAGGCTCGCGCGCACTACTTCGTCGTCATCGATTATCAGCAGCGTGGCACTGGTTTTTTGCATGTGGGCAAACGGCGCCAGAATTAGGTTGGCGTAGGCGGCGCGGCAATGGCCGGGCTCATACTACTGGATTCGCTTTCTAGCCTCTCTGTCCTACAAAGCATAGGCCTTTGGCCCACGCACAACTGTAAAGCAGAGGTGCCCTTCTAAGGCGCAGACGGTACTCCCATCCGCCAGGTGTTTCAAGCTCATGCCGATGGTCGCCGGGCGTCTTTACACCGCAAATCACCGGGAGTTATAAGAACAACCAAGACCACAACACAAAGTAAGGATGAAACCGATGAGCGACCGAGAGCGCGACTACGCCGAAAAACGCGATTTCATCCGCATGCGGGTGGATACCAATGTGTCTTTGATCCACGCAGGCCAGGAAATTGAAGGTGTTTGCCTGGACCTTTCCAGCTCCGGTATGCAGGTGCAGGCGCCTCGTCAATTCAGCGTCGGTGACCTGCTGAGCGTGCGCATTGACTCCGAGCACGCAGCACTCAAGGGTCTTGAAGCCGATACCGAGGTGGTTTGGATCAACGCGCAAGACGAGCAACAGAAACTGGGGCTCAAAATCTTGAAAATGAGCTGAAAAGCGCGCACAAAAAAGGCGACCCTATAGAGGTCGCCTTTTTCATTTCAATATGTCACAGCTTAAAAGTCGTCAACCACCTTGCCATCTCGAACCTTGAACTCGCGGTTCTGCAGGTAAGCATTGCGGATGAAGGTGTACTTGTCACCGGTGATCAGCTTCTCGCTGTCGAGCAAGCTGGCACGGGTGTCGATGATGTTCAGGCCCATGGTGCTGTTGCGCCAGTCGATATCGTTCATATAGCGATACGGCTGGGTGTAGCTATCGACATACTTGGACGGTGCATCACGCAGCGTACTAGGCCCCAACAGCGGCAGCATCACGTACGGACCGCTGCCCACGCCCCAGTAACCCAAGGTTTGGCCGAAGTCTTCGTCACTGCGTTGCAGCCCCATTTTGGTGCCGACATCAATAAAACCCAGCACGCCAAATGTGGTGTTGACCAGCAAACGGGCCGTATCCACACCTGCGTTATGGGGCTTGAGTTGCAGCACGTTGTTGGCCAGGTTGCCGACATCGCCGATGTTGCGGAAGAAGTTATGGATGCCGTCTTCGACAAATTGCGGGGTGATCCACTGATAGCCTTGAGCCAAAGGCTTGAGGGCGTAGGTATCAACCGTGTCGTTGAATGTGAAGATCGGGCGGTTGATGCTTTCCCATGGATCGTCTTCCGATGCAGCCTGTACGGCGAACGGCGCCAGCATCACAGTGGCACACACCGACAGCTGAGCGAAATAATGGCTCCAGCGCATAGCTTTAGCTCCTTGAATGGTCTGTCATGGGCGCTATGCCCTGAATAAGGCCGTTAGTATATGACGGAAGTATCCAATTAGGCAGCCGCTAGGAAACGACATACGCAAAATGGACAAAATTCCTACAATTAAATAAAGCTGTCATCGCCTTGTCATCCCGTCTCGATAGCGTTTGAGCTATTTCAGGGACGTCGACATGCCACACGCCGAAATTGCCAACGCCAGCGCTCCTACCCTGACTGCCGTGTTGTTCGGCCTGAGTGGCTGCCTGGTGGACTTTGGTTCCCAGGCGCGCACCGATTCATCGTCGCCACACTCCCAAGCCACCCCAGGCGCTCTGAACGTCCTACGCAGCCTGAAGGAACAAGGCGTGCCGTGCGCCTGGTTGGATGAGCTGCCTCCTACCGTGACCACGCCATTGGCAGCCGTACTGCCGCGCTGGCTCAAGGCCGCGACGCCCTCCCCGATCCGCTGGCCGGCGCCCCATGCCTGCTGGCAAGCCTTGATGGAGTTGAATATCGAGCGCTTGGAAGGCTGCGTACTGGTCAGCGGCGAGCCGCGCCTGTTGCAGTCAGGCTTGAATGCCGGACTGTGGACCATCGGCCTGGCCTCCTGCGGCTCGCTGTGCGGCCTGGCGCCCGAGCAATGGCAAGCGCTCAGCGAACAGGAACGCGAGTACAAGCGCGGTAAAGCCACCGTGGCGTTGTATGGGCTGGGCGTGCACTCGGTGATCGATCACCTCGGCGAACTCGGCACCTGCCTGGCGGACATCAGCCTGCGCCAACTCAAAGGCGAGAAGCCCTGATCGAGATCATGCACAGTCGCCGCCAGTGAATTAATCTACGAGTAAGTCCGTAGACCTTTCCCGGCGTGCCGCGGTCTATGCCAGTGCCTATCGATAAAAGGAAGAATGTGATGCCTGATCGCGAGAAGTTAAAACAGCAGGCCGATATTGTGAGCAAACAACTGGAAGAGCATCCAGATTTGCCCCTCGAAAAGCGCCAAGCACTGGAAAAACTGGTTGCCGATTTGAATTTTCAACTTCAAATGGAACCGGGCGCCCAGTCACCCAGCATTGCCGACGATTTCAACAAAGCGGCGATCGAGTTTGAATCCAGTCATCCCGGGCTGGCTGGAGCGTTTCGCAATATAGTCACTACCCTGGGCAGCATGGGCATCTAACCCGAGCCCAAGCCGAACCCAAAACCAAGTGTGGGAGCTGGCTTGCCTGCGATACCGACGTATCAGTCACTGGATAAATGACTGAAAGATCGCAATCGCAGGCAAGCCAGCTCCCACAGTATTTTTGGATAAAGGCTTACTGACGCGCGAGCCTCATGTTTAAGAACTGGGTATTCTCGGTGCTTCGATATGGGTTGATGTCCAACCCACCCCGCCGCACATACCGTGCATACACCGTTAGCTTCTCCGGCTTCAGCAAACGCTGCACATCCAGGAAAATCCGCTCCACGCACTGCTCATGGAAGTCCGAGTGCTGGCGGAAGCTCACCAGGTATTCCAGCAAACTGGCGTGATCCAGCGCCGCCCCCCGGTACTCCACCACCACGCTGCCCCAGTCCGGCTGACTGGTGACCGGGCAATTGGACTTGAGCAAATGGCTATGCACGCTCTCCTCGACGATGCGCGATGCATCGCAGCGCAGCAGCTCTGGGCGCGGATGCTCGTAACTGCTGACCTTGATATCCAGATCGTCGATGCATACACCCGGCAGCGCCTGTACGCCTTCGGCTTCAACATCGGCCAGGCTGCGGATGCGCACGCCCACCGGTTTGCCGGCCGCCGCGCTGAGGTCGGTGCGCAGGGTCGCTTCCAGGCTCTGGCTGTCGGCAAAAGCACTCTGGTTCAACGAGTTGAGGTACAGCTTGAAAGACTTGGATTCGATGATGTTCGGCGAATCGGCGGGGATGCTGAATTCACCGATGGCCACCACCGGTTTGCCCGATGGCAACAGCCACGACAGCTCGAAGCAGTTCCAGAAATCCACGCCTTGGTACGGCAGGGTTTCGGCGCTCAGGCCCAGCTCGGCCCACTTGGCGGCGCGGGGAATCGGGAACAGCAACGACGGAGTGTAAGTGGAGATGTATTCACTGGACTTGCCCAGCGGCGAATGTTCGGCTGCGGGATGCATGGCGGAAACCTGGCTAAATAAACCGCGCCAGTCTAACAGCCTTGCCCCCGCCTTTGCGCCTCAGCCGCTCACTGGCTGACGTTGACCTTACCCACCATGCCGGCCTGATAGTGGCCCGGTAGGTTACACGCGAACTCCAGGCCAGTGGCTTGCTTGAAGGTCCACGTCAGTTCAGCCGTCTTGCCCGGCTCCACCAGCACGCTGTTGGGATCGTCATGTTTCATCATCCCACCGTGCCCCATGGCGCTGTGGTCCATTTTTCCCATGCCGGTGGCGGTGAGCATGCCGCTGGCCTGCATCTGCAACATTTCCTTCTGGTGCTGTGCATGCATCGCCGCGTCGCCCAGGTTGAATTCGTGCAGCAGGTTGCCTTTGTTGACCAGTACGAAACGCACCGTCTCACCGGCCTTTACATCGATGGATACTGGCGAGTAGGCAATGTCCTGCATCGTCACTTCCACGGTACGCGTGGCTTTGTCGGCCGGCGCCGGCTGGCCGAACGCATAGGTGGAAGCACCATCGGCCAGCGCATTGAAGCTCAACGCCAACAGGCAGCCCGCCAATAGCAGGGGTGTACGCAATGCCATCGCTATTCTCCAAAAAAATGTAATCCGCTTGAGACACACTCTAAGATGGCGCCGCTGCCAGCCAGCTGACTGCTAGATTACAACTTTGTCAGGTTGCGCCTTTGCCCTGGCGCCCACGGTATAAAGCCCTTCGTTACTCGTTGCCTAGAGCCGCCCATGAAACTGCTGATCGTCGAAGACCAACCGAAAACCGGCCACTACCTGCGCCAGGGCCTGGCCGAGGCAGGTTTCACCACCGAATTGGCGATCGATGGTACTACCGGGCAGCACCTGGCATTGTCCGGTGACTACGACCTGTTGATCCTCGACGTCATGCTGCCGGACCGCGACGGCTGGCAAATCCTGCAAGCGGTGCGTGCCGCCGGCCTGGAAGTGCCGGTACTGTTCCTCACCGCGCGTGACGCCGTGGAAGACCGCGTGCATGGCCTGGAACTGGGCGCCGATGATTATTTGGTCAAACCGTTCGCCTTCTCCGAACTGCTGGCCCGCGTGCGCAGCCTGTTACGACGCGGTAGCAGCACGCCCCAGGAGACTGCGCTGCAGTTGGCCGACCTGCGCCTGGACCTGATCCGCCGCCGCGTCGAACGCGACGGCCAACGTATCGACCTCACGGCCAAGGAATTCTCCCTGCTCGAATTGCTGCTGCGGCGCCAGGGCGAAGTGCTGCCCAAGTCGCTGATTGCCTCCCAGGTGTGGGACATGAATTTCGACAGCGATACCAACATCATCGAAGTGGCGATCCGCCGTCTGCGCCTGAAAGTCGATGACAACTTCCCCAATAAACTGATCCACACCGTGCGCGGCATGGGCTATGTGCTGGAGGAGCGAAGCAATTGATCCGACGCCTGTCCCTGGCCAGTCGCCTGGCGCTGTTGTTTGCCGCCTGTACTGCGGTGGTCTCGTTGTTGGCCGGCGTGCTGTTCAATCGAGCCAGCGAGGCGCATTTCCTGGAGTTGGACCAGCAACTGCTAGACAGCAAACTGATTGCGCTACGCGGCACCCTGCAAGGCGTCGATTCCCCGCAGGCGTTCGCCCAACACCAAGCCCCTTTACAGGCCGAACTCAGCCGCCAACCGGACCTGGCGCTGCGCATCACGGCCGCCGGCCAGCGCTGGTTTGACAGCACAGCGAACCTGACCCTGCCGGAATCGCCCGGCCTGCATAGCCTGCGACTGGCCGGCACGGACTATCGGGTGCTCAACACACCGCTGATTGTGGGCCAGGCCGATTCGCCGCAACTGAGCCTGCTGCTGGATATCACCCACCATCAGCATTTCCTGCAACGCATGCAACAGTTGATCTGGCTTACCGTCGGCCTCTCGGCACTGGCCACCGCCCTGCTCGGCGCCTGGGCTGCGCGCAGCGGGTTGCGGCCTCTGCGGCGCATGGGCGAAGTCGCGGCCAGTGTGTCGGCCAACTCCCTTACCCAACGCCTGCCCCAGCAACATATGCCCGCCGAACTGGCGGAACTGGCCCAGGCCTTCAATGCCATGCTCGGTCGCCTGGATGACGCATTCCAGCGCCTCTCGGCGTTCTCCGCCGACATCGCCCATGAACTGCGCACGCCGCTGTCGAACCTGCTGACCCACACCCAGGTCATCCTCACCCAGCCGCGCCCGCTGGAAGATTATCGCGAGGCGCTGCACAGCAACCTGGAAGAACTGCAATGGATGGCGCAGTTGGTCAACGACATGTTGTACCTGGCCAAGGCCGACCATGGGTTGCTCACGCCCAAGCGCGAGCCCCTGGCGCTGGCGGATGAAGTGGAGGCGCTGCTGGAGTTTTTTGCGCTGCTGGCCGAAGACGCCAATGTGCGCCTGGTGCGTGAGGGCGCTGCCCAAACGCGCGGCGATCGCGGCATGTTGCGCCGGGCGTTGTCGAACCTGCTGGACAACGCGCTGCGCTTCACCCCGGCCGGGGGCGAAGTGCGGGTGACGATGCTTGAGGATGCGCACGGGGTGAGGTTGGCGGTGGAAAACACTGGCGATGGCATCCCGGCGCCGTTACTGCCGAGGTTGTTCGACCGCTTCTACCGGGCAGATCCAGCGCGGCGCGAAGGCAGCAGCGAGCATGCCGGCTTGGGCTTGGCGATTACCCAGTCGATCGTGCGAGCCCATGGGGGGCGGATTTTTTGTGAATCCGCGGCTGGAGTGACAAGGTTTGTGATTGAGTTGCCCAGGGTAAATTGATGCAAGACGGGCCGGCTCTATCGGAGGCAAGCCCCCTCCCACACCTTGAACGCCGTTCTTATGTGGGAGGGGGCTTGCCCCCGATAGCGGTCCAAATAATTACGAATATCTCAGCGCATGTGCCGGCTCGATCTTCGCCGCGCGATACGCCGGGTAGATCGTCGCCAGAAAGCTCAGCACAAAACCGGCCGAGCAGATCAGCAGCACGTCGCCGCCCTGCAGCTCGGAGGGCAGGTTACTGACAAAATACACATCCGAACTGAAGATATGCTGTCCGGTCACGCGCTCCAGCCAGCCCACCAGTTCGCTCACGTTCAGTGCCGCGATCACGCCGAGTACGCCGCCGATCAAGGTGCCGACGATGCCGATCACGGTGCCCTGCACCATGAAAATCGCCATGATCTGCCGCGGCGTGGCGCCGATAGTGCGCAGGATCGCGATGTCCGCGCCCTTGTCGTTCACCACCATGATCAACGTGGCGATGATGTTGAACGCGGCCACGGCGACAATCATCAGCAGCAACAGGCCGATCATGGTTTTTTCCATTTTCATGGCGCTGAACAGGCTGCCCTGGGTGTGGGTCCAATCATCGGCCTTGTAGGCCGCGCCCAGCCCGGCGGCGATATCCGCCGAAACCTTGGGTGCCGCGTACAAGTCTTTCACCGCCAGACGCACGCTTTGCACCTGGTTCGGCTGCCAATGCTGTATCTCGGCAGCGTCGGCCATGTTGATCAGCGCCATGGAACCATCCAGCTCGGCGCCTACCTTGAAGATCCCCACCACATTCAACCGCTGCATGCGCGGGGTGATGCCGCCCGGCGCGCTACTGAGTTCCGGCACGATCAGGGTCAGCTTGTCGCCCACATTGAGGCGGAAACGCCGCGCGGTGATCTCACCGACCACCACGCCGAACTCGCCGGGCCTCAAGTCTTCCAGTTTGCCGCGCACGATATGCTGGGCCACGATCGACACCTTGCCTTCCTGGGCCGGGTCGACGCCGCTGATTTCAATCGGCTGCATGGCACCCTTATAGGAAAACATGCCGTCCATTTGCGTGAAAGGCACTGCGGCGGTGACCTGCGGGTTCTTCATCGCCGCGGCGGCCACTGGCTGCCAATCGTCAATGGGCTTGACGCCGACAATGGTCGCATGGGGCACCATGCCGAGAATGCGCGAACTCATTTCGCGCTGAAAGCCGTTCATCACCGACAGCACCACGATCATCGCCAGTACGCCGAGGGCGAGGCCGATCATCGAGGTCATCGAGATAAACGAGACAAAACGGTTGCGGCGCTTGGCGCGGGTATAGCGCGTGCCGATAAAAATCGATAACGGTCTGAACATTCGCGGGCACCGTTGGAAAAATAGAAAACCCGGCATCATGCGCCGGGCTTGAAACAGGTCAGATGGCGACCAGATGACCTTCCTGCAAGTACAACACGCGGTCCATCTGCCGGGCCATGCTCATGTCATGGGTCACCACCAGGAACGCGGTGCGCATCTGGGTGCTCAGTTCCAGCATCAGGTCCTTGATGCCCTGGGCAGTGTGCGAATCAAGGTTGCCGGTGGGCTCGTCGAGCATCACCAGGCCCGGGTTGTTCACCAGGGCACGGGCAATGGCCACACGCTGACGCTCGCCGCCGGACAACTCCGCGGGTTTGTGCTCCAGGCGATGGCCGAGGCCGACACGCTCCAGCAGCGCCGTCGCACGTTGACGGGCCTCGGGGATCGCGGTTTTGCCGATCAGCAATGGCATGCACACGTTTTCCAGAGCGGTGAACTCCGGCAACAGGTGGTGAAACTGATACACAAAGCCCAGCGAGCGGTTGCGCAACTGGCCACGGGCTTTCTCACCCAGGGCCGACAACTCTTCACCTGCCAACCAGACGCTGCCCTGGGACGGCGTATCGAGGCCGCCCAACAGGTTGAGCAAGGTACTTTTGCCGGAACCGGAACTGCCGACGATCGCCACGCGCTCGCCCGGATGCAGTTCAAGCTGCAGGTTGGACAGCACCACCACGGACTCCGGGCCTTCCTCGTAGGATTTGCCCAGGTTGCGGCAGCTCAGGATTGCTTTTTCACTCATGCCCGATTCACTCATAACGTAAGGCCTGTGCTGGCTGGGTACGTGCCGCGCGCCAGGCTGGATACAGGGTGGCAAGGAAACTCAAGACCAACGCCGCGCCGCCTACCATCAACACGTCCTGGGTCTGGACCTGGGACGGCAGATAGTCGATGAAGTAGACGTCGGCGTTAAGAAACTTGTGGCCGATCAGGGTTTCCAGAGCGGCGATGGCCGCGCTGACGTTCAACGCAGCAAGGATCCCGACGGCGGTGCCGATCAAGGTACCGACCACGCCGATCACGGTGCCCTGCACCATAAAGATCGCCATGATCTGACCCGGCGTGGCGCCGAGGGTGCGCAGGATGGCGATGTCGCCTTTTTTGTCGTTCACCACCATCACCAGAGTGGAGATGATGTTGAACGCCGCCACGGCAACGATCAGCAGCAACAGCAGACCGATCATGGCTTTTTCCATGCGGATGGCCTGGTACAGGTTGCCGTGGGTGCGGGTCCAGTCGCGGGCGTAATACTCGGACTCGCCCAGGTGCTGGGCAATTTCCCAGGCGCCGCGCGGGGCGTCGAACAAGTCACTGAATTTCAGGCGCAGGCCCTGCACCTGGTCCGGCTGCCAGCGATGCAGGCGCGCCAGGTCGGTGAGATTGGTCAGACCGAGGTAGCCGTCGATCTCGCCAGCGCCGACGTGGAAGGTGCCGACCACGGTAAAACGCTTCATGCGCGGAAACATGCCGGCCGGGGTCACGGTGACTTCCGGGGCGACGAAGGTGAGCTTGTCACCGATACCCACGCCGAGCTTGGCCGCGGCCTTGTCACCGATAACGATGCCAAAACTGCCCGGGGCCAGGTCGTCGAGCCGGCCCTGCAGCATAAACTGGTCGATGATCGAGACCTTGCGTTCCTGGGCCGGGTCGATGGCGTTAAGCAGGATCTTCTGCACCTTGCCGTCGTTGGTCAGCAACCCCTGCATCTGGGTGAACGGCGCAACGGCCACGACCTTGGGGTTCTGCTTGACCTTATCGGCCAGGCTTTGCCAGTCGCTGATGGGCTCGCTGGCTTCGATGGTCGCGTGGGGCACCATGCCCAGCACGCGGGTGCGCATCTCATGATCGAAACCGTTCATCACCGACAGCACCACAATCATCACGACCACGCCCAAGGCGAGCCCGATCATCGAGGTCAAGGAAATGAACGACACAAAATGATTGCGACGCTTTGCACGGGTATAACGCGTGCCGATAAATACGAAGAGAGGTCTGAACATGTCGGGGCTTGTTCGGAGGAAAAGAAGACGTCCCGGTGGCGGGGTCTGGTAAGCAGCTTTACACTCAGACCATTACCGCCAGCAGGGGTTCGCCATGACGACATTAGATGAAGAAGAGCGCCGCGAATACTACCGTATCGACGACATGATCGCACTTCAAATCAAAAGCCTGTCTGCCCCTGAAGCAGCGGGCAAGGAAGTATTGCTGGATGATTCACCGCTGTTCAACCTGCTCAGTGAATTGCACCTGAGCGAATTCGAAGCTCAGCACCTGTTGCGCCAGATCAGCGAGAAAGATCGAAGCCTGGCGGCGTTCCTCAAAGTCCAGAACAAACGCCTGGACCTGCTCAGCCAAGTCATGGCGCTCGGCCTGCTGGACGAAGTGGGCGCGCCGCAGCCCGTGATCATCTCCGAAGGCGGCATCGACTTCCAATACCCCTCATCCTTGACTGTGGGTGCCCACCTGGCGGTCAAGCTGGTGCTGATGCCCCAGGCGCTGGGCCTGTTGCTGCGCGCCAAGGTCACCCATTGCGAAGCCAAGGGCGACGGCTTCGACGTCGGCACGGAATTCGAATCCATGACCGATGCCCAACGCCAGTTGCTGGCGCGCTACATCCTGCAAAAACAAGCCCAGGAGCGGCGCCTGGCGCGGGAAAAAAGCGACGCCCAGGCCACCTGAATTCGTATACACCCGCCGGACGACCTGGCGAAAAGGAGCAACTGTGACCCTGATTTACGGCCATCGCGGCGCCAAAGGCGAAGCACCGGAAAACACCCTGACCAGCTTTCAGCAATGCCTCAAGCACGGCGTACGCCGCTGCGAACTGGACCTGCACCTGTCCATGGATGGCGAGCTGATGGTCATCCACGACCCGACCCTCAAGCGCACCGCCGACCGGCGCGGCAAGGTGGTCGAGTATTCGGCGGCCGACCTGGTGAAAATGGACGCGCGCAAGGGCGGCCCGGGCTGGGTCTCGCCCTGCCCTATCCCGCGCCTGGAAGAACTGTTCGAACAATGCGATTTCGATCACTGGCAACTGGAAGTCAAAAGCGCTTCGCGCACCCGCGCCGCGACCACTGTGTTGGCGATCCGCGAGATGGCGGTGCGCTTCGGCCTGATGGACAAGGTCACCGTTACGTCCAGCTCAAGGGAAGTGCTCAAGGCGGCGGTGGAACTCACCCCGGACCTGTCACGCGGGCTGGTGGCAGAATACGCCTGGCTCGACCCGCTGAAGGTCGCGCAGAACTATGGTTGTGAGTACTTGGCATTGAATTGGACGTTGTGCACACCCGAGCGCCTGGCCAAAGCCCAGCGCCAGGGTTTGCACGTATCCGTGTGGACGGTCAACGAACCCGCGCTGATGCGCAGGCTCGCCGACTTCGGCGTAGATAGCCTGATTACAGACTTTCCCGGTTTGGCCACTGCCACCCTCGGGAATTACTGAAATCGGTCTCCCCGGCCGGCTCAGGCCACCGGCCGGAGCCGCTCAAAAAAGCCGGTTGAGGCCGTCGTAGGCCGCTACCCGATAGGCTTCGGCCATGGTCGGGTAGTTGAAGGTGGTGTTCACAAAATACTTGAGGGTATTTTGCTCTCCCGGCTGGTTCATGATGGCCTGACCGATGTGCACGATCTCCGACGCCTGATAGCCGAAGCAATGCACGCCGAGGACCTCCAGGGTTTCACGGTGGAACAGAATCTTCAGCATGCCTTGCGGCTCACCGGCGATCTGCGCACGCGCCATGCTCTTGAAGAACGCCTTGCCCACTTCGTAGGGCACCTTGGCCTTGGTCAGCTCGTGCTCATTCTTACCAATGGAGCTGATTTCCGGAATCGTGTAGATGCCGGTGGGCACGTCGTTCACGTAGCGCCAGCTGCCGTTATCGACGATGCTGCCGGCGGCCGAACGGCCCTGGTCATGGGCGGCACTGGCCAGGCTCGGCCAGCCGATCACGTCACCGGCGCCATAGATGTTGGCCACGCAGGTACGGTAATTCTCGTCCACTTCGATCTGGCCACGGTTGTTGACCTTGACCCCGATGTTTTCCATGCCCAGCTTATCGGTGTTGCCGGTACGCCCGTTGCACCACAGCAAGGCGTCGGCCTTGATCTTCTTGCCGGACTTGAGGTGCAGGATCACCCCGTTGTCCAGGCCTTCGACCCGCTCGTACTCTTCGTTATGGCGCACGGTGATGTTGTTGTTGCTGAAGTGGTAACTCAACGCCTGGGAAATTTCCGAGTCGAGGAAACTCAGCAACTGATCGCGGTTGTCCACCAGCTCCACCAGTACACCCAGGCCACTGAAGATCGACGCGTATTCACAGCCGATCACGCCGGCACCGTAGATGATCAGTTTGCGCGGGGTGTGGCCCAGGCTCAGGATGGTGTCGCTATCGTAGATACGCGGGTGATGGAAATCGATATCCGCCGGGCGATACGGGCGAGACCCGGTGGCGATGATGATGTGCTTGGCCACCAGTTTCTCGACCACGCCGTTGGAACACACCACTTCAATGGTCTGCTCGTCAGCGAAGCTGCCGGTGCCGAAGAACAGGTCGACACGGTTACGGGCGTAGTAACCGGTGCGCGAGGCCACCTGCTTGGAGATGACTTTCTCGGCGCTTTTCAACACATCCGGAAACGAAAACCAACGCGGCTCACCAATAGCCCGGAACATCGGGTTGGTGTTGAACTGCATGATCTGGCGCACCGAGTGACGCAAGGCCTTGGACGGGATGGTACCCAGGTGGGTGCAGTTACCGCCGACTTGGCGACGGCTATCGACCATCGCCACCTTGCGCCCTGCCTTCGCGGCGTTCATCGCCGCACCTTCTCCAGCTGGGCCGGAACCCAGTACCACCACGTCGTAGTTGTAGACAGCCATGCGTACTCCTCAGAACAGGCCAGGCGTACGGTAGGACGCCGGGCTAAATCATGCCGCGGCCAGCGGTCATGAAGGACAATTTGGCTCAAGTGTGTGAACCGGGGCACAGTCTATATAAGGCTCAACGCCGCGCACATTAACCCTTGGTCGCGTCATAGGCCAGTCTTGCCATACTACAGGACGCAAATCAGCGCCGATTTCAGGATGAGCCCATTATGCGACAACTATTGTTTTGTTTAATGCTGATGGTGTCGATCACGGCGCACGCCAGCGATGCGCAGCGCCTTAAGCAAGCTGGCTTCCCGGCACAGGTCGAAGGACTGACGCGAAAAAACCAGGCGGTGCTCAATTATCTGTGGGCAGACGTGTATGCCGCAGCGCTGTATGCCCCGGCAGGGCTCAGCGCAAGGCACGCCTGGGACCAGCAGAAAGCCCTGCGCCTGACGCTGTATTACTTTCGCGACATCGACCGCAGTGACGTGATCAAGGCCGCCACGACCACCCTGGCGCGCCAACACGCCAACGCTCGATTAAAGCCGGAACTGGATAAATTGCACGCCAGTTTTCGCGACATCCGCAACGGTGATCGTTATGCCCTGGATTTTCATCCCGGTCGCGGTTTGAAGCTGGAGATCAATGGGCAGGTGGTGTTCAGCAGTGTTGATGATGAACTGGCGAGGGCCTACCTAGGCATCTGGCTCGCGCCTGGGGGGTTGTCGGACAGTTTGCGGGATCGATTGCTGAATTGATGTGTCGGCTGCACCACCACTATCGGGGGCAAGCTCCCTCCCACCTTTGAATATATTCACAAATCAAACTGTGGGAGGGGGCCCCCGATCAGGCACCCCAGGCCACACAAAACCCAGCCACAAAAAAGCCCCGAACCAGTCGGGGCTTTTTTTCATTCAGCGCAGAGGCTTAGCGCGGAAACGCAGGCGGGTTGACCCCGGCCATGTCTTCCATCACACGCACCACCTGGCAGCTGTAACCGAACTCGTTGTCGTACCACACGTACAGCACAACGCGGTTGTCCTGGGTGATGGTCGCTTCTGCGTCCACCACACCGGCGTGGCGCGAGCCGACGAAGTCGGTGGACACCACTTCCTGAGAATTGACGAAGTCGATTTGCTTGTGCAGATCGGAGTGCAGCGCCATGTAGCGCAGGTACTCGTTCATCTCTTCGCGGGTAGCGGCTTTCTCAAGGTTCAGGTTGAGAATAGCCATCGACACGTTAGGCGTAGGAACACGGATCGCGTTGCCGGTCAGCTTGCCGGCCAATTCAGGCAGGGCCTTGGCAGCGGCGGTGGCGGCACCGGTCTCGGTGATCACCATGTTCAACGCGGCGCTACGACCACGGCGATCGCCTTTGTGGAAGTTGTCGATCAGGTTCTGGTCGTTGGTGTACGAGTGAACGGTTTCAACGTGACCATTCACGATGCCGAACTTGTCGTTGACGGCCTTGAGCACCGGCACGATGGCGTTGGTGGTGCAGGACGCGGCAGACACGATCTTATCGTCAGCGGTGATTTCAGCGTGGTTGATGCCGTGCACGATGTTCTTGAGCTTGCCCTTGCCAGGCGCGGTCAGAACAACGCGAGCGATACCTGGGCACTGCAAGTGCTGGCCCAGGCCCTCGGCATCACGCCATACACCGGTGTTATCCACCAGCAGGGCGTCCTTGATGCCGTACTGGGTGTAGTCCACCTCAGTCGGGTTCTTCGCGTAGATCACCTGGATCAGGTTACCGTTGGCGGTAATGGTGTTGTTTTCTTCGTCGATGACGATGGTGCCGTTGAACGGGCCGTGGACCGAATCGCGACGCAGCAGGCTGGCGCGCTTGGTCAGGTCGTTCTCGGCGCCTTTGCGCACCACGATGGCACGCAGACGCAGGCCGTCGCCGCCACCGGTTTTTTCGATCAGGATGCGCGCCAGCAGGCGGCCGATACGGCCAAAGCCATACAGCACGACGTCGGTGCCCTTGCGAGCGGCGGCGTTTTGCTGGCCAACCACATCGGCCATTTCCTCACGCACGAACTGCTCGGCGCTACGGCCGTTGGCTTCGGTACGGAATTTGTAGGCCAATTTGCCCAGGTCTACCGAAGCCGCGCCGAGCTTGAGCTCGCTCATGGCCTTGAGCAGGGGGAATGTTTCGTGGACGGAGAGTTCGCTGTCGTCGGCAGAACGATGGCGAGCAAAGCGATGTGCCTTGAGAATCGCGATGACTGACTGGTTGATCAGGCTGCGGCCATAGATCGAACTCACCACATTGTTATTGCGGTAGAGCTGACCGATGAGCGGGATCATCGCTTCTGCGAGTGCTTCACGATCGATCCATTCACCAAGACACTGGTCGGGCTTCTGAGTCACGGGAACCTTCCACATGTAGGGGCTGAAAAAAGGGGCTACATTATGACGCCCGACCGCCCTCGGAGCAATGCGCCGACCACAACAAAAAGGCCTTGCGAAAAAAAGCGACCCCGCTGCAGCCCAGTAAATACGCGGCTTCCAGAAGGCCACCATTGGAACGCCTTGGGCGACTTGTCCGTAACCCTCCGAAAACCCCACGCGTTTTGGCACTACATATTGAGTCAAAACACCGCTTTGTTTGTCTTAGCCACTACATTTCCTACAAACCGTAATAGGCTCAGTCAGCAACTGACAGGCGGCACCTGGGGCCGTTACAATTACCGACTTTGTCGCAACGCTTGGAGCTCAACCTTCCGTGCCCGTTCTGCGTCTACCGCAACTCCCTGCCGCGGCAGGTAAACAGCACTGGGGCAACCTGCCCGGTGCCGCCCTGAGCCTGGCCATCGCCGAGGCTGCCAGCGCAGCCAAGCGCTTTACCCTGCTGCTTACCGCCGATAGCCAAAGCGCCGAACGGTTGGAGCAGGAGCTGAGCTTCTTCGCCCCCGATTTGCCGGTGCTGCATTTTCCCGATTGGGAAACCCTGCCTTACGACCTGTTCTCACCGCATCAGGACATCATTTCCCAGCGCATCGCCAGCCTGTACCGTCTGCCGGAACTGGCCCACGGCGTGCTCGTGGTGCCGATCACCACGGCGCTGCACCGCCTGGCGCCGACCAAGTTTCTGCTGGGCAGCAGTCTGGTGCTGGATGTCGGCCAGAAGCTCGATGTCGAACAGATGCGCACGCGCCTGGAAGCCAGTGGCTACCGCTGTGTGGACACCGTGTACGAGCACGGCGAGTTCGCGGTGCGCGGCGCGCTGATCGACCTGTTCCCGATGGGCAGCAAGCTGCCTTATCGCATCGATCTGTTCGACGACGAAATCGAAACCCTGCGCACCTTTGATCCGGAAAACCAGCGCTCCATCGACAAGGTCGAATCGATCAAACTGCTGCCGGCGCGGGAATTTCCGTTGCAAAAAGATGCGGTGACCCGCTTCAAAGCGCGTTTCCGTGAACGCTTCGACGTCGACTTCCGCCGCTGCCCGATCTTCCAAGACCTGAGCAGCGGGATTACACCCGCCGGTATTGAGTACTACCTGCCGCTGTTTTTCGACGAAACCTCCACCCTGTTCGACTACCTGCCCCAGGACACCCAAGTGTTCTCGCTGCCGGGCATCGAGCAGGCCGCGGAAAACTTCTGGAACGACGTGCGCAACCGCTATGAAGAGCGCCGCGTCGACCCTTCCCGTCCTTTATTACCGCCCGCCGAGCTGTTCCTGCCGGTGGAAGATTGTTTCGCGCGCCTGAAAAACTGGCCGCGGGTCGTCGCCAGCCAGCAGGACGTGGACGCCGGCAGTGGCCGCGAGCGCTTCCCCGCGCAAGCGCTGCCTGACTTGGCGATTGAAGCCAAGGCCAACCAGCCGCTGGAAGCGCTGTCCACCTTCCTTGGCGACTTCCCGGGCCGCGTGTTGTTTACCGCCGAATCCGCCGGGCGCCGCGAGGTCCTGCTGGAGTTGCTCGAACGCCTCAAACTGCGCCCGAAGAACGTCGACAGTTGGCCGGACTTCGTCGCGAGCAAGGATCGCCTGGCGATCACCATCGCCCCCCTGGACGAAGGTTTGCTGCTGAATGACCCAGCCCTGGCGTTGATTGCCGAGAGCCCACTGTTCGGTCAACGCGTGATGCAGCGTCGGCGCCGGGAAAAACGCGCGGACGCCAACAATGACGCGGTGATCAAAAACCTCACCGAACTGCGCGAAGGCGCGCCGGTGGTGCATATCGATCACGGTGTCGGCCGCTACCTGGGCCTGCAGACCCTGGAGATCGACAACCAGGCCGCCGAATTCCTCACCATGGCATACGCCGAGGGTGCCAAGCTCTATGTGCCGGTGGCCAACCTGCACCTGATTGCGCGTTACACCGGCAGCGACGACGCCCTGGCGCCGCTGCATCGCCTGGGTTCCGAGACCTGGCAAAAAGCCAAGCGCAAGGCCGCCGAGCAGGTGCGCGATGTGGCCGCCGAGCTGCTGGACATCTACGCCCGGCGCGCGGCGCGCGAAGGTTATGCATTCGCCGACCCGAAAGCCGACTACGCCACCTTCAGCGCCGGTTTCGCCTTTGAAGAAACCCCGGATCAGCAGACCACCATCGAAGCCGTGCGCGCCGACATGCTTGCGCCCAAGCCAATGGACCGCCTGGTGTGTGGCGACGTGGGCTTCGGCAAGACCGAAGTGGCCATGCGCGCCGCCTTCATCGCGGTGCACGGCGGCAAGCAAGTGGCAATTCTGGTGCCCACCACCCTGCTCGCCCAGCAGCACTACAACAGCTTTCGCGATCGCTTTGCCGATTGGCCGGTGACCGTGGAAGTGATGAGCCGCTTCAAGTCCGCCAAAGAAGTGAACGCCGCCGTCGCCGACCTGGCCGAAGGCAAGATCGATATCGTGATCGGCACTCACAAGCTGCTGTCGGACGATGTGAAGATCAAAAACCTGGGCCTGGTGATCATCGACGAAGAACACCGTTTCGGCGTGCGCCAGAAAGAACAGCTCAAGGCCCTGCGCAGCGAAGTCGATATCCTCACCCTGACCGCCACGCCGATTCCGCGCACGCTGAACATGGCGGTGTCGGGCATGCGTGATCTGTCCATCATCGCCACGCCACCGGCGCGGCGCCTGTCAGTGCGCACGTTCGTGATGGAGCAGAACAAAAGCACGGTCAAGGAAGCGCTGCTGCGGGAGTTGCTGCGCGGCGGCCAGGTGTATTACCTGCACAACGACGTCAAGACTATCGAGAAATGCGCTGCCGACCTCGCCGAACTGGTGCCCGAAGCGCGGATCGCCATCGGCCACGGCCAGATGCGCGAGCGCGAACTCGAACAGGTAATGAGCGACTTCTACCACAAGCGCTTCAACGTGCTGATCGCCTCGACCATCATCGAGACCGGCATCGACGTGCCGAGCGCCAACACCATCATCATCGAGCGCGCCGACAAGTTCGGCCTGGCGCAACTGCACCAGTTGCGCGGCCGGGTCGGACGCAGCCATCACCAGGCCTACGCGTACTTGCTCACCCCGCCACGCCAGCAGATCACTGGCGACGCGGAGAAACGCCTGGAAGCCATCGCCAACACCCAAGACCTCGGCGCCGGCTTTGTGCTGGCCACCAACGACCTGGAAATCCGTGGCGCCGGCGAACTGCTGGGTGACGGCCAGAGCGGGCAGATCCAGGCCGTGGGTTTCACCTTATATATGGAAATGCTCGAACGGGCAGTCAAAGCCATCCGCAAGGGCGAACAGCCGAACCTCGATCAGCCTTTGGGCGGCGGTCCGGAAATCAACCTGCGCCTGCCGGCGTTGATTCCCGAGGACTACCTGCCGGATGTGCACGCGCGACTCATCCTGTACAAACGCATCGCCTCGGCCACCGATGAAGAGGGGCTCAAGGACCTGCAAGTGGAGATGATCGACCGCTTCGGCTTGCTGCCGGAGCCGACCAAGAACCTGGTACGCCTGACCCTACTCAAATTGCAGGCCGAGCAACTGGGGATCAAGAAGGTCGACGCCGGGCCCCAGGGCGGGCGTATCGAATTCGAAGCGCAGACGCCGGTCGACCCGCTGGTACTGATCAAACTGATCCAGGGCCAGCCCAACCGCTACAAGTTCGAAGGGGCTACGCTGTTCAAATTCATGGTGCCGATGGAACGCGCCGACGAACGCTTCAATACCCTGGAGGCGCTGTTCGAGCGCCTTATCCCGAAATCTGTTTGAAGGACGCCCCAATGCGCCTGTCCCGCATTCTGAGCCTGTTGTTAGTGATACTTGCGCCCCCGGCGTTTGCCGACAGCCCGTACCAGGTGGAAATGATCCTGGTGCGTCAGAACGCCGAACCGGTGATCTACAGTCGCGCCGCGCCGGAAACCTGGGATGACGGCGCTGAGCGCCTGGGCGACAAAATGAGCCCACCGCGCCTGAGCGCTATCGTCGACAAACTGCGTGGCGACGCCAACTACACGGTGTTGGCCCATAAGGCCTGGGAGCAGAACCTCGGCGAACAACCGGTGAAAATCGCCATCGCCGAGGGTAAGGAGCAGTTCGGCCAATTCCCCATCGAGGGCGTGCTGAACCTGCAACTGGGCCGTTTCACCGATATCGATGCGGATTTCTGGATCAACCAATTCGACAGCAACGGCAGCGTGGTCGCCAGCGAACACCTGGCGCAGAAAGACGTGCGCACCAAGAACAACCAGCTCAATTACCTGGATGGCGGCCATTTGGCGCTGCTGATCAAAATCACCTCACTGACCGCCAAACCGCCCAGCGCACCACCGCCCGACCTGCAGGACTGATCCAGCGCCATGCCCCTCACCCCGCCGTTGACCAAGCCCCTGGCCCCTTCGTGGGCCAATCGCTTCAAAGAACAAAGCCTGGAGCGTGGGCGGCGTTATGCGTTGGAAAACCGCGTGCGGATTGTCGAGTCCGGCGACAGCACCATTATCGCCAGTTGCGAAGGCTCGGGCGGCAATGTGTACCGGCAGACCATTTCGCTGCGCGAGTCGGCCAAAGGCGCGCTGCTCCTGGTGGACAGCCGCTGCACCTGCCCCGTACACAGCAACTGCAAACATATCGCGGCTGTGCTGCTCAAGGTTCAGGAAACCCTGGCCTACCCGGCGGCGGCTCAAGATGCCGAGTTGCTGGAAAAACTCCAGGCCGTGCTGGATAACCGCGTGGTCCTGCCGCAAGTGCTGATGGAGGACGTGCAACCGGTGCCGCGCCTGTGGCTGGCCAGCGCCGAGTTCAGCGCATTCGAACCGCGCAACGGCAAGATGCAACGCTATATCCAGCACCGCGCGGCACTGGCGTTCAACTACCTGGGTAACTACGTCAGCGGGCAAAAACACGCTGACATCATCGTGCGTCAAGAAACCCAAAGCCTGCGGATCAAGCGACACCCGGAGGTGGAACAGGCCTACCGCGAACAGCTGCGCCTGCTGGGTTTCAAGATCGCCACGCGTCAGAGCAAAGCCTTGCCGGAAAGCGCCGGCGAGCTGTTCGAGATGATCAACGACAGCGCCTGGCTGAATTTCACCCTCAACGACTCGCCGACCCTGCGCGCCGAGGGCTGGGAATTGCTGCTCGACGACGATTTCGGCTTCGACCTCAGCGCGGTGGACGACTGGTACGCCACCGTCGATGAAGGCCCGGAACGTGATTGGTTCGACCTTGAGTTGGGGATTATCGTCAATGGCCAGCGACTGAGCCTGTTGCCGATCCTGCTGAACCTGATGCGCTCTCACACCGAAATCCTCAACCCGGAGAAGCTCGCACGGCGCCGCGACGATGAACTGATCCTGGTGAACATCCCCGCCGCGCCCAACGGTGACCATGGGCCCGTGCAGGTGGCGCTGCCCTACGGTCGCTTGAAACCGGTGCTGGCCACCCTTGGTGAGTTCTACCTGCAGGAACCGGGCAGTACTGCGCTGCGCTTGGCCAAGGCCGATGCGGTCCGACTCAACCCGCTGGAAGACCTGCCTCTGCAATGGGAGGGCGGTGACAAAATCCGCAACTTCGCCCAACGCCTGCGGGACATCAAGGACTTCACCTGCGCGGCCCCCGATGGCTTGAACGCGACGTTGCGCCCTTACCAGTTGGAAGGCTTGAGCTGGATGCAATCGCTGCGGCAATTAGAGGTGGGCGGCATTCTGGCGGATGACATGGGCCTGGGCAAAACCCTACAAACCCTGGCGCATATTCTCAGCGAAAAAAACGCCGGGCGCTTGGACCGGCCCTGCATGGTGGTGATGCCCACCAGTCTGATCCCTAACTGGCTTGATGAAGCAGCGCACTTCACCCCGCAACTGAAAGTACTGGCACTGTACGGTGCCGGACGTAAGAAACATCTCCCAAATTTGCAGGACTATGACCTGCTGCTCACCACCTATGCACTGCTGCCCAAGGACATCGAGCATCTGGCCACCCTGCCCTTGCATGTGCTGATCCTCGACGAAGCGCAGTACATCAAGAACCCGACCAGCAAGGCCGCCCAGGCGGCACGCGAGCTGAACGCACGGCAGCGCCTGTGCCTGAGCGGCACGCCGCTGGAAAACCACTTGGGCGAGCTGTGGTCGCTGTTTCACTTTCTGCTGCCGGGCTGGCTGGGCGATGTGAAGAGCTTTAATCGCGACTACCGCGTGCCCATCGAAAAGCGCGCCAGCGATGTGCGATTGCAGCACCTGAACGGTCGGATCAAGCCGTTTCTACTACGTCGCACCAAGGAACAGGTGGCTACCGAACTGCCGCCGAAGACCGAGATCATCCACTGGGTCGACCTCAACGAAGCCCAGCGCGACGTGTACGAGACCATGCGCCTGGCCATGGACAAGAAGGTCCGCGACGAGATCACCCGCAAAGGCGTGGCACGCAGCCAGATCATCATCCTTGAGGCGCTGCTCAAGCTGCGCCAAGTGTGCTGCGACCTGCGCCTGATCAACGATGCCACCCTGCCCGCTCGCGGCAGCAGCTCGGGCAAGCTCGACAGTTTGATGGACATGCTCGACGAGCTGTTTGCCGAAGGTCGGCGGATCCTGTTGTTTTCCCAATTCACCTCGATGCTGAGCCTGATCGAAGCCGAGCTGAAAAAACGCGGCATTGCCTACGCACTACTGACCGGGCAGACCCGTGATCGGCGCACGCCGGTCAAGGACTTCCAGAGCGGCAAGCTGCAGATATTTCTGATCAGCCTGAAGGCCGGCGGTGTGGGCCTGAACCTGACAGAAGCCGACACCGTGATCCACTACGATCCCTGGTGGAACCCGGCCACGGAAAACCAGGCCACTGACCGTGCCTATCGCATCGGCCAGGAGAAACCGGTATTCGTCTACAAGATGATTGCGCGCGGCACGGTGGAAGAGAAAATCCAGCACCTGCAAAAGGAGAAATCCGATCTGGCGGCGGGGGTGCTGGATGGACGAACCACGGGTGATTGGCAGTTGGGCAATGAGGATATCGAGGCGTTGTTCGCGCCGTTGCCCAATAAGCAGGAGAAGCGGTGACGGAGCGAGGTATCAGTCGATCAACTGGGCTTCGCGTAACGCCGTAAGCGCCGCCAACCAGCGCGGGTCTTGCTTGTACTCCGTTGAAGCCATTGCCTGACCGCGCATGCGCGCGATGCGAGGCGACGGCGTGACCTTCATACGCTGCGCAGCACTCAACGCCAACTCCGCCGCCGCGCGATCATTGCACACCAAGCCCATGTCGCAACCGGCGGTCAACGCGGCCTCGATACGGCTGGCCGCGTCACCGACCACATGGGCACCGGCCATGGACAAGTCGTCACTGAAAATCATCCCATCGAATTGCAACTCGCCGCGCAGAATGTCTTGCAACCAGCGACGCGAAAAACCGGCAGGCTGGGCGTCCACCTGCGGGTAGATCACGTGGGCCGGCATCACCGCCGCCAACTGCTGGCTCAGACGTGCGAAAGGCACCAGATCATTGGCGCGAATCTGCTCCAGGCTGCGCTCGTCATTAGGAATTGCGACGTGGGAATCGGCCTCAGCCCAGCCGTGGCCTGGGAAATGTTTACCGGTGGCAGCCATACCGGCGCTGTTCATGCCACGGATAAAGGCACCGGCGAGTAAGGCGGCACGCTCCGGGTCGCCCTCGAAGGATCGGGTGCCGACCACAGCGCTGCGTTGGTAATCAAGGTCCAGTACCGGGGCAAAACTCAGGTCAAGGCCAACCGCCAGCACTTCCGTAGCCATGATCCAGCCGCATTGCTCGGCCAGGTATTCAGCGTTGGGGTTGTCCGCGAGCGCTCGCATGGCCGGCAGGCGCACAAAGCCCTGGCGCAGGCGCTGCACGCGGCCGCCTTCTTGGTCGACGGCCAGCAACAGGTCGGGGCGCACCGCGCGAATGGCCGCGCTCAGTTCACGCACCTGGCGCGGATGTTCGATATTGCGCGCGAAAATAATCAGCCCACCCACTTCAGGCTGGCGCAACAAGTGGCGATCCTCAGCCGTGAGCCAGGTACCGGCCACGTCGACCATCAAAGAACCTTGCAGGGCAGCAGTCATAAACCTTCCTTATATAACGCACACAACCCGTTGCGCTCACGGCGCACGAAGGGCGCGGCGAGCACAACGGGTTGCGAATAAATAGCTGAAATCGGCATGGCGGCTAGCTTAGCGGATGCCAATGGCCGCGCACACCCAGGGCAATCAAACCTTGGCGGGAATGGGCACTGTTTTGCTGCGTGGGCGCAGTTGCGCGGCGGCCATGGTTGGGTCGGTCACGCCGGTTTCGGCACGCATGCCGGCGGCGAGGAAAGGCACCATCAAACGCATCACTTGCTCAATGGAAGTGTTAACGCCGAAGTCGGTCTCGGCAATCGCGCGCAATGCCTTGATCCCGGACATACTGAACGCCGCCGCGCCGAGCATAAAGTGGACGCGCCAGAACAGTTCGATCGGTGGAATACGTGGGGCAGCTTCGTTGACCAGCAACATATAGCGACGAAATACCTTGCCGTACATGTCTTCCAGGTAACGCCGCAGGTGGCCTTGACTCTGACTGAACGCCAGGCCGAGCAAACGCATAAAGATCGACAGGTCGTTACCGCTACGCGGTTGCACTACCAGCGCCTGCTCAACGAGAATTTCCAGCAATTCTTCAAGGCTGGGCTTGTTGTCGGCCTTGGCCTGGCGACGTTCAAGCTCGCGGTCGAGGCTGGCGCAGAAAGGCCCCAGAAAGCGTGAAAAAACGGCCTGGATAAGGGCTTTCTTCGAGCCGAAATGGTAATTCACCGCCGCGAGGTTGACCCCGGCTTTGCTGGTAATCAGCCGCAATGAAGTTTCAGCAAATCCTTTTTCCGCGAACAATTGCTCAGCAGCATCGAGAATGCGCTCAACGGTTTCCGACTGGGCCATGGCTACTCCGCCTGACAAACACTTGTTTGAAACATACGTTTCAGGGTGTGTCTTGTCAAGCCTGAGGAGCCGTTTTCCGGCCGGGCAGTCATGCGTGTGCGTGCTATTTAATCACATCCGTATCCGTCTGTAGGTAGCGCTATCCGTGACTTGTAGGACGGATACCGAATGACCGTCCAGCGGAGTGCCGAAAAAGGATGATTGCCAAGCGCAGTTCACTGTATATAATCCCAGTCACTGTATAAAAAGACAGAGCGATCAACATGCTAAAACTGACGCCACGCCAAGCTGAGATTCTGGCTTTTATCAAGCGCTGCCTCGACGACAACGGCTACCCGCCGACACGAGCCGAAATTGCGCTGGAACTGGGGTTCAAGTCCCCTAACGCCGCCGAAGAACACCTCAAGGCCCTCGCACGCAAAGGCGCTATCGAGATGACCCCCGGTGCTTCGCGGGGCATTCGCATCCCTGGCTTCGAGGCCAAGGCCGACGAGTCGACGCTGCCCATCATCGGCCGTGTCGCCGCCGGTGCGCCGATCCTGGCGCAGCAGCACGTCGAGGAATCCTGCAACATTAATCCGACCTTCTTCCACCCTCGCGCTGATTACCTCTTGCGGGTACACGGCATGAGTATGAAGGACGTCGGTATCTTCGACGGTGATCTGCTGGCCGTCCATACCACCCGCGACGCCCGTAATGGTCAGATCGTCGTGGCCCGTATCGGCGATGAAGTCACCGTCAAACGCTTCAAGCGCGAAGGCAGCAAGGTCTGGCTACTGGCCGAGAACCCTGAGTTCGCCCCGATTGAAGTGAACCTGAAAGATCAGGATCTGGTGATCGAAGGCTTGAGCGTCGGCGTCATTCGCCGCTAGAGGAGGCACCATGCAGCTCGTACACACCCCACAACACACCCAACTGTCGCTGTTCGAGGCCTTTATGGCCCATCCTCTCGCGCCTATCCTCAAGGAAACGGTCGAAGCGCCCTGGAGCGCCGAACCCGAGGTGTTCAGTGAGCTGTCGTTGCGCGGTGCTGCCGGGAGCTGCCTGAGCCTGCTGGCGCCAATTCTTCGCGAATTGAGTGAGGAACAGGACGCCCGCTGGCTAACGCTGATCGCTCCGCCTGCCAGTCTTACCCAGGCTTGGCTGCGGGACGCCGGCCTTAACCGCGAACGCATCCTGTTGCTGCAACCGCGCGGTACGCAAAGCGCACAACAGCTGACTTGCGAGGCCTTACGCTTGGGCCGAAGCCACACCGTGGTCAGCTGGCTCAACCCATTGAACGCGGCCGCTAAGCAACAACTGGTGAGCGCTGCGCGTGTTGGGGATGCACAGAGCTTGAATATTCGATTGGGATGAAGGTTTCGCTACGCGGAGGGCCTCAGCAGGGCTCGCTGGGGTGAAGATGCTCTTTGTGGTCAGCGGGCGTGTCCCATATTGGAGCGCTGCTTCGCAGCCGGACGTGGGATAAGCCCGCCGACCACAACAATACCGAACAGCCTGAAATCAGTGAAGGACCCGCGGCCCGTCTTCTTTCTCCGGCTCGCCCTCGGCCAGGCGACCAGCCATCTGCACGCCAACGCTCAACATGGCTTTCGCCACTTCCACATGCTGACCTTGCAGAAATGCTTTGGCGTCCTCGGAAAAATCCAAGATAACCAGAGAACCTTCGTCCTCCGCCCGGCGCAGCTCAATTCGGCCGTCAGGCAGTTCAACAATTTCCAGAAAGGACGTCGGCATAAAAGTCTGTTCTCCACGAAAGGGCAGGATTATATCAGTCATCCGCCAAGCCTCGGTGCGGATCTCAACAGGTTTCTTTACGTCTTGATGAACGGCGTGGTTAGCGCCACGCCATTGCCCTGCGTTCTAGCACTCGCTCAACCCTTCCCGAAAACGCAGTGCCAGTTTTTTCAGTTCCTGGCGCCAGCTCTCCAGCTCTTTCCGGCTCAAAGGTTCAGGCTCCTCGTCTTCCACTGCAACCGCAACGATCAGCGGCTGGGTCACATCGCCCTTGGGCACATGAGGAATGCGCGGCGGCTGGAACATATCGGCATGGGCCTTGAGCAAGCGCGCCAACCAGCTTTCAGGGCTTTGGGCCATTTCCACCAGCTCGGCCAACTCGGGAATGGCCATGGCGTCCAATACTTCGCGGCTCATGATCATCTCTGCCCGAGGAGAACCCGCCTGCGGCAGGCGATAGAACCCTGCTATTTCATGGCACAGGCCCAGCAAAGCGCCGTACAGGTGGAATAACGCCGCTTCACGCCCGGCCTGCACCAGCGCGATCGCGTTCATCTCCTTACCTTCCTCGGCGCGGCCAAGGGCTTCCAGGGATAAACCCGCGAAGTAAATTTTCTGATTGGTACGGGTATAGAGTTCGTGGGCCATAACGGCAGTCTCCACAACGAATTAGGCGTGATGCTGGCTGAATAGTGTCACGGATCAGCCGAATCGACTGCAAGCGCAATCAAGCGCTGCTTATGCAGATCAAAACGCTACTTCAGGATCTAAAAGATCCAAATATGGGAGGGGCTTACCCCTCCGCTATTTGGATCTTCAGCGCATCCGACAGATCAGGCGCCCTGACGCTTGTCCTCGACCTTCCACTTGCCGCCTTCATAGAAGGCTTTCCAGCCGGTCGGCTTACCGTCGACCTCGGACTGCACGTACTGTTCCTTGGTCTTGCGGCTGTAGCGAATCACGGCTGGGCGACCATCCGGATCCTTCTTCGGCGCTTCACACAGGAAGTGGTACTTAGGATCGATCTCGTCCTTGTGCGGCACGATTTCCATTACTAGCGGCGCACGAGTCTCGCGGTTTTTCGGGAACTGGCTGGCTGCCAGGAACAAGCCAGAGGCACCGTCACGCAGGATGTAGGTGTCGTTGACCTTTTCGCACTTGAGCTCCGGCATCTTCACCGGGTCCATCTTCGGCGGCGCCGCATCGCCGCTCTTGAGCAGTTTGCGGGTGTTCTTGCACGTCGGGTTGGTGCAGCCAAAGAACTTACCGAAGCGGCCAGTCTTGAGCTGCATCTCGCTGCCGCACTTGTCGCATTCCAGGCTCGGACCTTCGTAGCCCTTGATGCGGTAGGTGCCTTCTTCGATCTCGTAGCCGTTGCAATCCGGGTTGTTACCGCAGATATGCAGCTTGTGCTTCTCATCCAACAGGTAGGCATCCATCGCCGTGCTGCAGATCGGGCAGCGGTGCTTGCCACGCAGCACCAACGACTCGGATTCACCCTCGTCGTCAGCCGCGATTTCATCGCCCGGCACCAGGTTGACCGTGGCCTTGCAGCGCTCTTTCGGCGGCAGGCTGTAGCCCGAGCAACCAAGGAACACACCGGTGGACGCCGTGCGAATCTGCATCGGCCGACCGCAGGTCTGGCACGGGATATCCGTCATCACCGGCTGGTTGGCGCGCATGCCGTTCTCGGGGCTCTCGGCCACCTCAAGCTTCTTCTTGAAGTCGCCGTAGAACTCGTCCAGCACGTTTTTCCAATCGCGCTCGCCCTGGGCCACGTCGTCGAGATTCTCTTCCATGCCGGCAGTGAAGCCGTAATCCATCAGGTTGGAGAAGCTCTCGGAGAGACGCTCGGTGACGATGTCACCCATCTTTTCCGAATAGAAACGACGATTATGCAGCGCCACATAGCCACGGTCCTGGATGGTGGAAATGATCGCCGCGTAGGTCGAAGGGCGACCGATACCGCGCTTTTCCATCTCCTTGACCAGGCTGGCTTCCGAATAACGCGCCGGCGGCTTGGTGAAGTGCTGGGACGGATCGAGCTTGATCAGCTTCAATGTATCGCCCTGAGCCATGTCCGGCAGCACATCGTCGTCACCAGGCTTGGCGATCTGCGGCATCACGCGGGTATAACCGTCGAATTTGAGAATGCGGCCCTTGGCACGCAGCTCGAAGTCGGAGGCCGCCACGGTAACCGTGGTGGACAGGTACTGCGCCGGCAGCATCTGGCAGGCCAGGAACTGGCGCCAGATCAGCTCGTAGAGACGCTCAGCGTCGCGCTCCATGCCGCTCAGCTTGCTTGGCTCGGTGTTGGCGTCGGAAGGACGAATCGCTTCGTGAGCCTCCTGTGCGCCTTCCTTGCTGCTATAGACGTTAGGCTTCTCCGGCAGGTACTTCTTGCCGAACTCGCTTTCGATGTAGGTTCGCGCCATGGCGACCGCGTCCACCGACAGGTTGGTGGAGTCGGTACGCATATAAGTGATGTAGCCGGCTTCATACAGACGCTGGGCCATCATCATGGTTTTTTTCACACCGAAGCCCAGGCGGTTGCTCGCGGCCTGTTGCAGGGTGGAGGTGATGAAAGGTGCCGACGGCTTGCTGCTGGTCGGTTTGTCTTCACGCTTGACGATGCTGTAGCTGGACGCCTTGAGCTTCTCCAGCGCAGCCATGGCCTGGGCTTCGTTCAGCGGCTTGAAGGCTTCGCCTTTCTCGCGGGCCACTTCAAAGCGCACATTGGCGCCCTTGGCGGTGCCCAGGTCGGCGTGGACTTCCCAGTACTCTTCAGGGATGAACGCACGAATCTCACGCTCACGCTCCACCACCAGCTTCACGGCAACCGACTGCACACGGCCGGCGGACAGGCCACGGGCGATCTTGGCCCACAGCAGCGGCGAGACCATATAACCCACCACGCGATCGAGGAAACGCCGTGCCTGCTGGGCATTGACGCGGTCGATATCCAACTCGCCCGGCTTGGAGAAGGCTTCCTGGATGGCTTTCTTGGTGATTTCGTTGAACACGACGCGCTTGTAGCGGCTGTCGTCACCGCCGATGGCTTCCCGCAGGTGCCAGGCAATGGCCTCCCCTTCGCGGTCCAAGTCCGTCGCGAGATAGATGGTGTCAGCATCCTTGGCGAGCCGGCGCAGCTCTTCGATGACCTTTTCCTTGCCAGGAAGGATCTCGTACTTGGCCTTCCAGCCATGGTCCGGGTCCACACCCATGCGCGAGACCAGCTGCTTGCGCGCTTTCTCCTTGGGTGTGAGCACCGGACCTTCGCCCGCAGCGGCCTTGCCGCGCTTAGCGGCTGGCTCCTTGCTGGCGCTAGCCGAACCGCTGGTGGGCAGGTCTCGGATATGGCCGATACTCGACTTCACCACGTACTCGTTGCCCAAGTACTTGTTGATGGTCTTGGCCTTAGCCGGGGATTCCACAATGACCAGCGATTTGCCCATGGATCGGAAAATTCCTGAATTCGAGAAGTGAAAGGCAGTTGGCGCCTGACGCGGCAACGCTATATATAGTGGCAACCGGGTGAGGTCAAGCGCAGCATTCTGCGCGGCCTGCGGTTATTGCCCTTTAAAAAGACTGGGTTCGGCCTGGACCAAAGCAAAGCGTGGGACCTGCTCGCCGTCAACCTCGACGCTCTCAAGGAACATGCTCAAGGGGCGCACCCAAAAGCCGTAATCTCCATACAGTGCTTGGTAAAACACGACTTGTTCTTCGGTCTCGGAATGGCGCGCCACGCTGAAAACCCGGTACTGCGGACCCTTGTAATGCTGATAGAGCCCTGGTGTGACATTCATGCTCTGGCTCCCTTACAAAATTTATTAAAAAAAATATTAAAAAATCCAAAAAACAAAAACCGGGGCACTGGGCCCCGGCTTCCGTCAACCCAACGCTTAGACGCGTTCGAAGACGGTGGAAATGCCTTGGCCGAGACCAATGCACATGGTGGCTACCCCGAGGTTGCCGCCATTTTGCTTCATCACGTTAAGCAGCGTGCCAGAGATCCGCGCACCGGAGCAACCGAATGGGTGGCCCAGGGCAATCGCGCCGCCGTGCAGGTTAACCTTCTCGTTCATCTTGTCGAGCACTTTCAAATCTTTCAACACCGGCAGGGCCTGTGCAGCGAAAGCTTCGTTGAGTTCGAAGAAGTCGATATCGGTGATGGAAAGGCCCGCGCGCTTCAAGGCTTTTTGCGTGGCCGGTACCGGACCGTAGCCCATGATAGCCGGGTCCACGCCGGCCACAGCCATCGAACGGATCACCGCCAAAGGCTGGATCCCGAGGTCTTGGGCGCGTTGCGCCGACATCACGATCATGCACGATGCGCCGTCGGTGATTTGCGACGAAGTACCCGCCGTCACTGTGCCGCCCTTGGGATTGAAGGCCGGCTTCAAGGCCGCCAGGCTTTCCAGGGTGGTATCCGGACGAATGGTTTCGTCGTAGTCGAACAGTTTCAGGAAACCGTTCTCGTCATAGCCGTTCATCGGGATGATTTCATCCTTGAACTTGCCTTCCACCGTCGCCTTATGGGCGAGCTGGTGGGAGCGCAGGCCGAATGCGTCCTGAGCTTCACGGGTAATGCCGTGCATCTTGCCGAGCATCTCCGCCGTCAGGCCCATCATGCCCGAGGCTTTGGCCGCGTACAGCGACATGTGCGGGTTCGGATCGACGCCGTGCATCATGCTGACGTGACCCATGTGCTCCACGCCACCGACCACGAACACATCACCGTTACCGGTCATGATCGCCTGGGCGGCGGTGTGCAACGCGCTCATGGACGAACCGCACAGGCGGCTGACGGTCTGGCCGGCCGCAGTGTGGGGGATCTGAGTCATCAGCGACGCCATGCGCGCGATGTTCCAGCCCTGCTCCAGGGTCTGGTTGACGCAGCCCCAGATCACGTCCTCGACTTCGTTCGGGTCGACCTTGGTGTTACGTTCCAGCACTTTGCTGATCAGGTGCGCCGACATGTCTTCGGCGCGGGTGTTGCGGTGCATGCCGCCCTTGGAGCGGCCCATCGGCGTGCGACCGAAGTCGACAATCACGACGTCTCTTGGATTCAAGCTCATAAATATTCTCGCTCTAGTCGTCTGGGCGCTTAACCGAAGAAGCTCTGGCCGTTCTTGGCCATTTCACGCAGCTTCGCGGTCGGGTGGTACAGCGGGCCCAGCTCAGCGTATTGATCAGCCAGGGCAACGAACTCGGCCACACCGATCGAGTCGATGTAACGCAGTGCACCACCACGGAATGGAGGGAAACCAATACCGTACACCAAGCCCATATCGGCTTCGGCGGCGGTCTCGACGATGCCATCTTCCAGGCAACGTACGGTTTCCAGGCACAGGGCGATCATCATCCAGTTGATGATGTCCTCGTCGGACACTTCACGCTGCTCGTACACAATCGGTGCCAGCACTTCGTGCACCGACGGATCGGCCACTTTCTTCTGCTTGCCTTTCTTGTCCGCCTCGTAGGCGTAGAAGCCCTTACCGTTTTTCTGGCCCAGGCGCTTAGCGTCGTACAGGGCGTCGACAGCCGAACGGCGGTCGTCTTTCATGCGGTCCGGGAAGCCTTCAGCCATCACATCGCGGCCGTGGTGGCCGGTGTCGATGCCGACCACGTCCATCAGGTACGCCGGGCCCATTGGCCAGCCGAATTTTTCCATGACTTTGTCGATGCGCACGAAGTCCACGCCGGCACTGACCAACTTGGCGAAACCACCGAAGTAAGGGAACAGCACGCGGTTGACCAGGAAGCCCGGGCAGTCGTTGACCACGATCGGGTTCTTGCCCATTTTCTTGGCGTAGGCAACGGTGGTTGCCACCGCATGTTCGCTGGACTTCTCGCCACGGATCACTTCCACCAGCGGCATCATATGTACCGGGTTGAAGAAGTGCATGCCGACGAAATTTTCCGGACGCTTGAGGGCCTTGGCCAGCAGCGAGATGGAAATGGTCGAGGTGTTGGACGCCAGAATGGTGCCTTCCTTGACCTGTGCTTCCACTTCAGCCAACACGGCCTGCTTGACCTTCGGGTTCTCGACAACCGCTTCGACCACCAGGTCGACGTGACCGAAATCGCCGTAGGACAGCGTAGGACGAATGCCGTTAAGCACTTCAGCCATTTTCGCTGCGGTCATGCGACCTTTATCCACACGCCCCACCAGCAGTTTGGCGGCTTCCGCCAGACCCTGCTCGATACCGTGTTCGTTGATGTCTTTCATCAGGATCGGCGTGCCTTTGGACGCCGACTGATAGGCGATGCCGCCGCCCATGATACCGGCGCCGAGTACGGCAGCCTGTTTCACGTCGCTGGCGATTTCATCGTAGGCCTTGGCCTTTTTCTTCAGTTCCTGATCGTTCAGGAACAGGCCGATCAGGCTCTGGGCCGCCGAGGTTTTCGCCAGTTTGACGAAACCAGCCGCTTCCACTTCCAGGGCTTTGTCGCGACCGAAGTTCGCGGCTTTCTGGATGGTCTTGATTGCTTCAACCGGCGCCGGGTAGTTCGGGCCGGCCTGGCCAGCCACGAAACCTTTGGCGGTTTCGAACGACATCATTTGTTCGATGGCGTTGAGCTTGAGCTTTTCCAGCTTGGGCTGGCGCTTGGCCTTGTAGTCGAACTCGCCGCTGATGGCACCTTTAATCAGGTTCAGCGCGGCCTCGGCCAGTTTTTCCGGGGCAACCACTGCGTCGACAGCGCCGACTTTCAGGGCGTCTTCGGCTTTGTTTTCCTTACCGGCGGCGATCCACTCGATGGCGTTGTCCGCACCGATCAGGCGCGGCAAACGCACGGTGCCGCCGAAGCCTGGGTAGATGCCCAGTTTCACTTCCGGCAGGCCGATTTTTGCGTTGGCCGACATCACGCGGAAGTCAGCGGCCAGGCACATTTCCAGACCACCGCCGAGGGCGATGCCATTGATCGCGGCAACGGTCGGGACGTTGAGGTCTTCGAAATCGCTGAAAATCTTGTTGGCTTCGAGGTTGCCAGCCACCAGCTCGGCATCGGGCAGCTTGAAGTTGTCGACGAATTCGGTGATGTCAGCGCCGACGATGAACACGTCCTTGCCGCTGGAGACGATCACGCCCTTGACCGAAGCATCTGCTTTGATGGTGTCTACGGCCTGACGCAGTTCGTTCAGGGTTAGACGGTTGAACTTGTTGACGGACTCACCCTTGAGGTCGAATTTCAATTCGACGATGCCACTTTCAAGAGCCTTAACCGTGATGGCTTTACCTTCGTAAATCATCAACTGATCTCCACGATATGGAAGCTGAACAGTACACATCGGACGCTGGCCTATGGTTGGACACTGATGGTTAGGTCAATGCTCATGCCAATCCGCCAGGCACACCCGCCAATGCGATAGTCGGGATTATGTATGAACGGTCTGACAGACAAACGCTCAATTCATACGCCCGTTTGATTTGGGTACGCCACCTTCATCCAATTCCGAGCAATTGTCAATCGCTCCAAAGGCTAGGAAAAACGCGACTTTCCAGTCATTTCAGAACCACAACCATAGGCCCGCGCTTCGTCAATATTCAACTATTCACGAAATCAATAATTTCAGTTATTTGGGAAAGGGCTGTACAGATTGAGAGATACGGCTACGCTAGCGCCAACCGTACAGCGCCAGAAGACAACACCCGGCGCAAGATTCACCGGCCTGCCTGGCCAACTCCAGCCCGATGAGAGTGTCGGGCTTTTTAATGCCTGTTTGAGTCTGGGCCACCTGGGTTCAGGCCAGCGCCTTGAGCAACGCGTCGATGTCCTTCAAGACATTGGCATCGCCCTTCTCACCCCAATACAAGGCAATCATTTGCTTGTCGGCTTCGACTTTGTAGACGTTGGCCGGCAACGTTGAAAAATGCGGCAACAACTTCTCATCTACGCAGTTTTCTCGCCATTGGTTAACCCACACCCCCGGCTCCAGTTGCCAGTAACTCCAAATGGCCGGCGTGGCGCCGCGTCGTGGCCGGCAGTACTGGGCGCAAGGGCTCGGCGGCTCTTGCTTGAGCCAGTGCGGCCACTCCTGGGGCGCCAACTGCATGGCCAACCCCATGCGGCGCGCCTCCATGCGCAAGGCCATGCGCCCGCTCTGGTGACGCGACGGGCGCAGCCATGCCAGGGGGCTTAATACCACCACAAGGATTGACACCACTATCCAGACCGTCATATGTGTACTCCCGATTTTTCTGATGAGCGGATTTGACCTGACGCAACCCCATCCGCTTGAAACCAGCCATACTTAATTTATTGCAGTCCTCTGGAGGAACGCCTCATGTCATACGAACATATTCTGGTCGCCGTAGATCTGACCGAAGAGTGCGATCCAGTGATCAAGCGCGCCCGGGCTTTCGCGGTCGCCAGCGGCGCCAAACTGTCCCTCGTGCATATCGTCGAACCCATGGCCATGGCCTTCGGCGGCGATGTTCCGATGGACCTGTCCCAACTGCAGCAACAACAGTTCGATCAGGCCAAAGAACGTCTCGACCGCCTGATAGCCAAATACCCGGAAGTGACCAAAGAAAACTCACACCTGACCTACGGCCAGCCGCGCCAGGAGATCCACCACCTCGCCAAGGAGCAAGGCTGTGACCTGATCGTGGTCGGCAGCCATGGCCGTCACGGCCTGGCGCTGCTGCTGGGCTCCACCGCCAATGATGTGCTGCACGGCGCGCCGTGCGATGTGCTGGCGGTGAAGCTGGTAAAAAGCGCCTAGGACCGATGCAGAGCTAATCTGGGAGGGAGCAAGCCCTTCCCCATTTGAACCGCATTTCATATGAAAAAAGCCCGACGCCCCCATGAGGGCGCCGGGCTTTTTACTGCACCAAGGTCACTCAGGCATCCAGCTCGGCCCAACGCTCGACCAACGCTTCCAGCTCCTGATTCAACGTCTCCAGAGAAGCAATGACCTTGGCGGTTTCTGCCGCAGGACGCAGGTAGAAACCTGCGTCAGCCATTTGCGCCTCTACTGCAGCGATCTGCTGCTCCTTGGCCTCGATATCCCCCGGCAAGGCTTCCAACTCGCGCTGCAATTTGTAGCTGAGCTTTTTCTTGGCCGCTGGTGCGGCTTCCTGCGCGGGTGCTGGCGCGGCCACCGGCGTAACCACCGCCGAGTTCAAGTCGGCCTTGCCGGATTTGCTCTCGGTCACGCCCAACAGACGCGGCGAGCCGCCCTGGCGTAGCCAGTCCTGATAGCCACCGACATACTCGCGCACCTTGCCTTCGCCTTCGAAGACCAGGGTACTGGTCACCACGTTGTCGAGGAATGCCCGGTCGTGGCTGACCATCAGCACGGTGCCGTTGAAGGTCAGCAGCACCTCCTCCAGCAGTTCGAGGGTTTCCACGTCCAGGTCGTTGGTCGGTTCGTCGAGCACCAGCAGGTTCGCCGGCTTGCTGAACAATTTGGCCAGCAGCAGACGCGCCCGCTCACCACCGGACAAGGCTTTTACCGGCGTACGCGCACGCTGCGGGCTGAACAGGAAATCGCCGAGGTAGCTGAGTACGTGGCGGCTCTGGCCGTCGATATCGATGAAGTCACGGCCTTCGGCCACGTTATCGATCACGGTCTTTTCCAGGTCTAGCTGGTGGCGCAGTTGGTCGAAATAAGCCACATCGATACGCGTGCCTTCGGCCACGGTGCCGCTGGTCGGTTGCAGACCGCTGAGCATCAGCTTGAGCAGCGTGGTTTTGCCGGTACCGTTGGCGCCGAGCAGGCCGATCCGGTCGCCGCGCTGCAGGACCATGGAGAAGTCCTTGATCAGGAAAGGGCCGTCCGGGTGATGGAAGCTGACGTTCTCCAGCACCATCACTTGCTTGCCCGACTTGTCGGCGGTATCCAGCTGGATATTGGCCTTGCCGGTGCGCTCGCGACGTTCGCTGCGCTCCACGCGCAAGGCTTTCAGCGCCCGTACGCGACCTTCGTTACGGGTGCGACGCGCCTTGATGCCCTGGCGGATCCAGACTTCTTCCTGGGCCAGTTTCTTGTCGAACAAGGCGTTGGCGGTTTCTTCGGCGGCCAGTGCGGCTTCCTTGTGTACCAGGAAGCTGGCGTAGTCGCCGTTCCAGTCGATCAGGCCGCCACGGTCCAGTTCGAGGATGCGCGTGGCCAGGTTTTGCAGGAAAGAACGGTCGTGGGTGATAAACAGCACGGCGCCCTGGAAATCCTTCAGGGCCTCTTCCAACCAGGCAATGGCGCCGATGTCCAGGTGGTTGGTCGGTTCGTCGAGCAGCAGCAGATCCGGTTCGGACACCAGCGCCTGGGCCAGCAACACCCGGCGACGCCAGCCACCGGACAATTCGGCGAGGGTCTTGTCGGCCGGCAGTTGCAGGCGGCTCAGGGTGCTGTCCACCAGCTGTTGCAAGCGCCAGCCATCACGGGCTTCGAGGTCTTGCTGGACGTGCATCAGCTTGTCCAGGTCTTCCTCGGTGACGCAGTTCTGCGCCAGATGATGGTACTCGGCGAGCAGTGCGCCGACGCCGTCCAGGCCTTCGGCAACCACGTCGAACACTGTCCGTCCGTCGGCCACCGGCAATTCCTGGGGCAATTCGCCGATCTTCAGGCCCGGAGCGCGCCACACGGAGCCGTCGTCGGGCTTCTGATCGCCTTTGACCAGCTTCATCATGCTGGACTTGCCGGTGCCGTTGCGGCCGATGATGCACACCCGCTCACCACGGGCGATCTGCCAGGACACCTTGTCCAACAACGGCATAGCGCCGAAAGCAAGGGACACATCGCTGAATTTGAGCAGGGTCATACGCTTCTCCAAAAACTGGGCGCGCATTCTACCTGAGTTGAGGGTGGGATGCGGCTGGCATTTTCGTTGTTGACACGTTCTGTAGGACATTTGCAGCGAACTTGCAGGAACCATCCTGCAAAGCTTTCACGGGCCGCTGGCAAAAGGCTAAGCTAGGGGCAATCAGCGTCGGCGGTGCCGGTGCTAGTCGTGATTTCTCTGCACGGACGTCTCATGCGCAGTCGCCTTTTCAACTTTTTATCCTGTCTGCTTCTTTCCGCCACCGCCGTTCAATCCGCCCAGGCTGTGGACCTCACCACTCAACGTCAATATTACGATGAGGCCAAGCGCGCCCTGGCCAAGGGCGATACCGGCCCTTACATGCAATACAGCCAGGCCCTGGCCGATTATCCGCTGACGCCGTACCTGGCCTACGACGAGCTGACCGCACGCCTGAAGAGCGCCAGCAACGAAGAAATCGAACAATTCCTCGCCAAAAACGGCGACCTGCCCCAGGCCAACTGGATGAAGCTGCGCTGGTTGCGCTGGCTGGCCGAGCGTGGTGACTGGCAGACCTTTGAAAAGTACTACGACCCCAAGCTCAATTTCGTCGAGCTGGACTGCCTGCACGGCCAATACCAACTCACTCACAACCTGAAAGCCGAAGGCTACAAAACCGCCGAAAAACTCTGGATGACCGGCAAATCCCAACCGGCCGCCTGTGATGTGACTTTTGGCCAGTGGGCCGCCGACGGCCAACTCACCGAACAGAAAATCTGGGACCGCGCCAAGCTCGCCGCCGAAGCGCGCAATTACGCGCTGGCCAACAGCCTGGTAAAAACCCTGCCGACCCTGGGCGCCCAAGGCCGTTTGATGGTGGATGTGGCACAGAAGCCCGACATGCTCAGTGATCCGTCGCGCTTCCTGCCGGCCACCGAGGCAATGTCCGACGCCGTGGGCTTGGGCCTGCGTCGCCTGGCCCGCCAGGACCCGGACAAAGCCATGGCGCTGCTCGATGGCTATGCCAGTAGCATGCACTTCTCCCGTGACGAAAAAGTCGCGATCGCCCGCGAAATCGGCCTGACCCTGGCCAAACGCTTCGACCCGCGCGCCCTTGAGGTGATGACCAAATACGACCCGGAACTGCGCGACAATACGGTCTCCGAATGGCGCCTGCGCCTACTGTTGCGCCTGGCGCGCTGGGAAGATGCCTACCAGCTGACCCGCAAACTCCCGCAGGACCTGGCCACCAGCAACCGCTGGCGCTACTGGCAGGCCCGCAGCCTGGAATTGGCCGAGCCGAAAAACCCGCAGGCGTTGGTGCTGTACAAAAACCTCGCCCAGGAACGGGACTTTTATGGCTTCCTGGCCGCCGACCGTTCCAAAGCGCCTTATCAGTTGAAAAACAAGCCGCTGCTGATGAGCCAGGCGCTGGTCAACAAGGTGCGCAATACGCCTGGCGTGCGCCGTGCCCTGGAGTTCTACGCGCGCGGGCAAATCGTCGACGGCCGCCGCGAGTGGTATCACGTCAGCCGTCACTTCAACCGTGACGAGATGGTCGCCCAAGCCAAACTGGCCTACGACATGAAGTGGTACTTCCCGGCCATCCGCACCATCAGCCAAGCCCAGTACTGGGATGACTTGGATATTCGTTTCCCGATGGCCCACCGCGACACCCTGGTGCGCGAAGCCAAGGTACGCGGGCTGCATTCAAGCTGGGTATTCGCCATTACCCGCCAGGAAAGCGCCTTTATGGACGACGCCCGCTCCGGCGTCGGTGCCAGCGGCCTGATGCAACTGATGCCCGGCACCGCCAAGGACACCGCGCGCAAATTCAGCATTCCGCTGGCCTCCCCGTCTCAGGTGCTGGACCCGGACAAGAATATCCAACTGGGCGCCGCTTACCTGAGCCAAGTGCACAGCCAGTTCAACGGCAACCGCGTGCTCGCCTCCGCCGCCTACAACGCCGGCCCCGGCCGCGTACGCCAGTGGCTGCGCGGGGCCGACCACTTGAGTTTCGACGTGTGGGTGGAGAGCATCCCGTTCGACGAAACCCGACAATACGTACAGAACGTGCTGTCTTATTCGGTGATCTACGGGCAGAAGCTCAACTCGCCACAGCCATTGGTGGATTGGCATGAGCGGTATTTTGACGATCAGTGAAGGCTGAAGCAGCAACCCGCTCAAGCGTGAAGATAAATGCCCGTATTGGAAGATACGGGCATTTTTTATGGAGCGTGGAATCCAGTAGCTCCCCTCCTGTGGAATGGGAGCTGATCACCGCTAACAATCGCCTAGCTGGCCGATTCTTCCCCATCACTGAACTGCAACGCCGCCAACCGCGCATACAGCGGGTTACTCGCGATCAACTGCTGATGGGTGCCCACCGCCATCAGTTTTCCTTGATCCATCACGGCAATTCGATCGGCGTTCTTCACCGTGGCCAGCCGGTGGGCGATGACCAGGGTGGTGCGCCCTTGCATGAGTTGCGGCAGGGCCTGTTGGATCAGGTGTTCGCTCTGGGCATCGAGGGCGCTGGTGGCTTCGTCCAGCAACAGGATCGGCGCGTCCACCAACAGCGCGCGGGCGATGGCCAGGCGTTGGCGTTGGCCGCCGGAGAGGCCCTGCCCCCCATCACCGAGGTGCGTCTGGTAACCGTCGGGCATTTGCAGAATGAAGTCGTGGGCGTGGGCAATGCGCGCGGCGGCTTCGACCTGCTCGCGTGTGGCATTCGGGTTGCCGTAGCGGATGTTCTCTTCGACGCTGCCGAAAAACAGCGCGGGGCTCTGGGACACCAGGGCGAAGTGGCGGCGCAGGTCCATGGGGTCGAGGGCGGTCAGCGGCTGGCCTTCGAGCAGGATGCGGCCTTGCTGGGGATCGTAGAAGCGCAACAATAGATCGAAAATCGTCGACTTGCCCGCGCCGGACGGCCCGACCAGTGCCAAGGTCTCGCCAGGATTGATCGTCAGCGTCAGGCCATCGATGGCGTAGCTGTCCGGCCGCGACGGGTAGGAAAAACGCAGATCTTGCAGTTCCATGCGACCGCTGACCCGCTCGGGGAGTGGCACGCTGCCAGCAGCTGGTGCTTGGATCTGGTTGGTCGACTGCAACAACTCGGCGATGCGCTCCGCCGCACCGGCGGCGCGCTGCAGTTCGCCGAGCACCTCGCTCAGCGTGCCGACGGCGCTGCCGACGATCAGGCTATAGAACACGAATGCCGCCAGCTCACCACCGGAAATGCGCCCGTTGATCACGTCCATGCCGCCCACCCACAACATCACACCCACCGCGCCGAGCACCAGCATGATCACCAGGGTAATCAGCCAGGCTCGCTGGGCAATGCGTTTACGCGCAGTACTGAACGCCTGTTCGACGGTGACGGCAAAGCGCTGCTCGTCCTGCGCTTGATGGTTGTAGGCCTGCACGGTCTTGATCTGGCCAAGGGTCTCGGCCACATAGCTGCCCACATCGGCAATGCGGTCCTGGCTCTGGCGCGACAAACTGCGCACCCGACGGCCGAAGATCAGAATCGGCGCCAACACCAGCGGCAGCGCCACCACCACGATGCTGGTGAGTTTGGGGTTGGTGACAAACAACAGCACGATGCCGCCGATCACCATCAACCCATTGCGCAGGAACAGCGACAGCGATGAACCGATCACCGACTGCAATAGGGTGGTGTCGGTGGTCAGGCGCGACTGGATTTCCGAGCTGCGGTTGTTTTCATAGAACCCAGGGTGCAGATAGATCAAGTGGTTGAACACCTGCCGCCGGATATCCGCCACCACCCGCTCGCCGATCCACGACACCAGGTAAAAGCGCGCAAAGGTGCCGACCGCCAGGCCCAGCACCAACACCATAAACAGGCCGATGGATTGGTTGAGCAGGTGCGGCGACTGGGTCATGAAGCCCTGATCCACCAGCAGGCGAATGCCCTGCCCCATGGACAAGGTGATGCCGGCGGTGACGATCAGCGCCACCAGGGCACCCAACGCCTGCCAGCGGTAGGGAGCGATGAAGCGGCTGGCCAGGCGAATCGCACGGCGTTGACGGACTGAGAGCATGGAAGGCATCACCGGTAAGGAATCTGTAGTTCAACATTGGGGGAACTTGGGCAAATAACAATGAGTCCAGTTAATTATGCCCGTCGATGCTGGCCACTAGAGGCTATCGGTCTAACGCCCGGCTGGAAATCGTTGGCGGTTTCTGTTGGAGTAGGTGTTCGAACCGGTGATCTTGTAAGGAGTTGTAATAGCTCGGTCACGCGGGGGATTTAGAGTAGGTACACAACCTGATGAGGAGACAGGCCATGACCTTGCAACACAGCAGCGATGCCAAAATCGAAGTAATCCGCCAGCCGCAGCAGCTGCCGTGCTGGTATGTCGATGCCGATGGCAACGATGTGCAGATTACCGAAGAGATGATCCAGCAAGCCTGCAGCGCGCTGGAACAGCGACTGGTCAAGCCTGCCAAGCAAGGCTGAAGCGCCCACGCTCTTTCAAACCCGGCCCCGGTGGCCGGGTTTTTTATGCACGGCGTTCCTACAGGGCTTCGGCACCGAGGGCAGTGACCAACTTGGCCAGCGCCGCCGACTCCCCGTTGATCCGCACTTTCAAACCCTCGATCTCGCGGCGCTCCGGGTAGTGCTTGCGCAGCAGGTCAAAGGCCAGACGTTGCTCTTGCACGGTGCCGACCAGGCTACGGCGAAAATCCGCATCGTCACGGCGCGGATCGTACACGCTGCGGCACAGCGTCGCCAGCGCCCAGGTCGGGTCCGTGGCGGCGTTCAAATGCACTTCGGCCAACCACGGCGGCGGCAGCAGATCACTCAGCTGGATACTCGGCACCTGCCCCAGATAGGTACAAAACGCTTGATAGATCTGCGCCGTACCGCGCTGTTTGCCGTCCAGGCTGTAACCGGCGATATGCGGCGTGGCCAGCACGCACAGATCGGCCAGTGCCACATCGACCTCAGGCTCGCCCTCCCACACATCGAGCACGGCTTGCAGATCTTCGCGTTCCAGCAGCACCTCGCGCAGCGCGGCGTTATCCACCACCGGACCGCGGCTGGCATTGATCAGCCACGCGCCGTGCTTGAGCTGGTTGAGGCGCTGACGGTCGAACAAGTGCCAGGTTGCAGCGTTGCCGGACTTGATCAACGGCGTGTGCAGGCTGATCACGTCGCACTGCTCGATGATCTGCCCGAGGCTGACGTAATCCCCGTCTTCGGCGATCTGGCGCGGCGGGTCGCACACCAGCACGTTCCAGCCCAGGCCCTTGAGCACCTGAACCAACCGCCCGCCCACTTCACCGGCGCCGACCACGCCATAGGTGCGCCGGGTGAGGTCCACCCCTTCGATCTCGGCCAGGGTCTGCAGGCTACCCAGCACATAATCCACCACGCCGCGGGCGTTGCAACCGGGGGCGCTGGCCCACTGGATACCGGCCTGCTTGAAGTAATCCAGGTCCAAATGGTCGGTACCGATGGTGCAGGTGCCGACAAAACGCACCGACGAGCCCTCAAGCAAGGCGCGGTTGACGTTGGTCACCGAGCGCACCAACAGCACGTCGGCCTGCTCGACGGTCGCACGGTCGATGGAACGGCCCGGCACTCGGCGAATCTCGCCGAACCCTTGGAAGAACGCGTCGAGCAGCGGGATATTTTCGTCGGCAACAATCAGCATGGCAGGCTCCTTTGGCGGACAGGCAGTGTACAGGGATCGCGGGCCTCGCTTACAAATCCCTAACACAGCTTTTTTCCTGACCATTGCGTCAAGGCGTAGAATCCGCCGTCCTTGCGCACCTTTCGACTGGACACCCGTACGTGAACACTGCCACCGCTCCCCTCACCCGCCCCGCCCGCATCAGCCGGGAGGTGCGCGATCTGTTGACGCTCGCGCTGCCGATCATGATCGGCCAACTGGCGACCACCGCCATGAGCTTTGTCGACGCGGTGATGGCCGGACGCGTCAGCCCCCAGGATCTGGCGGCGGTGGGCCTGGGTAATTCGATCTGGATTCCGGTGTACCTGCTGATGACCGGCACACTGCTGGCCACCACGCCGAAAGTCGCCCAGCGTTACGGCGCCGGTCAGTTCAGCGAGATCGGGCCGTTGGTCCGTCAGTCATTGTGGTTGGCGGTGGTCGTCGGGGCCATCGGCGCATTATTGCTGCTGTGCGCCGAACCGATTTTGCATGCCATGAAGGTGGAACCCGACCTGATCGCGCCGTCCATGGGTTACCTGCACGGCATTGCCGCGGGCATGCCGGCGGTGGCGTTGTATTACGTGTTGCGCTGTTTCAGCGACGGCCTGGGCCGCACCCGGCCAAGCATGGTTATGGGCCTGATCGGCCTGGCGCTGAATATTCCGCTGAACTACATCTTCATCTACGGCCATTTTGGCGTGCCGGCCATGGGCGGCGTAGGTTGCGGCTGGGCCACGGCCATTGCGATGTGGGTGATGATGCTCGGCCTGGCCGGCTGGACGCGCTGGGGCGCCGCCTACCAGAGCAGCGAGTTGTTCAAACGCTTCGATTGGCCGCAATGGGCAGTGATCAAACGCGTGCTGGGCATTGGCCTGCCGATTGGCGTGGCGATCTTTGCCGAATCGAGCATCTTCGCGGTAATCGCCCTGCTGCTCGGCAGCCTGGGCGCCACGGTGGTGTCGGGGCATCAGATCGCGCTGAACGTCAGTTCCCTGGTGTTTATGATCCCCTACTCCCTGAGCATGGCGGTCACCGTGCGCGTCGGCCAGGCTCTGGGCCGTGGCGAGCCGCGTGAAGCGCGCTTCGCCGCCGGGGTCGGCATGGGCACGGCGCTGGCGTATGCGTGCCTGTCCTGCAGTTTGATGCTGCTGTTTCGCGAACAGATCGCAAGCATTTACACCCCGGACCCGGTGGTAATCCATCTGGCGTCTACCTTGATTGTGTTCTCGGCGCTGTTCCAGTTCTCAGACTCGATCCAAGTTACCGCCGCCGGTGCGCTGCGCGGCTACCAAGACACGCGGGTGACCATGGTGCTGACCCTGTTTGCCTATTGGGGCGTGGGATTGCCGGTGGGCTATGCCTTGGGGCTGACCCACTGGCTCGGCGAACCCAGCGGCCCGAGCGGCTTGTGGCAAGGGTTGATCGTGGGTCTGAGTTGTGCGGCGGGGATGTTGCTGGTGCGCCTGGCGCGTAGCGCGCGCCGGCGCATTCGGGCCGACAAGCTACGGGGTTAATCGGCTTTTTTGCGAATCCAGTACAGGTAGGTGCCGGCCTGCTCCTGCTGCTCCACCAGTTCGTGGTCCAGAAACACACAGAACTTAGGGATATCGCGACGGGTCGACGGGTCGGTCGCAATCACCTTGAGCAAGCCGCCTGCCGGCAAGTCGCGGATGTGCTGGTGCAGCATCATCACCGGTTCCGGGCAGTTGAGGCCGGTGGCGTCGAGGGTGGCGTCGACGGGCAATTCAAGACTCATATTTCACTCCTAAAACCAGCTCGATTTCCTGCGGGAGCGAGCTTGCTCGCGATGACGCGGGCACATTCAACATAAATTTCGACAGTTATACCGCTTTCGCGGGCCAGCCCGCTCCCACATTTGGGCGGTGGATCAGCGGGCCTTGGGTTTCTTTACGCTTTCCAGCCGACGCAGGTGGCAGGTCACTTCTTCACGGTCGTGGTACAGCTGCTTACAGCCGATTTCCACACGAACGCCACGCGCCTTGAAGCCTTCCTCGATGCGCTCCAGCAAGCGCTTGACCTCGGCATAGCGCTGTTTCATCGGCAACTTGAGGTTGACCACCGCTTCGCGGCAATGCCCTTCGCCGATCCAGGTTTCCAACAGCGCCGCGTTACGCGCCGGTTTCTCGACGATGTCGCAGACCATCCAGTCCACCGGCTGCTTGGGCACGAAAGTGAAACCGTCGGCCATCAGATGCTGCACCAGGCCGGTGTCCATCAAGCTCTCGGCCATGGGGCCGTTGTCGATGGCGGTCACCAGCATGCCACGGTTGACCAACTGCCAGGTCCAGCCACCCGGCGCGGCGCCAAGGTCGACGCCGGTCATGTCGCCATGCAGGCGCTCGTCCCACTGGTCGCGGGGGATAAAGTGGTGCCAAGCCTCTTCCAGCTTCAAGGTTGAGCGGCTGGGGGCTTCGCGGGGGAATTTCAGACGGGGGATGCCCATGGGCCACATCGCCGAGTTGTTCGACTCGGCCAGGCCCATAAACACTTCGCGGCCGCTCTTGAAGGTCAGCAGCAGGCGCGGTTTGCTCGGGTCATCCACCAGCCTGCCGGCATTGAGCAGGGCTTTGCGCAGGTGTACTTCGAATTTCTTGCAGAAGTTGGACAGCTCTTTACCGTCGTTGGTGTCGACCATTTCCAGCCACAGGCTGCCGCACACCGGAAATTCGCGCAGGTGGGCAAGGATCACGCTGATGCGGTCGGTTTCTGGCAAGTCGATAAATACCCCACGCGCCCATTGCCGCGGGAAGATCAGCTCGGCAAAGCGCTGGCCGTGCATCAAGCGCTGGGCGCCGTCTTCTTCGGTGCAGACAAATTCGGCGCAGGCGCTGCCGGTCTTGGCCTTGGCGTAGCCGGACACGTTCAGGCGCGCGGCGTGTTCCGCGATCTCGGAACAGACTTCGCCTTCAAACCCTGGGCGGCAGTGCATAAAAAGGGTGTTCATCAACTCTCCTGGTGACTCGACGGACCTTGCGCTATCGCAATGTCTGTCATGAAAACGCGCGCATGATAGCCGAGTTCGGAACCTTGGACTTCACCATAGAGTCCAGTTATTAGCCTGCTAATGAAAACAGGGCTAGCTTTAAAGCTCTGTTCGTCCCGTCAGGTCCGTAGCCGTGCGGACCATAAGGAGTCGTGTCATGTCATCGCTTGATAGCCTGAGAACCCTTAAGACCCTTGAAATAGACAGCAAGACCTACCACTACTTCAGCCTGCCGGAAGCCGCCAAGAGCCTGGGTGACCTGGATAAGCTGCCAATGTCGCTCAAAGTGCTGCTGGAGAACCTGCTGCGCTGGGAAGACAACAAAACGGTCACCGGCGCCGACCTCAAGGCCATCGCCGCCTGGCTCAAAGAGCGCCAGTCCGACCGCGAGATCCAGTACCGCCCCGCCCGCGTGCTGATGCAAGACTTTACCGGCGTACCCGCCGTGGTCGATCTGGCCGCCATGCGCGCCGCCGTGGCCAAGGCCGGTGGCGACCCGCAACGCATCAACCCGCTCTCTCCCGTCGATTTGGTGATCGACCATTCGGTGATGGTCGACAAGTTCGGCAATGCCGACGCCTTCGAGCAGAACGTCGACATCGAAATGCAGCGCAACGGCGAACGCTACGCCTTCCTGCGCTGGGGCCAGAGCGCGTTCGACAACTTCAGCGTGGTGCCGCCGGGCACCGGCATTTGCCACCAGGTCAACCTCGAATACCTGGGCCGCACGGTCTGGACCAAAGATGAAGACGGCCGCACCTACGCGTTCCCCGATACCCTGGTGGGCACCGACTCCCACACCACCATGATCAACGGCCTGGGCGTGCTCGGCTGGGGCGTGGGTGGTATCGAAGCGGAGGCGGCGATGCTGGGCCAGCCGGTGTCGATGCTGATCCCCGAAGTGATCGGCTTCAAGCTCACCGGCAAACTCAAGGAAGGCATCACCGCCACCGACCTGGTGCTGACGGTGACTCAGATGCTGCGCAAGAAAGGCGTGGTGGGTAAGTTCGTCGAGTTCTATGGCGACGGCCTGGCCGACCTGCCCCTGGCGGACCGCGCCACCATCGCCAACATGGCCCCGGAATACGGCGCCACTTGCGGCTTTTTCCCGGTCGATGAAGTGACCCTGGACTACCTGCGCCTCTCGGGCCGTCCGACAGAAACCGTCAAACTGGTCGAGGCGTACACCAAGGCCCAAGGCCTGTGGCGTCACACGGGCCAGGAGCCGGTGTTCACCGACAGCCTGGCCCTGGACATGGGCAGCGTCGAAGCCAGCCTGGCCGGGCCGAAGCGCCCCCAGGACCGGGTGGCGCTGCCGAATGTCGGCCAGGCATTCAGCGACTTTCTCGACCTGCAGTTCAAACCCACCAATAAAGAAGAAGGTCGCCTGGAAAGCGAAGGCGGCGGCGGTGTCGCCGTAGGCAATGCCGACCTGGTGGGGGAAGCCGATTACGACTTCGACGGTCAGACCTATCGCCTGAAAAACGGCGCCGTGGTGATCGCCGCGATCACCTCCTGCACCAACACCTCTAACCCCAGCGTGATGATGGCCGCCGGCCTGGTAGCCAAGAAGGCCGTGGAAAAAGGCCTGACGCGCAAACCCTGGGTGAAAAGCTCCCTGGCGCCCGGCTCCAAAGTGGTCACCGACTACTACAAGGCCGCGGGGCTCACGCAATACTTGGACAAGCTCGGTTTCGATCTGGTGGGTTATGGCTGCACCACCTGCATCGGTAACTCCGGGCCCTTGCCCGAGCCGATCGAAAAAGCCATCCAGAAAGCCGACCTCACCGTGGCATCGGTTTTGTCCGGCAACCGCAACTTCGAAGGCCGCGTGCATCCGCTGGTGAAAACCAACTGGCTGGCATCGCCGCCCCTGGTAGTGGCCTACGCCCTGGCGGGCACCGTGCGCATCGATATCAGCAGCGAGCCGTTGGGTAACGACCAGCAGGGCAACCCGGTATACCTCAAGGACATTTGGCCCAGCAGCCAGGAAATCGCCGACGCCGTGGCCCAGGTCAGCACTGGCATGTTCCACAAGGAGTACGCCGAAGTGTTTGCCGGGGATGAGCAATGGCAGGCCATTGAGGTGCCACAAGCCGCCACCTATGTGTGGCAGAAAGACTCGACCTACATCCAGCACCCGCCGTTCTTCGACGACATTGCCGGGCCGCTGCCGGTCATCAAGGACGTCAAAGGTGCGAACGTGCTGGCGTTGTTGGGGGATTCGGTGACAACCGACCACATCTCCCCCGCCGGTAATATCAAGGTCGACAGCCCAGCCGGCCGCTACCTGCGCGAACAGGGCGTGGAACCGCGCGACTTCAACTCCTACGGCTCACGTCGGGGCAACCATGAAGTGATGATGCGCGGCACCTTTGCCAATATCCGCATCCGCAACGAAATGCTCGGCGGCGAGGAAGGTGGCAATACGCTGTATATCCCCACTGGCGAGAAGATGGCGATCTACGACGCCGCGATGAAATACCAGGCTACAGGCACGCCGCTGGTGGTGATCGCCGGGCAGGAATACGGCACCGGCTCCAGCCGCGATTGGGCAGCCAAGGGCACCAATCTGCTGGGGGTCAAAGCGGTGATTGCCGAGAGTTTCGAGCGCATCCACCGCTCCAACCTGGTGGGTATGGGCGTGTTGCCGTTGCAGTTCAAGCTGGATCAGAACCGCAAGGCGCTCAAACTCACCGGTAAGGAGAAGATCGATATTCTGGGGCTGAGCGACGTGGAGATCGTGCCACGTATGAACCTGACGCTGGTGATTACCCGGGAGGATGGCAGCACGGAGAAGGTCGAGGTGCTGTGCCGGATCGATACCTTGAATGAAGTGGAGTACTTCAAGTCGGGGGGAATTCTGCACTATGTGCTGCGGCAGCTGATTGCCTCTTAAGAACACAGGAGATCAAATGTGGGAGGGGGCTTGCCCCCGATGGCGGTATGTCAGTCAAAACATCCATGACTGATCCACCGTTATCGGGAGCAAGCCCCCTCCCACATTTTGACCGCGTTTAACGCTTCAGATCAGCCGAACAACCACTTCCACAGCAGTACCAACACCACTACCGCCAGCACCGGCCGCGCAATGCGGTAGGCCTTCGGATGCTTGCGCTTCCACTGTTTGACCACACCGCTGAACTTGTCGCTGAAGGTCTTGCTCCAGGCATACGCCTGGTTGATCCCACCCACGCGCTCGTCGTCGAGGTTCTGCGGTGCGGTGGCGCGGCCCAGCTGTTTGCTGACCCAACGGTTGACGCGGGTCATCAGGCGGTTACTCAGCGGACGCTCGATGTCGCAGAACAGGATCACGCGGGTCTGCTCGGTTTCGTTCTTGACCCAATGCACATAGGTTTCGTCGAACATCACGTCTTCACCGTCGCGCCAGGCGTACACCTGGCCGTCAACGAAGATGCGGCAGTCGTCGGAATTGGGCGTGGACAAGCCCAAGTGATAGCGCAGGGAACCGGCGAACGGGTCGCGGTGCGGGTTAAGGTGGCTGCCGCCCGGCAACAGCGCGAACATCGCGCCCTTGACGTTGGGGATGCTACTCACCAGCGCCACGGTCTTCGGGCACAGCGCCTCGGCCGACGGCAGGGGCTTGTCGTACCACTTTAGGTAGAAACGCTTCCAGCCCTTTTTGAAGAACGAACCGAAACCGGCGTCGTTGTTCTTTTCGGCGGCGCGGATGTAACCCTCGTCGAACAGGTGCATGGCCTCTTCGCGGATCACTTCCCAGTTGTCCTTGAGCACATCCAGCTCCGGGAATTTGCTGCGGTCCAGGTACGGCTTGGACGGCACCGCCGAAAACAGGTACATCAAGGCGTTATACGGGGCGAACAGCGCCGAATGGTTGACGAACTGGCGCAACATCGGCAAACGCGCCTTGCCGCGCAGGTGCACGTACAGCGTGCTGCCGATAAACAACAGCAGCACCGACAGTTTGGCGGTCAGAGAAAAGGTCATGCAGCAACTCCTGGAAATAAGCGTCTGGCCGACAGCACCCCGTTGGAGGGGTGCCAGACGTAGCAGCCGGCCATGATAAACAGTTGCGCCATTATGCAGAAGGCCCGCACCGACCAGCTGACCTGCATCAAGCCTGGTTTTCCTGCTCAGTGAACAGATCGCTGAACAGCATGCTCGACAGGTAACGCTCACCGGAATCCGGCAGCACCACCACGATAGTCTTGCCCTGCATCTCCGGTTTCTGTGCCAGGCGCACCGCCACCGCCATCGCGGCGCCGCAGGAAATCCCGCACAAGATCCCCTCTTCCTGCATCAAACGCAGGGCCATGGCCTTGGATTCCTCGTCGCTCACCAGTTCCACGCGGTCGACCATCGACAGGTCGAGGTTCTTCGGCACGAACCCGGCGCCGATCCCCTGGATCTTGTGCGGGCTGGGCTTGACCTCTTCACCGGCCAGGGTCTGGGTGATCACCGGCGAACCGATCGGCTCGACCGCCACCGACAGAATCGGCTTGCCTTGGATATTTTTGATATAGCGCGACACGCCGGTGATGGTGCCACCAGTGCCCACGCCCGCCACCAGCACATCCACGGCGCCATCGGTGTCGTTCCAGATTTCCGGGCCGGTGGTTTTTTCGTGAATAGCCGGGTTGGCCGGGTTTTCGAACTGGGCCGGCATAAAGTACTGGGCCGGGTCGCTGGCGACGATCTCGCCGGCCTTCTCGATAGCGCCTTTCATGCCTTTGGCCGGCTCGGTCAGTACCAGCTCGGCGCCGAGGGCCTTGAGCACCTTGCGCCGTTCCAGGCTCATGGAGGCCGGCATGGTCAGCAGCAACTTGTAGCCACGGGCGGCGGCGACGAACGCCAGGCCGATGCCGGTGTTGCCGGAGGTGGGTTCGACGATGGTCATGCCCGGCTTGAGTTTGCCGCTGCTTTCGGCGTCCCAGATCATGTTTGCACCGATGCGGCACTTCACCGAGTAACCGGGGTTGCGCCCTTCGATCTTGGCCAGAATGGTCACGCCACGCGGGGCGATGCGGTTGATCTGAACCAGGGGCGTGTTACCGATGGAGTGCGCGTTATCTGCAAAAATGCGGCTCATGGCGGGTCCTATTGGGCGATGTGCGAAAGGCTTCAAGGGTATGCCGGGTCGTACTAGGCGTCCAGTCGGAGGAACGTTGAGGCCGGCGCGACAGTCCATCTGCTTACGAGCAAGGAGAACTGCCCCATGAAACGTCGCTACAGTTGGCCGCTATGGACCGTCGCCGGGTTGGTGGTGGTGCTGATCGCCCTGAACATCGCCCTGCCCTACCTGGTGCGCAATTACCTGAATGACAAACTGGCCAATATGGGCGACTACCGCGGCGAAATCGCCGACGTGGACTTGGCCCTGTGGCGCGGCGCCTATCGCATCAACGGCTTGCAGATCGTTAAGGTGGACGGCAAGGTGCCGGTGCCGTTCGTCAAGGCGCCACTGATCGAGTTCGCGGTGAGCTGGCATTCGCTGTGGTACGACCATGCGGTCGTCGCCGAAGGCCACTTTGTGCGGCCGGAAATCAATTTTGTCGACGGCGGCGCCAACAAGCAGGCGTCCCAGACCGGTAAGGGCACCGACTGGCGCGAGCAACTGGGCAAGTTGCTGCCGATCACCCTCAACGAGGTGCGCATCGAAGACGGCAAGATCGCGTTCCATAACTTCAATTCCAAACCGGCGGTGAACATCAACGCCACCGGCGTCAATGCCAGCTTCTATAACCTGACCAATGTGGTCGACACCGAAGGCAGGCGCGATGCGCGCTTCGATGGTAAAGCACTGCTGCTGGGCCAGGCCCCGCTAGAAGCCAGTGCCACCTTCGACCCCTTGAGCAATTTCGAAGACTTTGAATTCCGCTTCCGCGCCCGCGACTTGCAGCTCAAGCGCATGAACGACTTTGCCTCGGCCTACGGCAAGTTCGATTTCAAGGCCGGCACTGGCGATCTGGTCATTGAGGCCCAGGCTGAAAAGGGCCAACTGAGCGGCTACATCAAGCCGTTGCTGCGGGATGTGGAAGTGTTCGACTGGCAGCAGGACGTGGAAAACAAAGACAAGAACATCTTCCGCTCAATCTGGGAGGCCGTGGTGGGCGCCAGCGAGACCGTGCTGAAGAACCAACGCAAAAACCAGTTCGCCACCCGCGTTGAACTGAGCGGCAGCGTGCATCAGCAAGATGTCAGCGCGTTCTGGGCCGTGGTGGCGATTTTGCGCAACGGCTTTATTCAGGCGTTCAACGCGCGCTATGAACAACCCAAGCCGAGCGCCGACTGAGCGCGCAGAGTGACCGGCCATTCAGAGACTGAATAACCCGTCTGCGTTCACAGTCGCCGGGGCCGCGCGGTATAGTCCGGGCATTGATGAATTCGAGGAAACACCGATGAAGTTCGAAGGCACCCAGGCCTACGTTGCCACCGATGACCTGAAACTGGCCGTCAACGCTGCCATCACCCTGGAGCGTCCGCTACTGGTCAAGGGCGAGCCGGGCACGGGCAAGACCATGCTCGCCGAGCAACTGGCCGAATCCTTCGGCGCCAAGCTGATTACCTGGCACATCAAGTCCACCACCAAGGCCCACCAAGGCCTGTACGAGTACGACGCGGTCAGCCGCCTGCGCGACTCGCAGTTGGGCGTGGACAAGGTGCACGACGTGCGCAACTACCTGAAGAAAGGCAAGCTCTGGGAAGCCTTCGAGTCCGATGAGCGCGTGATTCTGCTGATCGATGAAATCGACAAGGCCGACATCGAGTTCCCCAACGACCTGCTGCAAGAACTCGACAAGATGGAGTTCTACGTCTACGAAATCGACGAGACCATCAAGGCCAAAAAACGCCCGATCATCATCATTACCTCCAACAATGAAAAAGAGCTGCCGGACGCGTTCCTGCGCCGCTGCTTCTTCCACTACATCGCCTTTCCGGATCGCACCACCCTGCAAAAGATCGTCGATGTGCACTACCCCGACATCAAGAAAGACCTGGTCAGCGAAGCGCTGGACGTGTTCTTCGACGTGCGCAAAGTCCCCGGCCTGAAGAAAAAACCCTCCACTTCCGAACTGGTGGACTGGCTCAAGCTGCTGATGGCCGACAATATCGGCGAGGCGGTGCTGCGCGAGCGTGATCCGACCAAGGCCATTCCGCCATTGGCCGGCGCCCTGGTGAAGAACGAGCAGGACGTGCAGTTGCTGGAGCGCCTGGCGTTCATGAGCCGTCGCGGTAATCGCTGATGTTGCTCAACCTGTTCAATGAAATGCGCGCAGCCAAGGTGCCGGTGTCGGTACGTGAACTGCTCGACCTGATCAACGCGCTCAAACAACGCGTGACCTTCGCCGACATGGACGAGTTTTACTACTTGGCCCGGGCGATCCTGGTCAAGGACGAGCGGCATTTCGACAAGTTCGACCGGGCCTTCGGCGCGTATTTCAACGGCCTGGAAAAACTCGATGATCACCTACAGGCGCTGATCCCCGAAGACTGGCTGCGCAAGGAATTCGAGCGTTCGCTCAGCGATGAAGAGCGTGCGCAGATCCAGTCCCTGGGCGGCCTCGACAAGCTGATCGAGGAATTCAAGAAGCGCCTGGAAGAACAGAAAGAACGCCACGCGGGCGGCAACAAGTGGATCGGCACCGGCGGCACCAGCCCGTTCGGTTCCGGCGGTTATAACCCGGAAGGCATTCGCGTCGGCGACGCCGGCAAGCGCCAGGGCAAGGCCGTCAAAGTCTGGGACCAGCGCGAATACAAAAACCTCGACGACCAGGTGGAACTGGGCACGCGCAACATCAAAGTGGCCCTGCGCCGCCTGCGCAAATTCGCGCGCCAAGGGGCGGCGGAAGAGTTGGATATCGACGGCACCATCGACCACACCGCCCGCGATGCCGGCTTGCTGAACATTCAGATGCGCCCGGAACGGCGCAACACCATCAAGCTGCTATTGCTGTTCGATATCGGCGGCTCGATGGATGCCCATGTGAAGATCTGCGAAGAACTGTTCTCCGCGTGCAAGACCGAGTTCAAGCACTTGGAGTACTTCTACTTCCATAACTTCGTGTACGAGTCGGTGTGGAAAAACAACCAGCGCCGCACCTCGGAGCGCACCTCCACCCAAGACTTACTGCACAAGTACGGTGCCGACTACAAAGTGATTTTTATCGGCGACGCTTCGATGGCGCCGTACGAAATCACCCAGGCCGGCGGCAGCGTCGAGCACTGGAACGAAGAGCCCGGGTATGTGTGGATGCAGCGCTTCATGGCCAAGTACAAGAAGCTGATCTGGATAAACCCATACCCCAAGGACACTTGGGGGTTTACGGCCTCCACCGGGATTGTGCGGGAGTTGGTGGAAGACCAGATGTACCCGCTGACGCTGCGCGGGCTGGAAGAAGGCATGCGCTACCTGTCCAAATAACACCAGATCCAATGTGGAGGCTTGCCCCCTGGTGCAATCTGCCTGCCCCTCTGTCACTGACGCGCCGTCATCGGGGGCAAGCCCCCTCCCACAATTTGGAAGCGGCGCAATTGCTTTCTCCAAGTAATACCGACATCCAATGTGGGTGGGGCTTGCCCCCTTTAGCAGTCTGCCTGCCCATCTGCCACTGACGCGCCGTCATCGGGGGCAAGCCCCCTCCCACTGTTTGGAAGCGGCGCAGATACTTTCTCCAATTAATACAGACATCCAGTGTGGGAGGGGGCTTGCCCCCGATTCCGGTGGTGCAGTCACTGACGAATTGACTGACCTAACTCTATCGGGAGCAAGCCCGTCCCGCCGTTTGGAAGCGGCGCAAATACTCGATGTGCTGCCGATGCGCCGTTTCCTGCACCACCGGCGCCAATCGCACTTTCTGCCCCGGCAGACATTGCGCCAGCCTGGCCAAGGCCAAGGGTGTCAGCGCGCCCAACCGTGGATAGCCGCCGATAGTCTGGCGATCATTGAGCAATACGATCGGCTGCCCATCCGGCGGCACTTGGATCGCCCCCAGCGGAATCCCTTCGGAGATCAACGACGGCCCCTGATACTGCAATGGCGTGCCCAGCAGGCGCATGCCCATGCGGTCGGCACGGCTGTCCAAGGCCCAGTCGGTGTTGAACGCATCGAACAGGCTCTGGCCGCTGAACTGGCCGATCTGCGCGCCGACAATCACGTCCAGTGAGCCGCCGGTTGGCAACGCCGGCTGACTCAACTCCTGCAGGGCACCGCCGGTTCCGGAATAGCTCAACCGACCGCCTGCGGCCAGTGCGTTGCCCAAGCCATCCACACCTCCGAGTGCTTCACGAACCACCGTCGCGCAACTGCCCAGCACCGCCGGTGCATCAAACCCGCCCGGCGCCGCCAGGTACGCCCGCGCACCGTCGATTGGCTGGGTAAAGCGCAGGCGCTGGCCCTTTTGCAGGACAAAACTGCGCCCAGGGCTGATGGCGCGCTCGTCGATATGCGCACCCAGGTCTGCACCGGCCAGAGCCAGCAGGCAATAGTCCTCGGCCTTTACGGTGAAGCCGCCGAGGGTAATTTCCACCACCGCAGCGTTCAGCGCATTGCCCAGCAGCCAATTGGCCCAGGCCATCGACACCCAATCCAGCGCGCCGCCCTGGGTGACGCCCAAGTGGCGCACGCCAAAACGCCCGGCGTCCTGCAACAGGCAAAGCGGGGTGCTGGCCTCGATCGATAAGCGGCTCATGGCTGCGCCTCCAGCGGCGTGTCATCGCCACCCAAGCGGATAAATTCAGCGTGATCCACCGCCTGGAAACGCACAGTGTCGCCGGGCTGCATCAGGCTGTAGCCGTCGCGCTCGCGGTCGAAGAGTTTGGCTGGGGTGCGGCCGATCAGGTTCCAGCCGCCCGGCGACACCACCGGGTAGGCAGCGGTCTGCCGCTCGGCGATCCCAACACTGCCGGCCGCCACGCGTTTGCGCGGGGTGCTTAGGCGCGGAGTGGCGAGGGCTTCATCCACCAAGCCCATAAAAGCGAATCCGGGAGCAAAACCAAGGGCGAACACCTGGTATTCGTGGGCGCTGTGGCGGCGGATTACCTCGTCCACCGTCAAGCCGCTACGCTGGCTGAGCACGCTCAGTTCCGGGCCGACGCGCAGGTCGTACCACACCGGCAAAACATGGCACTGGCCGCTGCCCTGGGCCTGGGGTTGCAGGTCGGCGAGGGCTTGATCGATGCGCTGCCGCGCCTCGGCCGGGCTCAACGCGGTGAGGTCGTAATGCACCATCAGGGTGGTATAGGACGGCACCAGATCCACCAACGCCGTGCCGAAAGCGCTGCGCAATCGTTGGGTAGCGGCGAGCATCCACGGCATATTGGCTTCGGCGATCACGTCGAACAGACGCACCATCAGACAATCGATGGCCACCACTTCAATGCGTGGCTTCATGCTGACGTCAACGCCGCGCGGATACGTTGCACGGCGGCGATGGAACTGGCGTTGTCGCCATGGACGCACAAGGTATTGGCCTGCAACACCAGGGCGCTGCCATCGCTGGCGGTGAGCGGCTCGCCGCGAGCAATAGTCAGGGCTTGCTGGAGCACGGTGTCAGCGTCGTGATGCACTGCGCCCGGCAGTTGGCGCGATACCAGGTGGCCGTGGCTATCGTAAGCACGGTCGGCGAACGCTTCGAACCACAAGGTCAGGCCGTATTCATCGCCCATCGCCTGGGCTGCGCTGTTATCACGGGTGGCCAGCAGCATCAACGGCAAGCTGGCATCGTAGGCCGCAATGGCCTGCATCACCGCGCGCAGTTGCGCGGGTTTGGCCATCATGTCGTTGTACAACGCACCGTGGGGTTTGACGTAGCTGACGCGTGCGCCCTGGGCACGGCAAATGCCATCGAGAGCGCCGATCTGGTAGTGCAACAGGTCCTGGATTTCTTCAGGGCTGTAAGCCATCGAGCGGCGACCGAACCCTTGGAGGTCCTGGTACGCCGGATGCGCACCGATTTGCACGCCATGCTTGAGCGCCAGGCTGACAGTCTTGCGCATGATGCTCGGGTCGCCGGCATGAAAGCCGCAGGCCACGTTGGCGCAATCGATGAACGGCATGACCTCGGCATCCAGGCCCATGGTCCAGTTGCCAAAGCTTTCGCCGATATCACAATTCAGTAGCAGGCGGCTCACGGTGGTCGCTCCTGTAGGCTTTGTTTTTTTGTAGTGTGGGATTTTTACCGTCGGACACGCAACTTGTCCTGACACCCCCACGCCGCTTATCGTGGAACGACTCGATTTTTGGCGCTCGCCCCGTGCGGCGTCCAACTAATAAAAACCGATCCAAGCATAAGAAAAAGTTGATCCCATGAATTTGAAGTTCCTCGAAACCTTCGTTTGGGTCGCCAGGCTCAAGAGCTTTCGCCTGACCGCCGAAAAGCTCTTTACCACCCAGGCGTCGATCTCCAGCCGCATCGCCGTGCTGGAAAGCGAACTGGGGGTGAAGCTTTTCCTGCGCGATTCCCGGGGGGTGAGCCTGACCCCGGAAGGCGTCAAGGTGCTCGACTATGCCGAGCAGATGATGGTGACCCTGCAAGGTTTGAAACAATCCCTGGAGACCACCAGCAGCAAGGTCGGACGGATTCGGATCGGCGCCATGGACACAGTGATCCACACCTGGCTCAGCCCGTTGGTGGCGGAATTGATGGACCATTTCCCGCTGGTGGAAATCGAATTGGTCGCCGATACCGCGCTGAACCTCAGCGATCAGCTGCAAAAAGGCTTTCTCGATCTGATCCTGCAAACCGACCTGCTGCGCCTGGAAACCGTGCGCAGCCTGGAACTGGGCAGCCACCCGATGGCCTGGATCGTCGCCAGCCAATCGATCTATAACCGTGACTATGCCTCCCTTGCCGACCTGGCCCAGGAACGCATCATCACTTATTCGAAAAATTCCCACCCGCACCAGGACGTGATCCGCCTGATGCAAGCCAACGGCGTTGCTGCGCCGCGTATGAACTGCGTGAACTCGGTGTCGGCGATCACCCGCCTGCTGCGCGACGGTTTCGGGATTGGCGCGCTGCCGCCGGTGCTGGTCGGCGAAGAACTGGCCCGCGGCGAACTGCTGATGCTGCCCATGGAGCAACGTTTGCCGAACCTGCAAGTGGTGGTGTCGTGGCGCGTGGGCGTGGAGTTGGTGGAGGAGATCGTGGGGTTGTGCCAGAAAGTAGTGGCCCGGTATGCCGAGGAAGTCGGCGAAGAGCGGATGGTGCTGGCAACTTAATAAACCGGATATGAATGTGGGAGCGGGCTTGCCCGCGATAGCGTCAGTGACAGTTCGGCTGACTGATCCACTGCTATCGGGGGGCAAGCCCCCTCCCACACTTGATCGAGTTGGGCGTTAGAGCCCCTTGAGGTCCCGCTCTTCAATCGGCCGGCTCTGGCGCAGGCGCTTGCCGCCCAGCACGATCCAGTCGATCAAGCGGTACAGGCATTCCAGGCCGAACGACAACAGCATCGCCCCACCCAGGCCCCAGCCCATGGCTTCGGGGGTCAGCAGGATCTGGTAACTGTAGCCGTTCCAGGTTTCCTGGCGGATATCCGGGTCGGCGGCCACCGCCACTTGCAGCGCGCGGATGTACCACGGGCCCTGCATGGCCTGGAATTGCTTGTCCAGCGCCACTTGGCGATCGAGCAAAGAGCCCAGGCTGCTGGCATCGCTCTGGAACACCGGGTCATTGCTGGCGCGGTAATGCTCGACCAGGGCGTGCATGTCCCCCTTGAAGAACTGCTGCGCCGTGGTTTCGAAGCCACGCAGGCTGGTCTGGGCCTCGATCAGGTGGGCTTCGACGCGCTTGGCGTAATCGCTGATAAACCCCGGCACTTGCACACCGACCAACAGGCCAATGGCAAACAGCACCAACCGCAGATAGCTGAGCAACATAGTCGATGTCCTTACTCGGTAATGCCCTGGCTGACGCATTCTCCGCGTCGCCATAGGCTCCATTGACCCGGTTCGTAGCGGGTCCAGTTTTCGTTGTCGGTCAGGGGTTCGGTGGCAATCACCGTGACCACGTCGTTGGGCGTGGTTTCGGCCTGAAAATCGACGATCACGTCGACATCTTTCAAGCGCGCCGGACCGAACGGTGCACGCCGGGTGATCTGGGCCAGCTTGGTCGAGCAATAGCAGAACAGCCAGTCGCCATCGCTGAGAAGGCAGTTGAAGACGCCTTTGCTGCGGTACTCGGCGCAGGCGGCGATCAGGTCCGGCAGCATTTGCTCGATGTCCACCGGCTCGGGGAAGGCTTCGCGCACGCGGTTGAGCAGATCGCAGAACGCCGCTTCGCTGTCGGTATCGCCTACCGGCCGGTAGAACGTGGCGCGTGGGGCGAAGTCCGCCAGTTGGCCGTTATGGGCAAAACACCAGTTGCGCCCCCACAGCTCGCGCACGAACGGGTGGGTATTGGCCAGGCTCACCTTGCCGACATTGGCCTGGCGGATATGGCCAATCACCACTTCGCTTTTGATGGGATAACGCTGCACCAGCAGGGCGACTTCCGATTCGCTGCTCGCGGCCGGGTCCTGAAACAAACGCAGGCCACGGCCTTCGTAGAACGCGATACCCCAACCGTCGCGGTGCGGCCCGGTGCGCCCGCCGCGCTGCATCAGCCCGGTAAAGCTGAACACGATATCGGTGGGGACGTTGGCACTCATGCCCAATAATTCACACATGCCAGGGCTCTCGCTGCAGGGCTTACAACGTTAAAGACGCGGTTCGACTCGCATACCGCTGACGGGCGCCGGACGCCGGAAAGGTTCGTCATCGTCCTGGTCTTCGGCGGCCAGGGCGGCGTCGGTGGCGGCCTTGCGCTCGCGGCGCGCCTTGGCGGCACGCTCGATGGGCCAGCGGATCAGCACGAACACCAGGTACACGCCGAACGCAATCATGGTGTACATGAACAAATCGGAGATGGCACGCCAGGCGTTATTGCCGACCTTGAGCACTAGGTCCATCGCCGTAATGGCCACGGCCGGCGCGAACTGGGTCTTGACCGGATCGACGATGGTCGGGCTGAACAACAGCACCGCCATCAGCAGTTGCAGCGGCTCGCGCAGCCAGCGCCAGATCCAGCGGGTCAGGCGCCACCACACCAACAGGCAGCCCAAAGCAGCGAAGGCGTAAAGGCCCCAAGCGGTCAGATAGTCGTTCTCGGTCATGGTGTCCATGGCAAGGTTGGCAAACAGGCGGCTATCATAACGGCTTTTGCGTGTCACGGCTGCAATGCCCGCCACCTTCCGCCAGACAGAGAGTGATCCATGCCGTCATCGACCCACATCACTGCCGCCCCGATTGCCCGCAAGGCCCCCGGCCAGGACCCGTACGCCTGGCTGCAAGAGCGTGACAGCGCCGAAGTGCTCGATTACCTCAAAGCCGAAAACGCCTGGCAGGAAGCCCAGCTCGCCGATCAAGCGGCCCTGCGCGAAAGCCTGTTCGACGAGATCAAGGGGCGCATCCTCGAAACCGACCTGTCCCTGCCCTCCCCCTGGGGCCCGTACCTGTATTACACGCGCACCACCGCCGGTGACGAATATGCGCGCCACTACCGCTGCCGTCGCCCCGCCGACGACAGCAACCAAGTGGATGAAGGCAGCGAAGAACTGCTGCTGGACCCGAACGTGCTGGCCAACGGCGGGTTCTTCTCCCTTGGCGCGTTCAGCATCAGCCCCGACCATCAGCGCCTGGCCTACAGCCTCGATACCAGTGGCGATGAGATCTACACCCTGTTCGTGAAGGAATTGGCCACCGACAAAGTCAGCGAACTGGAATTCGATCACTGCGACGGCAGCATGACCTGGGCCAACGACAGCCTGACCCTGTTCTTCGGCGAATTGGACGACACCCACCGCCCGCATAAGCTGTATCGCTACCGCCTGGATGGCACGGCGGCCCAGGAAGTCTTCCACGAGCCTGACGGACGGTTCTTCCTGCATTGCTACCGCTCAAGCTCCGAACGCCAGTTGCTGCTGGCGCTGGGCAGCAAGACCACCAGCGAAATCTGGGCGCTGGACGCCAACCAGCCGCACCTGGACTTCACCTGCCTGGCGCCACGGGTGGAGGATCACGAATACGATGCGGACCACGGCCAGCTCGATGGCCAGTGGACCTGGTTTATCCGCAGCAACCGCGACGGCATCAACTACGCGCTGTTCGTCGCCGCCGACACCGGCGAGGTGCCCACCGAAGCCGATTGGCACAACCTGATCCCGCACCGCGACGACGTGATGCTCGACGGCGTGAGCCTGAACGCCCGCGCCATGACCCTGAGCCTGCGCATCGGCGGCCTGCCGGTGATCGAAGTGCATCCCCAGGACCTGGCGGCCTACCGTGTGGAGTTGCCCGACGCCGCGTACAGCCTCTACGTACAGAACAGTCTGGAATTTCCCAGCGACCGCATCCGTCTGCGCTACGAAGCACTGACCCGTCCGGCCCAAGTGCGGCAGTTGGAACTGGCCAGTGGCGCGCAACAGGTGCTCAAGGAAACCCCAGTACTCGGCGTGTTCAATGCCGACGACTATGTGAGCCAGCGCCTGTGGGCCACGTCGGCCGATGGCACCCAGGTGCCGATCAGTCTGGTGGTCAAGCGCGATCAGGTGGGCAAGCCGACACCGCTGTACCTGTATGGCTACGGCGCCTACGGTTCGAGCCTGGACCCGTGGTTCTCCCATGCGCGCCTGAGCCTGTTGGACCGGGGCGTCGCGTTTGCCATTGCGCATGTGCGCGGCGGTGGCGAGTTGGGCGAGGCCTGGTATCGCAACGGCAAGCAGGAACACAAGCAGAACACTTTCAGCGACTTTATCGCCTGCGCCGAACACTTGATCGCCCAGGGCCTGACCACGTCCAAGCAACTGGTCATCAGCGGCGGCAGTGCCGGCGGTTTGTTGATCGGCGCGGTACTCAACCAACGTCCCGAGCTGTTCCAGGCGGCGATTGCCGAAGTGCCGTTCGTGGATGTGCTGAACACCATGCTCGACCCGGAACTGCCGCTGACCGTCACCGAATACGACGAATGGGGCAACCCCGAAGACCCGGATGTCTACGCACGCATCAAAGCCTACGCGCCGTACGAAAACGTCCGCGCCCAGGCTTACCCGGCCATGCTGGTGATTGCCGGCTACAACGACAGTCGCGTGCAGTACTGGGAAGCGGCCAAGTGGGTGGCCAAGCTGCGCGACACCAAGACCGACGACAACCTGCTATTGCTCAAGACCGAACTGGGCGCCGGTCACGGTGGAATGAGCGGTCGCTATCAGGGATTACGTGACGTAGCGCTCGAATATGCATTTGTGTTCAAGGCGCTCGGGTTGATTTAGGAACTTAGTGCGGCGGTTCGGTCTGAACAAAGGACCGCCCCTGTTTTGATGGACCCAATTGCTGCCATGCCACCACCGACACAACTCAATAATGAAATCCGCGACATGCTGATGGACTGCGGATTGTTCGATCCTTTGTTGCCGGAAGATTTTCATATCGCTGCCGGCTACTTCAACATCAGCAGCATTGCCCAAGGCGAGGTGATCTTTCTCGAAGGCGATGCGGGCACCTTCATGTGCATCCTCCACAGCGGCCAAGTGGCGGTGCAGAAGGCTCATCACGACGGCCAACCCGTGACCATCGCCACCCTGCGCAGCGGCCGGGCCTTTGGCGAGATGGCGGTGCTCGACGGCGAGCGACGCTCGGCCAGTTGCGTGGCCGCCAGTGCTTGCGTGCTATTGAACCTGGGCAAAGACTCCCTGGAGAAAATGCTCAACGAAGCGCCACGGGTCGCTGCCAAGATTATCCGCGCGATTGCGATTGCCTTGTCCAAGCGCCTGCGCATGGCTGACGGGCAACTGCTATCGCAGCAATTCTAGCCGCCGGGTGTCTTCGGTTTACTGTCGTTCTGCTGCAAGCCGGGCACTGTCTGGTCTTTTGGCGGTGCGGGCAAGACGATGGGCGCCAGGGGCGGCGAACCGTTGCTCTTGGGTACCACCGGCGGGGTGACCTGGGGATACAGGGTGGGCGTTGGCGTACCCGGTGCGCCGGGAGTTGGCGTGGGGGCGACCGGTACGGTTTGCAACTCCTGAGCCTGCGCCGCACCCAATGCGAGCGCGCTCAACACAATGACCGTTAGAATGCTGCACTTCATCGATGGCTCCATGGCCTGACCGGAATGTCGTAAGGCTACTCCCAACCGCGCAAGAATGCCCTTCCCAATGAGATTTCCATGAAACGTTTCGTTCTGCTGGACACCACCCCAATCCCTGACAACGGCGGTGCCTTGTGCCTGTTCGAATACGGCGAGGATTTTGTCATCAAGATCCAGGGCGGCGACGGTGGCCAGTTGATGAACACGCGCATGCACGGTTCCGAAGACGCGCTGGCCGAGATCCCCTGCCGCAAAGTCGCCGGCCGCCCGAACTCGCGGGTGTTGATCGGCGGTCTGGGCATGGGCTTCACCCTGGCCTCGGCGCTGAAGCATTTGGGCAAAAATGCCGAAGTGGTGGTGGCCGAACTGGTGCCTGGGGTCGTGGAATGGAACCGTGGACCGCTGGGGGAAAAATCCGGCCGGCCATTGCTGGACCCACGCACGGTGATCCGCCAGGAAGACGTGGCCAAGGTGCTGCAGGCCGAGCCCCAAGGGTTTGACGCGATCATGCTCGACGTCGACAACGGCCCGGAAGGTTTGACGCAAAAGGCCAATAGCTGGCTGTACTCCGCCGGCGGCCTGGCCGCCTGCGCCAAAGCGCTGCGCCCCAAGGGGGTGCTGGCGGTGTGGTCGGCCAGTGCCGATAAACTGTTCAGCGATAAACTGCGCAAGGCCGGCTTCAAGGCCGAAGAGGTGCAGGTGTTCGCCCATGGCAACAAAGGCACGCGGCATACCATCTGGATTGCGGAAAAGCTTAAGGGCTGAATCCCCTTGTGGTTGGGGCTTGCCCCCGATAGCGGTCTATCGGTGCCAGGTGCAGTGACTGCCCTCAAGCAGCTAGAATCAACCCTATCCGTGACCCACCTAATAGCCAGGAGCCATGATGAGCTCGACTAACCCGCCCTCCCACACCGCCAAGCTGGACCGTATCCTCGCCGATGCCCAGCGCGACCGTGAAATGGGCTACCGCGACAAAGCGCTGAAGATGTACCCCCACGTATGCGGCCGCTGCGCCCGCGAATTCTCCGGCAAGCGCCTGAGTGAACTGACGGTACACCACCGCAACCACAACCATGATGACAATCCCCAGGACGGTTCCAACTGGGAATTGCTGTGCCTGTATTGCCACGACAACGAACACTCGCGTTATACCGACCAGCAGTACTTCGGCGAAGGCTCGACCAGCAGCCCGACGATTGCCAAGGCCACCCACAACCCGTTCGCGGCATTGGCGGGCTTGATGAAGAAAGACGACTGAACATTGCCGTCGCCTGTTCCCTCCCGCTTCCCACATTTCTAGCGGGCTCACAAGCGAAATGTGGGAGGGCGCTTGCCCCCGATAACGCGGGCCCAAGCAATACATGCCCTCCAAGCCGTATAATCACCGCTTTTCTTCAAGGCACCCTTCCCCGTGGGCAATAAACGCTACAGCTGCATCGGTCTGTATAACCCCAAATCCCCGGAAAACGTCGGTTCGGTGATGCGTGCCGCCGGCTGCTATGGCGTGGCCTCGGTGTTTTACACCGGCGTGCGTTACGAGCGCGCCCGGGACTTCATCACCGACACCAAGAAGGTCCATCACGACATCCCGCTGATCGGCATCGATGACCTGAAAAAAATCCTGCCGCTGGGCTGCATTCCGGTGGCCGTGGAACTGGTGGACGGTGCCCGCCCGTTGCCCGAGTACACCCATCCGGACCGCGCGCTGTATATCTTCGGCCCGGAAGACGGCTCCCTGGATAAAGACATCCGCGACTGGTGCGAAGACGTGGTGTACATCCCCACCACCGGCTGCATGAACCTCGCCGCCACGGTCAACGTGGTGCTTTACGACCGTTTGGCCAAGGGCAACAACACCCGTTCGGGCCCCAAGTACTGATTTTTTCGGAACATCCAGCGTCTGCGAGCAGTCAGTTGCAGACACTTGCCCTTGTTGGAGAGAGATCATGAGCGACAGCAAAACCTTGCGCCCTGTCATCGAACACACGCCGTTCCAGACTCAGCCCACCCAAAACGTACACGGCTGGGAGCGCATCGGCTCCGTGGCCGGTGGCGTCGTGATGGTCGGCAAAGGCCTGCGCCGCGGCGGGATTTTCGGCCTGATCCAAGTGGCAATCGGCGGCGTCGCCCTGGCGCGCGGCTTCACCGGGCACAGCTCGCTCAAGGACAAACTGGAGCAAGGCCGCCAGGAAATGAACGCCGTGCGCACAAAGATCGAGCGCGCCGGTGAAGAGTTGAAGAACCTCAAGACCCGTGCCGAAGTGGCGGCGGAGAAAGCAGTTAAGACTGCCGGCTGATACAGCTCTTCGACATAGTGGAGATTCAAATGTGGGAGGGGGATTGCCCACTCCCACGTTTGGATTTGTGCGTGCAGGGCTGAGGATCAGCGTAAAAGCTTGGAGTCGAGCACTACCGACGATTCGCCGATGATGCTCCCGGCCAACTGCACAAACTCCGCGGTGGTGATGCTATCGGCGCGCATCACTGCTTGTGCCAAGTCATCCAGTGAGCGCTTGTTGTGGGTTTTCACGCGGATCTCGCGATCCAGCTCCTGCATCACCAGTACCGCCCGGGAAACCGTCGCACCGCTGACATGTTCGCCGCGCAGGCTGGTCACGTCCTTGCCTTCCTTGGTCAGCCGCGCCTGAATCGCCGCGTAGCGCTCATCGGTGATACCACCGCCACGGCGCAGCAATTCGATGGCGTAAAACTCTGCCAACCCTTCGCTGATCCAGTCGCTGGTGTCATGGTCATTGAAGCGACCAATCGCCTGCACCACCTCGCGCAACAACGGGCTGCTGCCGTTTTCGCTGACCAACGGCGTGCGGCTGTTGAGAAAGATCGAGTCACGCGCCGCGAACGCACCTCGGCGCATCGGATCACTGGCGCCCACCACCAGCAGTTTCGCCGGGTGGCGCGGGAATGCCGCTTCCACTTGCGGCCAGACAAAAGTCAGCAGCGTCAGCACATCCATGCGCCGCATGGCCTGCCCCTTGGGCGACGCCACGGTGACATCGGTCTCCCCCAGGCGCACGCGACGACTGCCCAGATTGCCGGCGAGCATCCAGCCAGTGGGACGGTCGAACAGGCGCGAGACATTGTCGATACGGAATTTATTCTTACCGATCCGTGGCCAGGCGGTTTCGACGCTCTTCCAGCCGGCCGGCAGGTCGAACACCAGGCGCGAGACCAACTCAACCCCGTCCTGCTGATCGAGCCGCGCGGGCGGCACCAGATCCTCGCCGCGAAACACCGCCCAGCTCGGCGTGAACCGCGTGTCATACACACCCGGCTTGCGTGTATGCGTAAGGCGGACCCGGTAGGTCAGGCTGGCTTTGTCCGCGCCGGGCTGCCACAGGCCACGATGACCGGTGACTTTCCACTGCCCTTCAGCCTTGAAGTCGCTGTAGTCGCCGCCGCTGCCCAAATCGAAATCCAGACCACGCACCGCCGAGCCTTGGGACAGGCTAATACGCACCTCGGCCTGTTCGGTCTGCGGCAACAGTTTGACGTGGTAGTCCAGGTCGACTTTCCTGGCGCTCCACGCCGCGCCGCTGATGGCCAGCATCACCAGGCCTGCTGCCCACTTGGCTGCAACTGTCATACACACTCCCCTCAGCCAGCGCGAAAAATCAGGTAATCCTCCCAGTCGTCTTCGGGCACGCTGCCTTCGCTGAGCATGCGCCCGGACTGGGAAATACGTTCATGGTGCACGGCGTCGCGGTCACCGCAGACGAGATGGTGCCAAAGCGGCAAATCCTTGCGCTCACTCACCAGGCGATAGCCGCAGGTGGGCGGCAGCCACTTGAACTGGTCGGCCTGGCCTGGCGTGAGTTGGATACAGTCCGGCACCGAGGCGCGGCGGTTGGGGTAGTCGGTGCACTGGCAGGTTTTCAGGTCCAGCAACTTGCAGGCGATGCGCGTGTAATAAACGCTGTTGTCATCTTCGTCTTCAAGCTTTTGCAGGCAGCACAAGCCACAGCCGTCGCACAACGACTCCCATTCCTCCTGGTCGAGTTGATCGAGGGTTTTGCGTATCCAGAAGGGTTCGACTTTGGCGGCCATGGGTCTGCATCGGTATCGGTCTGTGAAAAGGCCGCCAGTCTAGTGCCCTCGCCCCTCGGGGCCAAGCGCTTACGACTGGCGGTGTTGCAAGACTTGTCAGTCTAGCGGGCGCGCAGTAGCTTGGAGCGCCGAATTGACCATCAGGAACCCGCCCATGACCCGCGTTGCCGACTACCCGATCCATCCCCAGTTCACCGAACGCTGGTCGCCCCGCGCGTTTACCGGCGAGAGCATCCCGAAGGAGACCTTGTTGAGTTTCTTCGAGGCCGCACGCTGGGCGCCATCGGCCTACAACTCGCAGCCGTGGCGCTTTCTCTACGCACGCCGCGACACGCCGGACTGGAAGCGTTTCCTGGGCCTGCTCAATGAATTCAATCGCGGCTGGGCACAGCATGCCTCGGCACTGGTGATCATCGCCTCGAAAACCGACTTCATTGCCCCTGGCGCCAGCGAGGAAACCCCGGCGCTGTGGCACACCTTCGACACCGGCTCGGCCTGGGGCCATCTGGCACTGCAAGCCAGCCTCAGCGGTTGGTACACCCATGGCATGGCCGGTTTCGATCAGGAACTGACCCGCAAAGAGTTGAAGATTCCCGAGGGTTTCGCACTGCATGCGGCGGTGGCCGTGGGCAAGCTGGGCGACAAATCGAGTCTGCCGGAATACCTGCAAGGCCGCGAAACACCGAGCCCGCGCCGGCCGTTGAGCGAGTTGGTATCCGAAGGTGATTTCAGCCTGTAAGGCCGTACGCCCTGCCGCTCAAACGGCAGGGCATGCTGTGACGCCACCTGGGCTCAAACCTACGCCAGCCCCCGTCGTGTCATGAGCCAACCAACCCACTGAACTGCCAAAGCAAGGTGCTCTTCATGTCGTTGTAGGCATCCAGAACGGGGCCGACCACGAACTCCGCCGGCATCGATTGGATATCCACCGGATACACCACTTTATCGCGGGCCGAATACAGGAAGTTCTTGAGCTGCAAGTCCTGGTGATAGATGCCTTTTTCCTCCATTCGCCGCAGTGCGTCCTCCAGTAAGGTGCTGGCCTGCGGCGGCAAGCTGCGGCCGCCGACGGTGCTGAGCGCGACGCCATCCAACTTGCCCATTTTTATATAGGCCTGCTCGCCTTCGATAATCGCCGTTGCAAAGCCGGCGCCGTAATAGGTGTTCAGGCAGTCAGTTTCTATCTGCACATAGCTGGGGATATAGCCACGGACGGGATCAACGAACTCTTTATAGACACTCTTGCCGTCAAGGCTTTCGTAAATTGTGCCTTCGCCACCTGCGCCGATGATGGGCCCGAGATCCTCGGCAACCGTAGGTGGATTACCGCCGCGCGCGCCCAACCGCAGCCACTGGTCGCCTTCGACATGCTGCACCATCACCGGCGTCTGGCGATTGTTGTGGTAAATCCTCGCCTGCACCGCACCGTCTTGGGTACGGGTAACTTGCCGAACCTCATACACAGCGGTTGCACCGGTGCTGTCGGTTTGGCGGATAAAGGACAGATGGCCATCCACTCCCGTATAAACCCCTCGACTGTTGCGCGTAAGCCCGGCAATCCTGGATTCGGGCACGCTGTACTGCTTCAGGAGTCGGTTACTCAGCTCGCTACCCGGATCGCGTCTTACGCTGGTCAAGGCCCCGCCTACCGCTTTGGTCTGCGCGGTGAACTCCTCCAGCGGGGGCCCATATGGGCGCAGGTGGTCGACATCAAAGGCATACCAACGACCGTTATTAAGTACCGCGCCCCCCTCAACGGCCTGGCCCGCCACCTTGAACGTGCCGGTTGCCGCTGCGTCGTACTGCTTGCTGACCGTCTTCAACAGGTCATAGCTGCCGGCGGCGCCCTTGAGCTGGTTGACCCCGCTCAACGCCTTGCCCAGCAGGTAACTGCCACCCCGACGGATCAACCCCGCGCCTTGACCGATCAAATCGCCCAGGCCACTGGCCGGGTTGAATGCACCGATTGCGGTAGTGCCGATGATCCTGGCCACCTTCAACGCCTTGCCCCCAGCAGACGCCGCCGTGGCGCCCACCTTAGCCAACTTGGTTGAGGCCCCTGCGCCGGCGGTGACAAAACCGAAGACATCCATCCCCAGATCCAATGCGCCATCCAGGTAATTGCCCTGCTTAAAATTGCCGATCGCTGACCTGAGCGGCACCAGATTCAGGAAAAAATCCGCCAGCTTCCATTCGTTTTCCATCTGCCGATCGTAGGTCGTGACGCCCTTGGCCTGCTTGACCGCTTCGTCATTGTCGATATCCAAATGTTCGACAAAGGCGTCGGCGATGAACTGTGTTCGCGCACTCTCAAAACTTGACGGAACGGCCTGCTCTACCCGATTCGGCGCAGCACCGCTGTTATGCCGCGGTGTGAAGGGTTCGATAGGGAAGACCCGGTTGGCCTCGCGCTCACGCTCGCGGGTCAGCACCGAAGCCGGCATCGTTCTAATAGCGCATTGCTTCAGATCCAGGGCGTAGACGCTGACGCCATGGGGCCGGGTGGCCTTGATCAGTAGCGTGGGGTTCTTGTGCTCCAGGGTCCTACCGGTCAAGCCCAGCCCCAGCGCGTATGTATGGTTCTGGAAAAACTCGAGTTTTCCATATTCGAGGTTTTGTCGATCAGCCAAGGGCAATTGCGCCACCAGGTGTTTAATCGTCGTGCCTATGCCCTGCTTGCGCGCAGCGATTGCCTGGTTGAGTTGGTTATTGAAAACCCCATGGGCGTCCAGCTTCAGGGACTTGCCCTTGATCGCGTTGCTCAGGCGTGGGTCGCGGGTTTCCCAGGCGTAGTTGTGCAACCCGCCCATGGCAATATCGAGCATTGAGTGCAGGCCCGCTGGCGCGCGGTTCGGGTCGTACAGTGGCTGGTCGAATCCGGGCCTCGGGTCTTTGACGCTCAGGCGCTTGGCCTCGAAGGGCAGGCCCTCGCCGAACCGTTCCTTGAGCTTGGCCAACGCAATCTCCTTGCGGTTCGGCAGCTCGGTTTCCATCAGGCTGGAGGCCTGCACACGCTCATCCATCTGGCGATTGAAAGCGGTTCTGACCCGCTCGATCTCGGCTGGGGTGTAGCGCTCGTCGGGTTTGGCCGACACCACGCCGTTGACCACGCCCCAATCCAGCAAAGCGGCACTCTGGGCGTGTTGGGTGACCAGCGGATCGGCCATGGCGGCACGCTTGGCCTGGAGCATGACCTGGGCAAACGTCATATTCGGCACTGAACCCGGCGCCTGGGCCTCGATGGTTGCCGCCGCAATCGACAGGCTGACCCAGGCCGGACTGCCAAAGGTCACGTTGTCAGGCAGATCCTTCACCAGAAGCTGCGGGGCGTTGCGGGCCAGTAGCGCGTAGGCGCCCACATTGGCCATGCCGGCGCTGGTCTGGCCGCTGTCCACCAAATGCTGCTTCAGCCCGGCGCGTATCTCGGTGATGGGCCTGCCCCAGTAGCGCGGCTGAGCCAAATCGAAGCCTGCGACTGTATTGCGACGGGGTGCGGCGACCGATTGGGGATCGAGCACCACGTTGATGGCCGCCAGCGTGTAATCGTTGACGCTGGTGTCGGTGGCGATGCCATTTAACTGTTGCTGCATGGCCTGGCCCAGTGCCTGGCCACGGGCGGAACCGACCAGCATTTGCAGCGCCTTCGCCGGATCGTCGGCGGCATCGCTGGGGAGCGGACGGTTGCCGTTGAGGTACTCCAGCCCCCCTGCACTGGGGCCCGCCTGGGGATTATTCGGGTGACGCGCGGCATAGTCGGTGGCGGCGCGCAGCAACATGCGCTGTGCATCGCTCGTCAGCGCAACAGGCCAGGACAGGCCACCGCCGAAATTACCCAAGGGATGCGCCAGGGCGCGCTCGCTGACCGCGTCCGCCAGGCTTGTCAGGTGAAAGAACCTGGCCGGCAGGCGCAGACCGTTGGCCTGGATAAAAGCCTCAAGTGTTGGGGCGGCACCGAGCTGCGCAAGGCTTGAGGAGTCGGGATGCAGGTCCATCCGCGTCTGCCGCAACGCAGCCTGCACAGCCTGTGGCGTGGCCGCCGGGCCAAGCCGGGGCGCCATGGCTGCGAGCTGTTGCCCGAGGACTTTCCAGTTATGCCGGTCGCCCAACGCCGTGCGCAGGTGAGCATTGGCGGTGGGCAACGCCGCCGGTACCTGGGACGGGGGAATGACCGCGTCGGCAGCCGGCGCGGGGAATAACGGAGTAACGCCAGAAGATGAGGAAACGGCACCGGAACTGAGCATGGGCGGGCACTCTTTTTGGCAAAGAGCGCCAGCCTCACACAGGGCGGTAAACGGCGAAATCGACTGAGTGTGAGCAGACGTTTTTAAACTCCGTGAGCCCCACCCTCGACCGCCGCATGGCCGAACGGCCGCGACCCTGTGTATTCAATAGCCGCGGTCGAAACTCACGGCGCCGCGCAAGGGCACACTGGCCTGATACGCGCGTAAATTTTCGATAAACAAATCCACCATCATCGGCGGCGAGGTCGGTGCCGAACTGTGCCCGGTCAACAACAGGCCCCAGGCGGTCCAGAACGGGTGGCGCTGCGGCAACGGTTCCTGGCGACAGACGTCGATCACCGCGCCCGCCAGATGCCCTTCCTTGAGGGCTTCGACCAGGTCGGCATCGACCACCGCCACGCCGCGCCCGACGTTGATAAACAGCCCGGTCGGCTTGAATTGCTTGAACAGCGCCGCGTCGTACAGGTCGTGGGTGTTGGGCGTGTTCGGCAGCAGGTTGATCACGTAGTCGGCCTCCCCCACCAAGCGCCCCAGTTGGTCCAGGCCGGCCACTTCGATAAACGGCGCCTGCTCCCGCGCAGTGCTGGCGATGCCGTACAACTTGACGCCGAACGGCAGCAGAAACTGCGCCACGCTTTGGCCGATATCGCCGCAGCCGACGATCAGCACCGTGCGCCCCGCCAGGCTCTGGCCCATGCGGTTGTCCCACTTGCGCTCGACCTGGCTGACCAGACGTGCCAGCACTTCACGCTCGTGGCCAAGCATATAGGTGAGCACAAACTCAGCCATCACCTGGCCATAGATGCCTACCGCACGGGTCAGGCGATAGTTGCGCGGCAAGCCGTCGGCCAACAGTGGCGTGATGCCGGCCCAGGTCGATTGCAGCCATTGCGGCTGATGGCCCTGGCGTAACAGCGTCGCCAGCAGGTCCGGCTGGCCCAGCCACACCGGGCAATCGGCGGCCAGGCGCGATAACTCGGCGGAGTCGCCGCTGGTCAGCACCTCCAGGTCCGGCGCGGCTTCGCGCAGCAGTCGCGCATAGAGCGGGTGATCCTGTTCAGCAATCAGAACACGCATGGTTCAAACCTTTCAAAAACAGTGCAGACGGCCGCCCGCATCCTTACGGCCACCGCCAACTCATACGATTTCATTGAAAATGTGCCCGGACAGGGCACCTACCGATCACATCGGGTCATTGCGACGCAGCAGCTCTTCGGGCAAGTGTTCGATGTACTCGTCCTCGGCCGGCGGCATTTGCAGGTGGTAACCCTGCTTGTCGAGGTTTTCCAGTACCTGGTGGATGTCTTCCTGTTGCAGCTTGCGCTCGGGCGTCAGCACCAGGTCGAAGGCATGCACCGGTTTGCCGAATACGCTCACCAAACCTTCGGGTACGCGTTCGAGGGCATCGCTCTTGAGCACGTACAGGTACATGCCGGCGCGTTTGGGGCTGCGGTAGATGGAGCAAATACGTTTCAAGGCTGTTCTCCGGCAGTGGCCAGGCTGTCGAGCAGCGCCTGGCCCATCAACTCACGGCGCCAGCCACGCAGCGAGTCTGGCAATTGGTAAGGCCCATCGGGGTAGCCGCTTTTAACCAGGGCTTCGAGGGTTTTCTTGCGCAGCATCAGCTCCGGCGCCATGTCCAGGCGTTCAGCTTCGGCCTGGCCGAGTGCGCGCAGTTGCTTGATCAGCGCGGCGGCGTCCACCGGCAACGGTTCGGCGATGGCCGGCGGCCATTGATCGGCGGGCACACTGCCGGCACGCTTGATCAGATCCAGCAGGAACTGGCCGTCCTGGCGCACAGTGCGCGGGTGCATGTCTTCGATCTTGCCCAGGGCGGCGAGGTTATCCGGCTGGGACTTGGCCAGGGGCCAGAGCGAATGTTCACGAATGATGCGGTTGCGCGGCAGGTCACGGGCACGGGCCTGTTGCTCGCGCCAGGCGCACAGCTCACGCAATACGGCCAGTTGCGCGCGGGACAGTTTCCACGCCAGCTTGGCCTCGCGGTACACCTCATACGGGTCGACTTCGCGGCGCAGGTTGGCCACCAGTTCGGCACCGTCCTCCAATACCCAGGCGTATTTGTCGTCCGACAGCCGTGGGCGCAAGCGTGTGTAGACCTCGGCCAAGTGCACCGCGTCTTCGGCGGCGTAGCTGATCTGGGTTTCGGACAATGGCCGCTGCAGCCAGTCCGAGCGGGTTTCGCCCTTGGGCAGCTCGATATCCAGCACGGCTTGCACCAGACGCGAATAGCCCATGGAGAACCCGAGGTTCAGGTAAGCCGCTGCCAGTTGGGTGTCGAACAACGGCACCGGCAGGCTGCCGGTCAGGCGCAACAGTACTTCGAGGTCTTCGCTGCAGGCATGCACCACCTTGATCACGGCTGGGTTTTCCAGCAAGGCGGCCAGGGGTTGCCAGTTGTCGATGGTCAGGGGATCGATCAGGTAGGCGCGAACGCCATCACCGATCTGGATCAGCCCGGCAATGGGGTAAAAGGTATCGACCCGCATGAATTCGGTGTCGAGGGCGACGAATGGCAACTGCTGCCATTCGGCGCAATGCTGGCCGAGGCTATCGTTGTCGCAGATCCAGTGAATATCGATGGCCACACGGCTCTCCCTTGAAGAATGGCGCGCAGTATATATCGCGCAAGAGGCTTGCGAGCATCCACAGTGCACAGCCGATCATGAAAACTCAGACAGGAGTTGAAGAATAGTCCGACAGATGGGAGTTATCATCTCTTACGCAGTACGTAGACTCGCCATACCGCCGAGCCCGGCACGAATTCCTGATGATGCAGCACGTTGAACCCCGCCTGACGGAACTCTGCCTCGACGACGGCGCGGGAGTTGACCGAAACAATCACGGTGTCGCGACTGACCCGATGAAACTCGCGCAGCAGCGCCAGGCGCCCTTCGCTGTTGGGCACATGACGAAACAATTCCAGGCAGAAGATGCAATCCACCGCGTTTTCCGACAAGCCAATGGAAAACGCCGACCCCTGGAACGTCTTGACGCGCTTGAGCAACGACGCCGGGTAGTGGGTGCGAGCATGGTCGAGCATGGCCTGGGAATTATCCGAGGCCAGAATCACCCGGTTGACGTGCTCGGCCAGCACCGGCCAAAACCGCCCCGAGCCGCAGGCCAGGTCGAGGATCAGCCCCGGCTCACCGGCCACTTTCAACGCCTGGCGCACCAGCCAGGCGTCGCGCCACGCCACCAGACGCCGGCGCAGCCCTGGCGGGCGCGTATCGCCGCAGACCCGGGCGTGTTCACGGCCACAGCGTTCGGCGTATTCAATCTCGATGGAGGATGGAGGTTGTGACGACATCTATGGGCTCATCTGGGTGAAACGGTAGTGAACGACCTTGATTGGCAGCTTAACGGCGGCAACGTGAAAAAAAGGTCGAAGACACTACCGTTAATCCCGTCATGCTTGATGCAAATACCAGCGCCAGTCCTGTTCACCGACTTGCCCCATGAACTGGCGGTATTCGGCGCGCTTGACCGCCAGGTACACGCCGAGAAACTCAGGCCCGAACGCTTCCCGCGCCCAATGCGACCCTTCCAGTGCGCGCAGGGTGGTGAGCCAGTCGGTGGGCAACCGCTCTTTGGCCTGGGCGTAACCGTTGCCTTCCACCGGGGCGCCGGGGTCGCGCTGCTCGCGAATGCCGCGATGAATGCCGGCCAGGATCGCGGCGGCGGCCAGGTATGGGTTGGCGTCGGCGCCGCAGATGCGGTGTTCGATATGCCGCGAGGGCGCTGGCCCGCCGGGAATACGCAGGCTGACGGTACGGTTGTCCACCCCCCAGGTGGCGGCCAACGGCGCGTAGCTGTTGGCCTGGAAGCGCCGGTAGGAGTTGGCGTTGGGGCAGAACATCAGCAGCGAATCCAGCAAGGTGCTGAGCATGCCGCCCACCGCGTGGCGCAACAGCGGCGTGCCATCGGCGGCGGCGCTGGCAAATAAATTGCGGCCTTCGGCATCCGCCAGGCTGACGTGCATATGCAGCCCGGTGCCTGCCAGGTCGTCGAACGGTTTGGCCATAAAACAGGCGGCCATGCCGTGTTTGTGTGCGACGCCCTTGACCAGGCGCTTGTAGCGCACCGCTTCGTCCATGGCCTGCAGGGCGTCGGAGCGGTGCTCCAGGGTGATCTCGACCTGCCCCGGGGCGTATTCGGAAATCGCCGTGCGCGCCGGAATGCCTTGCAGTTTGCAGGCGCTGTAGAGGTCGGCGAGGAAGGGTTCGATCTGCTCCAGTTCCCGCAGGCCGTAGACCTGGGTCGCGCGCGGCCGGCCGCCGTCCTGATCCAGCGCCGGTTGCGGGCGGCCATGACTGTCGGGTTTCTGATCGAGCAGGTAGAACTCCAGCTCGGCCGCCATCACCGGGTAATAGCCGTCGGCCTTGAGTGCGTCGATCACCTTGCCCAGCACCTGGCGCGGGTCGGCCACGGTGGCAGGCAGGCCTTCGCTGGGGTGCATGCTGACCTGCACCGCCGCCGTGGGGATCAACCGCCACGGCATACGCTGCAAACTGCCGCTGATCGGGTAGGCGCGGCAGTCGATATCGCCGACCTCCCAAACCAGCCCGGAGTTTTCCACGTCGTCGCCGTTGATGGTCAGGCCGAGGATGGTACTGGGCAGCGGGCGGCCGCTTTCATACACCGCCAGCAGTTCATCGCGGTGCAGCAGCTTGCCGCGGGGCACACCGTTGTTGTCGAGGATAAACAGCTCGAACAGTTCGATATCCGGGTTGTGTTCAAGAAAAGACTGGGCTTCGTGCAGGCTGGCGAAAACACTCATGGGGGCTCTCATACGTGTGGGTCTGGCAGGCGCGCGGGCGCCGCCGGGCAGATGGGCACAGGCGTGCGTCATCCAATGGGCCAATCAACGTAGGAGAGCGGTATCCGGCGGGCGCGCGTGGCGGCAATGGAACAGCGCCCAGAACGCCAGCGCGGACGGCAGTGTCGCGAGGTGGGCGTCGGGGGAAGCGGCCATGGGCGAATCACACTGATGGGATGCGCGCCAGCCTCACATGCCGCGAGCGCCGGTTAAATTCACGGTTGGCGGAGTATGGTTGCAGCCCGACTAAACAATCGTCACGCCTTGCCACCCTGCCCCGCGCTGGAAATAATGGCCGCCCGACCCCGCCCCAAGGACGCGACTGCATGAAAGCTCTTTTAGCCCTCGGTGTATTGGCCAGCCTGGCCGCGCCGGCTCTGGCCGACACCGCCCCGTCGCGCCTCGATGAAGTGTTGCAGCGTGGCACCCTCAGCGTGTGCACCACCGGCGACTACAAGCCCTACACCTCCCTGCGCGCCGATGGCGGCTACGAAGGCATCGACATTGCCATGGCCGAATCCCTGGCCAAGAGCCTCAACGCCAAGATCCAATGGGTGCCCACCACTTGGAAAACCCTGATGCCAGACTTCCTGGCCCAACGCTGCGATATCGCGGTGGGCGGCATTTCAGTGTCGTTGGAGCGCCAGAAAAAAGCCTTTTTCAGCCAGTCCCTCGGGGTCGACGGCAAGATCCCGCTGGTGCGCTGCGCCGACGTGCAGCGTTACCAGAGCGTCGAGCAGATCAATCAGCCCCAGGTGCGGGTGATCGAACCGGCGGGCGGGACCAACGAAGTGTTCGCCCGCACGCATTTGGGCAAAGCGCAGATTCGCCTGCATGACAACGTGACGATTTTCGACGAGTTGCTGGCGGGCAAGGCCGACGTGATGATCACCGATGCCAGCGAGGCGCGCTTCCAGCAGAAACTCAAGCCGGGGCTGTGCGCGGTCAACCCGGACAAGCAGATGCAGTACAGCGAAAAAGCCTTCCTGCTGCCCCGCGATGACGTGGCGTGGAAAAGCTATGTCGACCAATGGTTGCACCTGAGTGTGGCCACCGGGGTGTACCAAGGCATCGTCGATCAATGGCTGGCGGCGCCCTGAGCCATAGGCGTCTACGCTGTGCTCACATCAACAAGAACGAGGATTGGCTCATGAAGGGACTGCTGCGCATCACTTGGTTGCTGCTGTTGGGTTTCAGTCAGGTGCATGCCGATACCGCTCGGGATGAAGACGCCCAGGCAGCCAAGGCGCTGCTGGAAAAAGCCCTGGTTTATTACCAGAGCAATGGCGACAAGGCGTTCGCCGCGTTCAGCCGCCAGGGCGAGTTCGTCGACCATGACCGCTATGTGTTCGTGGTGGACACCAAAGGCGTGTTGCTGGCCAGTGGCGGCCCGTCTTCGGCGTTGATCGGCCGCGATGTGTCCGAGGTGCTCGGGCCGGACCTGCGCGAGTCATTCAAGCAAGCGCTCAAGGTGCCGGAAGGCCAGGGGATCCAGCAGGCTGACTATCGTTGGCAGAACTGGAACGACGGCAAGGTCGAGCACAAACATGTGTTCTACCAGCGCGTCGGCGAACGCATCCTGGCGGTGGGCTACTACCTGCCAAGGGCCACGCCGGAACAAGCGCGGGCGCTGCGCAATAAAGCGGTGAACGCGTTACTCAAGGACGAGACCGGCACACTCAAGGCGATCAACTCACTGCAGGGTGGTTTTCTACAGGATGACCTGTATGTATTTGTGGTCGACCTCAATACCCACCGCTACGTGGCCCACGGTACGACATTGCGGCTGATCAACACCGACTTCAGCAAGATCAAGGACCCGGACGGCAAACCGGTGGGCGAGCCGATGCTTAAGCTGATGACGGAGCAAGATCAGGGCGAATACAAATACCGCTGGAAAAGCCCGGTGACCGGCAAGGTCGAGAACAAGCATGCGTATGTGCGCAAGGCCGGGCATTTCATGGTTGCGGTGGGCTACTACAGCCCGTGATTTGAATTGGACTGCATGCAAGTGTGGGAGGGACTAAGCCTTCCCACAGTTTGTCGTTCAGGGTTCTCGTTACTTCGCCTTATCCTCACGCCCGCGCAGTATGCGATCAGGCATGGCCACGGCGGCCGCTAGCCCCAGCAACGACACCGCCGCACTCACCATCAGCAAATGCCGGAAGGTGACCGCCAGTTCCGCGCGCAGGGCGTCTTGCGCCGGGCCGGGGGCGGCGTTGAGGCCGTCGAGCAGCACGTTGCCGGACGCACCCTCGGCCACCAGTGCGCCGCTGGCCAGGTGAGCGAAACTGGAATCCTGTAGCAACGCCAGCAGCAGCGCCGACATACAGGCCACCCCCACCGCGCCGCCCAGGGAGCGGAACAGGTTGGTGGTGCTGGTGGCCACACCAATATCCGGCTGTGCCACCGAGTTCTGCGCGCCCACCAGGGAGGTGGGGAACTGCATGCCGGCGGCGATCCCGCACAGCAGCATAAACACCGCCGTCAACCCCACCGCCTGCGGCGCGCTGTAGGCCATGCCGAGGATCGCCAGCGGGCTCAACAGCGCACCGCTGAGGATCATCGGTTTGTAGCGCCCGGTCACCGACGTGCGGCGCCCAGCGCAGTAAGCACCGATCGGCAGGCCCATGGCCAAAGGAAGCAGATGCAGAGCGGCGCTGTCGGCACCGGCGCCGGTCACCGTCTGAAAGCGCAGGGGCATCAGCACCGTCAGGGAAATCGCCTGGAAACTGGTGAAAAAAATCGTGCACCAGCACAGCACCGCGCTGGCGTTGGCAAACAGATGCATCGGCAGCAGCGGTTCGCGCGCGCGGCGTTCATGCCACACGAACAGCGTCAGCACCACCAGCGCACCGCCCAGCAGCCCCAACACCTGCGAATCGCGCCACGAATGGCCCTGGCCGATTTCGGTGATGCCCAGCAGCAACGCGGTCAGGCCCACGATCATCAGCACAGTGCCGAGGTAATCGATGATCGGCTTGCGTTGCGGCACCGGTAGCCCCACCAGGGTGCGATGGGCCACGTACCAGGCACCGGCGCCCAGGGGCAAATTGATCAGAAACACCCAGCGCCACGACAAGTACTCGGTCATGTAGCCGCCCAACACCGGCCCGGCTACGCTGGCCACCGCATACATGCTGCTGAAATAGCCCTGATAACGCCCGCGCTCGCGAGGCGGGATGATGTCGCCGATGATCGCCTGGCTCACCGAGATCATGCCCCCGGCGCCGATCCCCTGCAGTACCCGCGCCAGTACCAGTTGTTCCATGCTTTGCGCCATGCCGCACAACAGCGAGGCCAGGGTGAACAGCCCCATGCCGATCAGCATCATCGGCCGACGCCCGTACAGGTCGCCGAGCTTGCCGTAGATCGGCACCGCCACCGTCATCGCCACCATGTAACCGGAAATCACCCAGGCCAGCAGGTTGACGTCGTGGAAGCGCGCCGAGATGGCGGGCATGGACACCGCAACGATGGTCTGGTCGAGGGCGCCTAGAAAGATGGCCATCATCAGCGCAATCAGAATACTGCGCACGGCGGGAACAGGTGGGGTGGAGTGATTAAGCTGAGTCACGCAGGAACCTTCGAGCAAGGCCGTGGGAAAGGCGCCCACGGCAATGCGCAATACGATAGCAGGCTATTCAATAGCCTCGTAAGGAAGTCCGACGTAATTTTCTGCGATGGTTTTGCGCCCGGCTTCGGAGCCGACGAAATACTCCAACTCGCTTTGGGCAATGCGTTGGCTGAAGCCATCGGCCTCGGCGAATGTATGCAGCATGGAGGTCATCCACCAGGAAAACCGCTCGGCCTTCCACACGCGGCGCAGGCAAATGGCGGAATAGCGCTCCAACAAATCCACGCGGCCTTCGCGGTAAACCTTAAGCAAGATCCTGAATAACGTACTCACGTCACTGGCCGCCAGGTTCAAGCCCTTGGCCCCGGTGGGCGGCACGATATGGGCGGCGTCGCCGAGCAGGAACAAGCGCCCGTACTGCATCGGTTCCACCACAAAGCTGCGCAGCGGGGCGATGCTTTTTTCGATGGACGGCCCAGTCACCAGTTGCTCGGCCAATGCCGGGGGCAGGCGCCGTTTGAGCTCCTCCCAGAAGCGCGCATCCGACCATTGCTCCAGGTCTTCGTCCGCCGGCACTTGCAGGTAATAGCGGCTGCGGGTCGGCGACCGCATGCTGCACAAGGCGAACCCGCGAGGGTGCTTGGCGTACACCAGTTCCTCGTGCACCGGCGGTGTGTCGGCGAGGATGCCCAGCCAACCGAAGGGGTAGACCCGTTCAAAGATGGTCAATGACTCAGGCGGAATCGACTGACGTGCCACGCCGTGAAAACCGTCGCAACCGGCGATGTAATCGCACTCCAGCCGGAGCGCTTGGCCCTGGTGTTCGAAGGTGAGCCAAGGTCGATCACTTTTGAGGTCATGGGGCTGTACGTCGCGCACTTCATACAGGGTGGTGGCGCCCGCTTCCGCGCGCGCGGCCATCAGGTCGCGGGTGACTTCGGTCTGGCCGTAAACCATCACCGATTGGCCGCCGGTCAACGCCTTGAGATCGATAGGGGTCAGTTGACCGTCGAGCGCCAGCGCGAAACCGTCGTGCACCAGGCCTTCGCGATCCATGCGCTGGCTCACACCGGCCTCGCGCAGCAGGTCAACCATGCCCTGCTCCAGCACCCCGGCGCGGATGCGCCCCGCCACGTAATCGGCGCTCTGACGCTCAAGGATCACGGTCTGGATGCCGGCGTTGTGCAGCAACTGACCGAGCAACAGTCCGGACGGACCGGCGCCGATAATGGCGACTTGGGTATTCAGCGTTTTCATTATTTTTATCGCCCGCAAGTTCCACTCGAACGGATTGAGTGAAAGAGTTGTCATTGATCTTGTAGCTGACATTTTTCACTTGAGTGCACGGCATAAGAAGGTGAAAACTGCGCCAAAGCCTGCGCTTTTTACCAATCGGGGCGATTACCGCACCCCTATCCTGAGTATCGGATTGAAACCATGACCAAAACCGCGATTCCGGTCTTCAAGCTTTACGGGGAAAGCCAGCAATGGCCGACGCCCGATTTGTTGCACTGCGAAACCATTTCCCGGCGCAGTCGGGAATACCAGTGGGAGATCCAGCCCCACCGGCACGCGGATCTGTGCCAGTTGCTGTATGTGCACAAAGGCCAGGCCCAGCTGGAGATCGAAGGTCAGCGCACCACGCTCAACGAAGCCACGCTGCAGGTCCTGCCGCCGCTGTGCGTGCACGGGTTTCGCTTCAGTGAAGATGTCGAAGGCTATGTGGTGACCCTCGCCGCGCCCTTGGTGGACCACATGCAGGCGCAACTGGGTTCCACGGTCGATGCCTTGCAGACATTGGGCAATTACCCAGCGGGCAAGGACAGCGATTACCTCAATAGCTTGTTCGCGCGCCTGCAGGATGAATACGCCGATGAGCAACCGGCAAGGGACATGCTGATGCACGCCCTGGTCAGCGTGCTGCTGGTGTGGGTCAGCCGCCAGGCGATCCAGCGCCGCCATCCACGGGCACCACGGGGTCGTGAGTATTTCCGACGCTTCACTCAACTGGTGGAACAGCACTACCGCGAGCATCCCAAAATCGAGGACCTGGCCCACAAACTGGGGATCTCGGTGTCGCACCTGAACGGTACCTGCCGCGAATTGGCCGGGCAGCCCGCGCTGCAGATCATGCATGACCGCCAGTTGCTGGAAGCCAAGCGCCTGCTGACGTACACCAGCATGACCATCAATGAGATGTCGGAGGTGTTGGGTTTTTCCGACCCGACCAATTTCTCGCGGCTGTTTCGCCGCCGGGTCGGGTTTTCACCCAAGGCGTTTCGTGAACAGTTAAAAGCGCAGCAGCCTACCTGAGCGCGCTGAAACTGCCGCTGTGGGGAATGCACTGATCCTGATGGCAACTGATCGCAAAGGTCGGCTGCATGCGGGTCTGCTCGACGCGGTAGGCGGCCGTCCCGTAGAGCGCACTGGCCAGCGCGCTAAGGGCGAAAATCATCAGGTACTTGCGGGTTTTGATGCTCATGGCACTGACCTCTGCACAGATATACACGGTGCTGTTTAAAGCATAGGTCAGCCGGGGCAGGATGCCATTATTGGACGCCATTCAACCCGTTTATGTCGCGTATAAACCCTCATCCCACGCCGGCTCTTCGGGAAAGCGCAACACCAGAAAATCCAGCAGGCTGCGCAGCGCCGAAGGCATGTGCTTGCGCGACGCGTAGACCGCATAGATGTTCATCTGCCGGGGTTCGGCGCTTGGCAGCAGGCGCACCAGTTCGCCACGGCGGATGTAATCCCCGGCCTGATAGCTGGGCAGCATCGCCACTCCGGCGCTGGCCAGAGTGACACGCAGCAGAGTGCTCGCCTCGTTGGCGGTGATGGTGCCACTCACCGGCACAGAGACAGGTTCGCCCCGCTCTTCGAAATGCCACAAGCTCTTACCGAAATACGAGTGGGTCAGGCAGTTGTGTCGCGCCAGGTCCTCGACGTTGTGCGGCGCCGCATGCTCACGCAAGTACGCCGGGGTGGCGCACACCACCGAGCGGCAAACCGTAAGCCGCCGGGCGATCAGGTTGGGGTCCAGGTCGTTGCTCATGCGGATCGCCAAATCGATGCGCTCATCCACCAGGTTGACGGTGCGATCAAGCATCTGCAGATCGACCGTTACCAACGGGTAGCGCTTGACGTACTCGGCGATGGCCTCGGCCAGTTGCGCCTGGCCGAACGAGGTACTCACACTCAGGCGCAGCAGGCCACGGGGCGCATCGTCCGGTTCGCTGACGGCGGCCTGCATATCGGCACTCAACTCCAGCATTTGCCGGCAACGGGGCAGAGTTTCGCTGCCGGCCGCCGTGAGGCTGAGCTTGCGCGTGGTGCGGTGCAGCAGGCGCGCGCCGACCCAATCCTCCAACTCGGCCAGGTAGCGCGATACCACCGGACGCGACAGGTCCAAATGATCGGCGGCGGCGGATTGGCTGCCCAGGTCGACCACGGTGACAAACACACGCATTGCTTGAAGACGATCCATGATCTGTCCGCTTTTAGAAACAAACTATGTTCCAGCATCGCATTTTTAGTCTGGTTTGGTGCAACTAAGCTCTGTGCATTCTTTGAATCGATGCTGGAGCTACCCGATGTTCTCAATTTTCAAGCGCCTGACTCTGGCCAGCGCCGCCCTGGCTTTCGCGGCCCATGCGGCAGCGGCCGACCTGAGCCTGGACGTGTACAACCCCGGTGAAGCAGCGATTTTCCCGGTCAGTTCGGTATTGGTCAGCGGCGCCAAGGACGCAATCCTGGTGGACGCACAATTCGGCAAAGGCCAGGCCGAGCAACTGGTGCAAAAAATCCGCGCCAGCGGCAAGCACCTGACCACCATCTACATCAGCCATGGCGACCCGGACTACTACTTCGGCCTCGACACCCTCACTGCGGCCTTCCCCGACGCCAAAGTGCTGGCCCCACAACCGGTGGTCGAGCACATCAAAGCCACCGAGGCCGGCAAATTGGCCTATTGGGGCCCGAAAATGGGCGCCGACAAACCGGCCAAGATCATCGTGCCCCAGGTGCTTGAAGGTCATAGCCTGAGCCTGGAAGGCCAGACACTGGAGGTGATCGGCCTGGACGGCCCGCAGCCGGATCGCAGCGTTGTGTGGATCCCGTCGATCAAGGCTGTGGTGGGTGGCGTGGTGGTCGCCCAGAACATTCATGTGTGGATGGCCGACACCCAAAGCGCGCAGTCTCACAAAGACTGGCTGGCGACTCTGCAACGCATCCAACAGCTGCAACCGCGCACGGTGATTCCGGGGCACTACCTGGGCACGCCGTCGCTGGCGTCAGTGGCCTTCACCGCCGACTACATCAAGGCTTTTGACCTGGAAACCGCCAAGGCCAAGGACTCCGCCGCACTGATCGCGGCCATGAAAAAGCGTTACCCGACCCTCGCCGACGAAAGCTCACTGGAGCTGAGCGCAAAAGTCGCCAAGGGCGAAATGAAGTGGTGAACCGTTGTAGATCCTGACCTTTACTTGGAGAACATCATGAGCAAGATCGCAATCATTGGCGCCACCGGTCGTGCCGGTAGCCAACTGCTGGAAGAAGCCCTGCGTCGCGGCCATAGCGTGGTCGCCATCGCACGCAATACAGACGCCTTGCCGGCGCGCGACGGCGTCAGCGTCAAGCAGGTCGACGCCCTGAATGCCGAGGCCCTGCAACAGGCCGTCAGCGGCTGCGACGTGGTGATCAGCGCGGCGCACTTCGCCACCTTGCCCGCTGCGGCGGTGCTCGGTCCGGTGAAAAAAGCCGGGGTCAAACGCCTTTTGGTGGTGGGCGGCGCGGGCTCACTGTTGTTGCCGGACGGTAGCCGCGTGATCGACAGCCAGGGCTTCCCGGCCGAATACAAAGCCGAAGCCAGCGCCGGCGCCGAGTTCCTGGAGGCCCTGCGCCAGGAACGGGAACTGGACTGGACCTTCCTGTCGCCGTCGGCGGAATTTGTCGAGACCGAGCGCACCGGCACGTTCCGCCTGGGTCAGGACCATTTGCTGGTAAGCGCCGAAGGCCGCAGCTGGATCAGCTTTGCCGACTACGCTATCGCGATGATCGATGAAGTGGAAAAGCATCAGCACCCGCGCCAGCGTTTTACGGTCGGTTACTGATTGATGGAGTGACTGATCCATCGCTATCGGGGGCAAGCCCCCTCCCACATGGACTGAGGAAACCAGATCAAAACTGTGGGAGGGGGCTTGCCCCCGATGGCGATCGATCGGTCAGTTCAAGTACCGCTGCCCCACCCCTGATCTGAAGAGTGGGCCTGGCTCTGCAGCCAATTCATCAATGCCTCAAGCTCCGGCAGTGGCTGCGTACCCGGCGCAGACACCAGGTAATATCCCATCCCCGTCGGCACCCGCCGTTCAAATGGCATGGCCAGCCGCCCTGCCTTCACATCCTCGCCAATCAGCGCGCAGTCACCGATCGCCACGCCAGAGCCTTGGGACGCCACCGTCATCGCCAGGTCCAGGGTTTCGAAATGATGACCTTGGCTGACCCTGCTCAAGCGCACATCCGCCGCCTTCAGCCAGAGCGTCCAATCCCGCTCGTCTCGCGTGGGATGTAGCAGCACCTGGTGTTGCAGATCCGCCGGTGTGCGCAGCGTCGCGAGCAAGGCCGGGGCGCAGACCGGGGTGAGTCGTTCATCGAATAAATGCCGGGCCTCGGCGGGCTGCTCGGCGATGGGCGCGTAAATCACTGCTGCATCGAAAGGCTCGCGACGAAAGTCCACGGTGTTGGCCACGGTGGTAGTGAGTTCAACCGGCACATCCGGGCGTTCCCGTTGCCATTGCATCAGGCGCGGCAGCAGCCAGCGCATCACACAGGTGGAGGCCTTGAGTTGCAGGGTTTGCTGGCGCCGACCGATGTGCTCCACCGCGTCGCCGATCAGGCCAAACACCTGCTGCGCGCAGTGCTGCCACGCGCGGCCCTGCTCCGTGAGGCTCAAGCCTCGCGCCTGGCGCAGAAACAATGGGTAGCCCAAGTGGCGCTCCAGCCCGGCGATCTGCCGGCTCACCGCGCCCTGGGTGATATGCAGATGTTCGGCGGAGCGGGTGAAGTTGCAGCAGTGGGCCGTGACCCAAAAGGTGTGCAGCGCAGGCAGCGGCGGAAGGCGTTTCATGCGATGAGCCATGACGTGGGGACATGGCAAGTATGACGTTTTATCGATTGTGGGCGCCATGGGCCAACCGTTCCAATACCGCCTTCTCTCATTCATAAGAGCGACCTGTATGGCGACCTGCGGCGAAGTGTTGGTCAACCTTTTGGAAGGCTATGGTGTGGACCATGTGTTCGGCATCCCCGGCGTGCACACCGTGGAGCTGTATCGCGGCCTGGCCCGCTCCGGCATCCGCCATATCACCCCGCGCCACGAACAGGGTGCCGGTTTTATGGCCGACGGTTACGCGCGCACCCGTGGTAAGCCCGGCGTGTGTTTCATCATCACCGGCCCTGGCATGACCAATATCACCACGGCCATGGGCCAAGCCTATGCCGACTCGATCCCGATGCTGGTGATTTCCAGCGTGCAGTCGCGCAGTCAGTTGGGCGGCGGGCGCGGTAAGTTGCATGAGTTGCCGAACCAGAGTGCGCTGGTGGCTGGGGTGGCGGCGTTCTCCCACACCGTGATGTCGGCGGCGGAACTGCCAAGTGTGCTGGCGCGGGCGTTTGCGTTGTTCCAGGCCGGGCGGCCGCGACCAGTGCATATTGAAATCCCCCTGGATGTACTGGTGGAAAACGCCGATGCGCTGCTGGACTGCGCGCCCGTCAGCGTGGCCCGCGCCGGTGCCGCACCGGCGTCCGTCGTGCAGATGGGTCGCTTGCTCGCCACAGCCAAGCGTCCGTTGATCCTGGCCGGCGGCGGTGCCATTGAAGCCGCCGCGGCACTGACCACACTGGCCGACACCCTCGGCGCGCCGGTCGCGCTGACCATCAACGCAAAGGGCCTGCTGCCCGCCGCGCACCCGCTGCTAATCGGCTCGACCCAAACCTTGCCCGCCACCCGCGCCCTGGTGGCCGAAGCCGACGTGGTGCTGGCCATCGGCACCGAGCTGGCGGAAACCGACTACGACACGACCTTCGCCGGCGGCTTCGAGATTCCTGGCACCTTGCTGCGCATCGATATCGACCCGGACCAGACCGTGCGCAACTATCGGCCCGCCGTGGCGTTGGTGGCCGATGCGCGGATCGCCGTCGAGGCCGTGCTGGCCGAACTGAACCACACGCTGCTGCCTGCGCGCGATCCACACTGGGGGCAGCACCGCGTCGCACGGTTGTGGGCTGACTTGGCGCCGACCTGGGACGCCGCCACCCGCGCGCAGACCCTGTTCCTCAACACGGTATTGGCGACCTTGCCCGATGCCGTGCTGGTAGGCGATTCCACCCAACCGGTGTACAGCGGCAACCTGACCCTGAACCTCGACCATCCGCGTCGCTGGTTCAACGCCTCCACCGGTTACGGCACCCTGGGCTATGCCCTGCCCGCAGCCATCGGTGCCTGGCTCGGACGCGGCGATGGCCGGCCGGTGGTGTGCCTGATCGGCGACGGCGGTCTGCAATTCACCCTGCCGGAACTGGCCAGCGCCGTGGAAGCCCGCACGCCGATCATCGTGCTGCTGTGGAACAACCAGGGCTATGAAGAGATCAAGCGCTACATGCTCAACCGCGCCATCGAACCGGTGGGCGTGGATATCTACACCCCGGACTTTATCGGCGTGGCCAAGGCCCTTGGCAGTGCCACTGACAGCGCACAAGACGTTGAGCAGCTACGCAATGCCTTGCACAGCGCCGTGCAACGGCAAGGGCCAACGTTGATTGAAATCGGTCAGGGGCTGTGGATGAAGGCGATATGAGCCGAGGGGGCAAGCAAAGGACCACGCCCATTAACCCCAGCGCAATTTTTCAATAGCCTTTGCGACTTTCTCATTTGCTCCGCCGGCATCCGCCATGGCCTGATCTGCGCTTGTTCACTCAAGGCTTGCCCATGGAAAACGTTCACGCAAAACCCACTACCGCCGTCTGGCTGATGCTTAGTGTTGTGCTGGTCGCCCTTAACCTGCGCCCTTCGATGGCGGCGGTCGGGCCGTTGTTGTCGTCGATTCGCGGCGATGTGCCATTGAGTTTCAGCAGCGCGGCGTTGTTGACCATGCTGCCGGTGATGGCCATGGGGCTGGCGATGTTTTTCGGCATGGGCCTGGCCAAGCGGGTGGGTGAGCACCGCAGCATCGTGTTGTCCCTGGGGGTGATCGGCGTAGCGACGTTGTCGCGGTTGTGGCTGGACTCGGCGCTGGAGCTGATCGTCAGCGCCATCGCCGCCGGGGTGGGGATTGCGCTGATCCAGGCGGTGATGCCGGCGCTGATCAAGACCCGCTTCAACCAGAACGTCTCGCTGTTCATGGGGCTGTACGTCACGGCGATCATGGGCGGCGCTGCGCTGGCCGCTTCATTCGCGCCGTTCGTGCAGGTGCAGACCGGCAGTTGGCGCATCGGCCTGGCCATCTGGGCGATGCTTGCCGTGTTGGCGCTGGTGTTCTGGTACGCCCAGCGCTCGACGCTGCCGCCAGTGCCCCAGGCCGGTTCCGACACGCAGGAACGCTTTTTCGGCAACGCACGCGCCTGGTTGCTGGCGATCTTTTTCGGCCTCGGAACCGCGTCCTACACCTGTGTACTCGCCTGGCTGGCGCCGTACTACGTGGAACAAGGCTGGAGCGAACAGAACGCCGGCCTGGTGCTGGGCTTTCTCACGGCAATGGAAGTGGTGTCGGGGCTGATCACGCCGGCCATTGCCAACCGTCGCCAGGATAAACGCAGCGTGGTGGCGACGTTGCTGGTGCTGATCATCCTCGGTTTCTGCGGCCTGATTCTGGCACCGCAACACGTGAGCCTGCTGTGGCCATGCCTGCTCGGCCTGGGCATCGGCGGGTTGTTCCCGATGAGCCTGATCCTGTCCCTCGATCACCTGGACAACCCGCGCCGCGCCGGCGGCCTCACCGCCTTTGTGCAGGGCATCGGCTACCTGATCGCCGGTGTGTCGCCGCTAATCGCCGGGATGATTCGCGACCGATTGGGCAGCTTCGAATGGGCTTGGTGGGCACTGACCGGAGTGATCGTGGTGATGCTGCTGATGGTCACGCGCTTCGACCCGAAGCATTACGCGCGCCATTTCCGCTGAGGTCGTATTGCCAACAGTTTATGTCCCACCACAAACATAGAAACACCCTACAGAGCTTTCTATTGGTACGACCGTTCCGTTAATCTTTTGCGCTGTCTTGTACTGAATTCGGTACATGGGATTTACGGACGAAACCGATGTTAAACAGTAACTTGCTCAGAAAACTCGATATGCAGGACTTGATGGTGTTTATCGCCGTCTATGACCAGAGCAGCGTTACCGAGGTGTCAGAAACGCTGTTTGTCAGCCAGTCCACGGTGAGCTACAGCCTCAAGAAACTGCGCACCAGTTTCGAGGACGAGCTGTTTATCAACACCCGTGCGGGCATGCGGCCGACGTACAAGGCCACCACCATGTACGAGCATGTGCAGAAGATCCTCGAAAGCATCAACCTGTGCCACGCCGGTGGCCAGGCTTTCGACCCCAAGCAGCAGGCGGTGACCTTCAATGTGTGCGCCCCGGAATACTTCGAACAGCTGATCCTGCCGCGCCTGCTCAAGCAATTCGATCGCGCCGACCTGCCGGTGATCGTTAATGTGCGCAAGCTGGAGACCGATATCCCCGCCGACGACCTGCGCGAAGGCCGCTTGGACCTGGTGATCTGTTTCGGCCCGCATTTCCACCGCGCCCATAAAGACTTCAAGACCCAAATGCTGCTGGAGGATGACCTGGTCTGTGTGTTCGACAAACGCGCCGCGCCACGGGAACCGGCGTTCAGCCTGCAATCCTTCGTCGAACGCCGCCATGTTTTTCCGACACCCTGGACATCCGACACCAACATGATCGACGGCTGGCTCGGGCGCCAGGCGCACAAACGCCAGGTGGTGGCGCGGGCCAACAGCTACAGCGCGGCCTTGAAGATGATCAGCGGCACCGACTACGTCGTCACCCTGCCCCGCCGCGTGCAAAAACTGCTGGCACCGGCCACCACCTTCGGCCACTGCGAAGCCCCCAACGGCTTGCCGGGGTTCACTTTGGATATGCAGTGGCATGAAAGCAGCGGGCAAGACCGCGCCAACGCCTGGTTCCGGGAACAACTGGTGAAGGTCTGCGCCGAGCAAGGCTTGCTCTGACGCCCGCGTACCTTAGGGGCAGTGATCAGCCGATGGCGACTTTGCTGTAGGACTCGCGATCCATATCGACCAACTGCACGCTGAGTTGTACCTGCATATCCGCTGGCCACTCGCCCACGTCCTGCAAGGCCGCCAACAGGCTCTCCGACAACTGCTTTTTAACCTGAGGCGAGCGCCCGCTGAGCAAGGACAGTTTCACCGCGATAAAAGCCCGCGGGCTCAGCGAGGTGCCGACCTGGAAACTCTCGACCTTCAACGCACGGCTTTTGATATCGAACTCGGAACCGAACTGCCCGGACGCCATCAGCACGTTATTGAGCCGCAACAGGGTTTTCTCGACGGCCAGGTCGGTGAGGTTCGCGGTGTATTCCAGGTGCAGGTGCGGCATTGATCGCTCCGAGTTATTTGTAGGAAGACGCGTAGATATAACACGGATAAAACCATCAGGCTGGGTTCACCGGCCCGCGATCCCCCATAAACGCTTCCAATCGCGAACGCACCCAACGCTCGGCCGGGTCGGTGTCCACATGGCTGAGCCAGACCATCGACAGATCCAAGGTCGGCGTTTCGAACGGGAATGGCTCGCAGAACAGATTGCCTGATACGGCCATGGCCTCGGCGGCGTAGTCCGGCAGGCTGGCGATCAAGTCAGTGCCGGCCAGCAGCGCTGGCAAGGCGCTGTACTGGGGCACCGACAACACCACCTGTCGCTTGCGGCCGATTTCCGCCAGCCACTCATCGGCGAACCCCGACACGTTGGCGGTGTGGGACACCAGCACATGAGGCCGTGCGCAATATTCATCGAGGGTCAGCGGCGTGTCCGAGGCATCGGCGCGCAACAGGCGCGGACGGATATGACGCAACAATTTGCGCTTGGCATTGGCCGGCAGGCCGCGGGTCTGGGTGATGCCGACGGTAATGTCGCCGGATGCCAACAGATCGGGAATGCGCCAGTAGTCGACATGCTGCACCACAAACACCACCTTCGGCGCTTCCTGGCGCAAGGCGCGCAGCAGCGGCGGCAACAGGCCGAATTCCACATCGTCGGACAGGCCGATGCGAAACGTCATGGTGCTGATGGACGGGTCGAAATCGTGGGTCAGGCTCAAGGCCGACGACAATGAATCCAGGGCCGGTGACAGGTGCTGAATGATTTCCTCGGCCCGCGCAGTTGGCTCCATGCGATGGCCAACGCGAATAAACAACGGGTCGTTAAACAGCGTACGCAAACGGTTGAGCGCCGAACTGATGGTGGGTTGGCCCAGAAACAGCTTCTCCGCCACGCGCGTGACGTTGCGCTCAAGCATCAGTGCTTCGAAAACCACCATCAGATTGATGTCGGCCTTGCGTAATTCATTGCGATTCATCGCGCCTGCCCTTTGCCCTAGACGAGCCGCAGTGTAGAAAGCGCCGCGGCGGGCGTCTATGCGCATTGCCGCCAAACACACCGGCAGGTCGGTACCCGCCGGTGCTGGTCAGGCCGGGTCATCAGGGTTTGAGCGGTATTTCCTGATCTCGCTCGGACAGCTCCGTGCCATCGTCGGGATGTTTCCAGGTCTGCGGTTTTTCCTCCTCGTGGCGCTGCCGGGGCTGCTCCTGCTCCGGTTCATCGTGGTGCTTCGGTTCATTGCCCATTGTCACCTCCCCTCCCAAGAATTGGACACAGCTACAAGCATAGAACAGGACAAAGGGTTTGGCCGCCTTCTTGATTGATAGCTATGACGCATCAATAAATCCAAAATTTTCACTTATCATTTCTAAATGTGTCAGCCACTATCCCAAGTCTTAAGCGAAACAAGCACTTTAAAAAGAACGCTGGAGACACAACACCATGACTAGCTCAACCCGGCCTGACTCTGCCCGCTCCAAAGTGGGCGCGGTATTGCGCGTTACTTCGGGTAACTTCCTCGAACAGTTCGACTTCTTTCTGTTCGGCTTCTATGCCACTTACATTGCCGCCGCGTTCTTCCCCGCCGCTAATGAGTTTGCGTCATTAATGATGACCTTCGCCGTGTTCGGCGCAGGCTTCCTGATGCGGCCTCTGGGTGCAATCGTTTTGGGTGCCTATATCGATGACGTGGGTCGCCGCAAAGGCCTGATCGTGACGCTATCGATCATGGCCAGCGGTACGCTGTTGATCGTGCTGGTGCCGGGCTATCACAGCATTGGCCTGTGGGCGCCGCTGCTGGTGCTGCTCGGTCGCCTGCTGCAAGGCTTCTCGGCCGGCGCGGAACTGGGCGGTGTGTCGGTGTACCTGGCCGAGATGGCCACGCCGGGCCGCAAAGGTTTCTATACCAGCTGGCAATCGGGCAGCCAGCAGATCTCCATCGTGGTCGCCGCCGCGCTGGGTTATGGCTTGAACGTGTGGATGGAACCGTCGGTGGTGGCCGACTGGGGCTGGCGCATTCCGTTTGCGGTGGGTTGCGTCATCATCCCGTTTATCTTTGTACTGCGTCGCAACTTGCAGGAAACCGAAGAATTCGCCAACCGCAAGCATCGACCGACCATGCGCGAAGTGCTGGCAACCCTGGTAAAGAACTGGACCGTAGTCATCGGCGGCATGCTGATGGTGGCCATGACCACCACTGCGTTCTATCTGATCACCGTGTACGCACCGACCTTCGGCAAGACCGTGCTGCAACTGAGCACTTCCGATGCACTGCTGGTGACCTTGCTGGTGGCCATTTCCAACTTCGTCTGGCTGCCCATCGGCGGCACTCTCAGTGACCGTTTCGGTCGTAAACCGGTGCTGATCGCCATGACTGCGCTGACCGTGCTCACGGCCTATCCGGCGTTGTCCTACGTGGTCAACGCGCCGAGCTTTGCGCATATGCTGGAAACCCTGCTGTGGTTCTCCTTCCTGTACGGCATGTACAACGGCGCCATGATCCCGGCGCTGACCGAAATCATGCCGGTGGAAGTGCGCGTGGCGGGTTTCTCTCTGGCCTACAGCCTGGCGACCGCGATCTTCGGCGGCTTCACCCCGGCGATTTCCACCTGGTTTATTCACATCACCGAAGACAAAGCCTCGCCGGCCTATTGGATGATGTTCGCCGCGCTGTGTGCACTGTGCTCGACCCTGGCGCTGTACCGCCGCGCCAACGCCCGTGGTCAAGTGATGCAGGGGGCCGTGTGATGAAATCAATGTTCAAAACCCTGACCGCCCTCGCCCTCGGCGCCCTGGCACTGACGGCCCAGGCCGAACAGCTCAAGGTGATGACGTCCGGCGGCTTCACCGCAGCTTATAAAGTGCTGAGCCCGCAATATGCCCAGCGTAGCGGCGACACCCTCGACACTATTCTCGGCCCATCCATGGGCAAGGCGCCGGAAGCGATTCCCAACCGCCTGGCCCGCGGCGAGCATGCCGACGTGGTGATCATGGTCGGCTATGCCCTGGATGAGTTGATCAAGCAAGGTAAGGTGGACCCCGCCTCACGGGTAGAACTGGCCGACTCGCGCATTGGCCTGGTGGTCAAGCGAGGGCAGCCAAAACCGGCGATCGGCACCGACGCCGAGCTAAAGGCTGTGCTCAGCAACGCCAAGTCCGTGGCGTATTCCGACAGTGCCAGCGGCGTGTATGTGGAAAAAGAGTTGTTCAAGAAACTCGGTATGCCGGCCAAGGGCACCATGATCGAACGCCTGCCGGTGGCCGAGCAGGTAGCCAAGGGTGATTACGCTGTGGGCTTGCAGCAGGTGGCGGAACTGTTGCCGGTACCGGGCGTGACCTTTGTGGGCAAGATCCCTGAAGACGTGCAATCGGTGACGCGCTTCGCCGCGGGCATTCCGGTGAACGCCGAACACCCTAAGCAGGCCAAGGCGCTGCTGCAGTTCCTTGCCTCTCCCGAGGTGCAACCGGCGGTGCGGGCCACCGGCCTGGACTCAGTGTCACACTGACCGAAACGGCATCTCGCGCACCAAGCGCTCCAACTCCAGCGCCGCTGGCGGCAAAGTCCGCCCGCGGCGCTTGATCAAGCCCACATTGCGCATCACCTGCGGCTCCACCAGCGGCACGCTCACCAGAATCGGGTGCTCGCACGCTGGCATCGCAATCGACGGCACCATCGCCACCCCCAGCCCCGCTTCTACCAGCCCGATCATGGTGGTCACGTGGTGGGTCTCGCAAATACTCAGCTTCTTAACGCGCACGCCACGCAAGGCCTGGTCGAGCAGAAAACGATTGCCCGAGGTCTTGTCCACGCTGATGTAGTCGTGCTCATAGGCTTCGGCCCACGTCACGCTGGCGCGTCCGGCCAGCGGATGGTCACGCCGGCACGCCAACACGTAGCGCTCTTGCAACAACAGTTCGAACTCCACCTCATCGGCCAGGCTGCCGCTGAAACTCACGCCGAAATCCGCCTCGCCGCTTTCCACCGCACTGCACACCTCGCCGGCACTGGCGTCGAGTACCCGCAGACGAATCTTCGGGTAGAGCTTGTGGAATTCGGAGATCACATGAGGCATGAAGTAATACGCAGTGGAAGGCACGCAGGCGATGGTGACGTTGCCCATGCGCGTCGATGCCACGTTGCTGATGCCCATCAGGGCGAGGTCCAGGTCGTCGAGCATGCGTTCGACCTGCGGGAGAAAAGCGCGTCCCACCATGGTCAGACTGACGCGCCGGGTAGTGCGCTCGAACAGCTTCACGTCCAGCGCCGATTCGAGCTTTTCGATGCGGCGGCTCAAGGCCGGTTGCGAGATGCGGATCGCCTCGGCAGCGCCGCGGAAACTGCCTTTGTCCACCACGGCACGAAAGGCCTGAAGGTCATTGAGATCGAAATTGATAATCACGGGAAACACTGGCCGACTAGGGGGGGCGATCTATAGTACCCGAGGGCCATGAACGTGGCGCGACGCACTTTGTAGACATCCCCCGGAATAATTAGCGTAAACCGTTTCAAACCACACATTTTGGTATAGATTGCGCGCAGCATATAACAGGCATCCAGGAGCTTTCCCATGGCGACACTTCACGCGACTACCGTTCAGGCGCTGCAAAGCAACAAACTCAGCTTGTTGACCACATGGATCGAAAGCCTCGAAGCTTCGGGTGCCACCCGCAACGTCAAGGAAGCCGACCTGAAACAACAGGCCAACGACTTCCTGAACACACTGATTGCAGCCCTGGAACAAGGCGGTTCGCAGAACGTTAACCAGGAGAACTGGGCCGAAACCCGCGTACTCCTGGAAAAGCTGTCCCACAGCCGCGCACTGGTCGGCCAGGACTCGCAACAAACCGCCAGTTTCATCTTCGCCCTCAAAGGCCCGCTCTTCGCCCTGCTGCAACGCGAATATGCCGAGCAGCCAGCGCAACTGGCCGAACAGCTATGGGAAATCTCCGAGCTGCTGGATGCCTTGGGCATGCACACCATCCGTACCTTCCAGAAGTCCCGCGAGCTGGTGATCAAACGCCAGCAGGAAGAACTGCTGGAACTGTCCACGCCGGTGGTCAAGTTGTGGGACGGCGTGCTGGCCCTGCCGATGATCGGCACCCTGGATTCCCAGCGCACCCAGGTGGTGATGGAATCGCTGCTGCAACGCATCGTCGACACCGGCGCGGAAATTGCGATCATCGACATCACCGGCGTGCCAACCGTCGATACCCTGGTGGCCCAGCACCTGCTCAAGACCGTGACCGCCATTCGCCTGATGGGCGCCGATTGCATCATCAGCGGCGTGCGCCCGCAGATCGCCCAGACCATCGTTCACCTGGGCCTTGACCTGCAAGGCGTAGTCACCAAGGCCAATCTCGCCGACGCCCTGGCCCTGTCCCTCAAGCGTCTGGGCGTGACCGTGACCAAGGCCGTCTGACCATGGAACGCATCCCGATTTTGCAGATGGGCGAGTTTCTGCTCGTGACCATCCAGGTGGATATGCACGACCAGCTCGCGTTGACGCTGCAGGACGACCTGTCCGAACGCATCAACCGCACCTCGGCGCGTGGGGTATTGATCGATATCTCGGCGCTGGACATGGTCGACTCCTTTATCGGCCGCATGATCGGCACCATCTCCGGGCTCTCGCGGATCATGGATGCACAGACCGTGCTGGTGGGTATGCAGCCGGCAGTGGCCATTACCCTGGTGGAGCTGGGCATGACCTTGCCTGGAGTCGCCACCGCACTCAATGTCGAACGCGGCATGAAGCTGTTGCGCGAGCGGGTAGAAAACTCATGACCCTGGCCAGCAATGGCACTCATCCCGTGCTGATCGAACAGGACGTTGTGCTGGCTCGACAACTGGTCCGCAAACTGGCCCAGGATTGCGGCATGCGCCTGATCGACCTGACCAAATTGGTCACGGCCGTCAGTGAGCTGGCGCGTAACACGGTGGTCTACGGCGGCGGCGGGTATATGGATTGGGAAATAGTCGAGAAAGACCTGCGCTCCGGCGTTCGTCTGACGTTTCGCGACGAAGGCCCAGGCATTCCCGATATCAAACTGGCGATGACCGACGGCTGGACCTCCGGCGGCGGGCTCGGCCTGGGGCTGACCGGCGCCAAGCGCCTGGTGGACGAATTCGAACTGGATACCGCACCCGGCCAGGGCACCCGCGTGACGATCACTCGATGGTCCTGAATATTCCCAGCGCCCTCACGCAGGTGTTGTTGATCGAGGATGTGAGCCAGATTGGTCACGCCCGACGTACCGCACAGAAACTCGCCGAACACTTGGGCTTCGACGAAACCGACGCCGGTCGCGTGGCCCTGGTGGCCACCGAACTGAGCAGCAATATCCTCAAGCATGCCGCCCACGGCCAATTGCACCTGCGCGCCACCGGCAACGGCGGTGTGGAGATGATCGCCGTGGATCGCGGCCAGGGCTTTGACCTGGACAGCTGCCTGGTGGACGGGTTTTCCACCGGCGGCACCCAGGGCATCGGCATGGGCGCCATTTCACGGGTGGCCCAAGTGTTCGATGTGTACGCCGACCCACGCGGTACGGCGATGCTCGCGCGCCTGTATCCGAGAGCCTCAACGGCCAAGGACATACGTTACGGGGTCAGCCAACACTCCCTGCATGACGACCCGGCCTGCGGCGATGCCTGGCACCTGGCAATCGAACCCGGCCGCTTCAGTGTGATGGTGGCCGATGGGCTGGGCCATGGCAGCGAAGCCGAACGCGCCGCGCGGGACGGCGAACAGGTGTTCGCACGGGGCGCCTTTGACGAAGCGACGCTGCTGATGGCAGATATGCACGCCGGCATGAGCGGTACCCGTGGCGGTGCCGTGGCCGTGGCGCAATACAACGCGGCGACCGGCAGCCTGCGCTTTACCGGCGTGGGCAATATCGGCGCCAGCCTGATCGGCCCTGGCAAGTCCCGCGGTCTGGCGTCTCATCCAGGCATCGTCGGCGTGCAGTTTCGCAAGGCGCAGCCATTCGACTACGCTGAGGTCAGCGGCCAGCTGCTGATCTTGTTCAGCGACGGCCTGCAGTCACGCTGGAACCTGGCCGACTACCCCGGGCTGACGCACCGCCACCCGGCTTTGATCGCCGCCATCCTGCACCGTGACTTCTGTCGCGGCCGGGATGACGTCACCGTTTTCGTGATTGCCCTGGAGGCCATCGATGGCTGATACCACTGCCTCGCTCGCCGCAGAAGTCCAGCGCTTGCGTCAAGAGGCCGATGCGCTGCGCGCCGAATTGGACGAGACCAACCAAGGCGTGCTGGCGCTGTATGCCGAGCTGGATACCCAAGCCGATCAACTGCGCCAGGCCTCGGACCTCAAGAGCCGCTTCCTGTCGTATATGAGCCACGAGTTCCGTACTCCATTGGGCTCGATCCTGAGTATCACCAGCCTGCTGGACGATGAACTCGACGGCCCACTCAGCCCCGAGCAACACACCCAGGTGGGCTTTATCCGCAGCTCGGCGCGAGAACTGCGCGAGATGGTCGACGATCTGCTGGACCTGGCCAAGATCGAGGCCGGGCGCATCAGCATCTCCCCGGCCTGGTTCGATATGTTCGACCTGTTCTCGGCCCTGCGCGGCATGTTCCGACCGATTGTGGATGCGTCGTCGGTGGACCTGATCTTCGAAGAGCCCGCCGGCCTGCCCAAGCTTTATACCGATGACAAAAAGCTCGCGCAGATCCTGCGCAACTTTATCTCCAACGCGCTGAAGTTCACGCTGCAGGGCGAGGTGCGGGTGTCGGCGCGCATGGAGAACGAGCGGGAGATCCGCTTCGCGGTGCAGGACACCGGCCTTGGCATCCCCATCGAACTGCACAGCAACCTGTTCGAGGATTTCTCGCAGATCGACTCGCCGCTGCAAAAGCGCCTGCGGGGCACCGGGCTGGGGCTGTCGCTGTGCAAGCGCTTCGCCGAGTTGCTGGGCGGCCGGGTTGGGGTAGAAAGCACGCCCGGCGTGGGTTCGTTGTTCTTTGTGGTCATTCCCCTTTCCATCGCCAACGAGACCGTCGATGAAACGTGACATCCAACTGCTGATCGTCGACGACAACGCCGCCACGCGTTACGCCCTGCGCCGGCGCCTGGAGAACCATCACTACCAAGTGCTGGAGGCCGGCACCGGTCAGGACGGCCTGGACCTGATCGCCAGCCGCACCATCGATGCGCTGATCCTGGACGTCAACCTGCCGGACATGAGCGGCTTCGACATCGTGCGCGGCCTGCGCGCTGACCCCGCCACCGCGTTGCTGCCGGTGGTGCATGTGTCGGCGGCTTCGATCGAGACCGGCGATATCATCACCGGCCTGGACGCCGGCGCCGACGCATACCTGATCCACCCGGTGGACCCTGAAGTACTGCTGGCCACCCTGCGCACCTTGTTGCGGGTCCGCGACACCGAGTACGCCTTGCGCGAGAGCGAGGCACGCTTTCGTGAGATTTTCTTCAACATCAGTGCGCCTATCGCAGTGATGGACGCGCAGCTCAAAGTCCACGAGTGCAACCACGCCTTCGCTCAACTGATTCACGACAACCTCAACCCAGACGCTCTGCTGGAATGCTTCGCCGCAGATCAATTGGCCGTGATCCAGGAGCTGTGCCTGCGCCTGGCCGCTGGTGAACGCTGGAAAGGCACCTTGCTGATGAAGGTCGACGACCAGTTGCGCGAGACCGAGTGGCAGATTTCACCCTACCGCCGCGCCGGCCTGAGCCTGGTGTTTGTTGAAGACGTGACCGAGCATCGCCATCGCGAGCGGCATCAACAGGCCGAATTGGCCAACGCTGCGAGCCAACTGGCGCGCACCGAAGCCCAATTGCTGCAGGCGCAGAAGATGGATGCGTTGGGCAAGCTCACTGGCGGTATCGCCCACGACTTCAACAACCTGCTGACCGGCATCATCACCAGCCTGGAACTGATCAAAAAACGCATCCAGAGCCAGCGCACCGAAAAAGTACTGGGCTATGCCGACGCCGCGCTGAACTCCGCCCTGAGCGCCGCCGGCCTGACCAACCGCCTGCTCGCATTCGCGCGCCAGCAGCCTCTGGATACGCGCCCTACCGATATCAACGCGCATATCCGTTCCCTGGAAGAGTTGCTGATGCGCACCATCGGCGAGCACATCGCGCTGAATCTGGAGCTGACCAACAACCCGGCTGTGGCGATGGTGGACCCGATCCAACTGGAAAGCGCTGTGCTCAACCTGGTGATCAACGCCCGGGATGCCCTGCCACAAGGCGGGATCATCTGGGTCACCACCTACCCGGCGTATTCCACCGGTAACCCCAAGCTGGAAAACGGCCCGTACATTGCCCTGTCGGTACGCGACAACGGTGTGGGCATCGAACCCAGCGTCATCGACAAGGTGTTCGACCCGTTCTTCACCACCAAACCGGTGGGCCAAGGCACCGGCCTGGGCCTGTCGACTATCTACGGGTTCGCGCGCCAGTCCGGCGGCGACGCACAGATCCGCAGCGTGACCCGCCAGGGCACCGAAGTGACCATCATGCTGCCCGCTGCCGACGGTCCTGCGGCCCAGGCCATCAAGGTAGAAGCATTGCCAGGCATGGGTCACGGCGAACATATCCTAGTGGTCGAAGACATGCCGTCTGTGCGCGGTTTCGTGGCCGAAGTCCTGATGGATGCGGGCTACCGCTGCAGCCTGGCAGCGGACGGCGACGAGGCCATTGTCATGCTGCGGGCCGATCCAACAATCAACCTGCTGCTTACCGATTTCGGTCTGCCCTACATGACCGGTCGCGAGCTGGCGGACCACGCACGGGGCATGCGCGAGGAGCTACCGATCCTATTTATGACCGGTTACGCCGAAAACGCGGCAAACCGACAGGATTTTCTCGGCGAACGCATGGACCTGATCACCAAGCCATTTCATATCGATCAATTGCTGGAAAAAATCCGCCAGGGGCTAGAACCGTCCAAACCTGGGTCCTCAACCTGATTTTTCAGACAATAACTGCGTAGTCTGGCGTATTTCCAAGGGTGGCGAACCTGTCAAGAATGACAGTACCGCCGGTCTTGTGGCGCGTTGACGCCCAGACTCATCGGAACTTTGATTATGGATACCGTCGTCAGGTCGACTCGACTGACGGTAGACACCAAGGCTTCGAGGATATGAGCAATGAGCGACAGACAACACGGCACTGTGAAGTGGTTCAACGAAACCAAGGGCTTCGGCTTTATTAGCCCCGAGAGTGGGCCTGACCTGTTCGTGCATTTCAGAGCGATTATGGGCACCGGCTTCAAAACGCTGACCGAAGGGCAAAAGGTCACTTTCGAGGCTGTGCAGGGACAGAAAGGCATGCAGGCGGACAAAGTCCAAGTCGAAAAATAACCCCCACACGCTTACCGGCCACAACCGGCCACGTATTGCACTGAAAAAGGAGAACGGCCATGCCCATTGAAACTCCACAGACTGCAATTCCCACCAGCAACGAGACGATACCCTACGGCGAGCAAGAGGTTTTCTTCAGCTATAACGGTGAGCCGGTACTGCGTCCTGGGCAAGTCGTGACCTACGAACGGGTCAGAGGTCCGGGCGGTGAGTGGCAGGCGATCAATATCGAGATCGTGAAGGACGTCACCGTGAACTAGCGCAAAAACGCCCCACGAACCAGCGGGTCACTTCATCGTCGCCACTGACCTGCACGGTCTGGGTCAGATCGCCCCGAGCGACGCTTGCACGGCGCGCATCGACTGGCCCAGCGGACCGAACATACTGCGCGTCAACAACCTGGCCAGCACCACCGTGCTCAAACCGGTCAGAAGCACAACCCCGAACACCCTGTTGCGCGAGCGGCTGTATTGAGCCTCGGCCGCGTGGCCTTGCATTCTTGCTCTATGATGCACAGGTACAAAATTCCAGGGGGAGGCTGATGTGATGACTGCTGGTTTTAACCCGTTAGTGCATATCGATTGGAAAACCCCCGGCGGCGAATGGCTGTCACTGCTGCCACCTGTCTACCCCCACATCAGCGTGTTTTCCGGCGCGGCCTTCGAAACGCTGCTGGATGAACTCTGCAATGAAATGCCCGAGGTGTGCTTCGAAGCGCTGGCCACTGCACTGGCGCGCGAAGGCTTCGACCTGTGGAACCTCGACGCGGGGGGCGACGATTACCGCCCGGTGATTGTCCCCGCCAATCAGCGCGAACGGTTTACCCAACATTGGTGCGGACAGAAGACAGCCCTGCATTTCAAGCCGACACTCATCCAAGCGCAAACACCGCCCGCAGCCAAGCCCAAACGCAGCAAGCTCCAGTGGCTGCAGGACGTACATGAATACCCAGGCCCGACGTATGTGCACGAAGGCAACTATCGCAACGGCTGGGCCGCGATCACTGAGCAGGAGGACGATAGCTGGTTATGCTTCCTGATCGATTACAACGCCTGGCCGCCTACCGAGCAGGACATGCTCGAACTCCGCAAAGACGGCGTGGACGGCGCCGATCTGCAACTGATCGAGGCCAACGTTCAACGCAGCCTGTGGAAACGTCAGGTAACGCGCGGCGCGTACCGTTCGGATGATCGCTATCAGTACGAGATCCGCAAGGGCAACAGCGTTGAGGTTTTCGGCCCCGTCGAGACGCAATGGCCGGCGTTTGAAGATCCCTGCGTGGTGGTCGAGGATCAAGTCTTCGAGCGTCAACGCCTCTACGAACCCGAGGCATTGACGCGGATCTGGCGCATCACCGCGCAGACCAGCGAGATCATTTTCGAACACCCCGATGAACTGACCCTCCTGCCCATCGGCCCCAACCGTTTGCTGTTTATGCAGCACAACGGCCCGTGCTGCTGGATTTGGAGTCAATACCTTGCACAACCGGTCACCATTGCCGCCAAACCGATGCCGGCTGAAGCCTATCAACTGCGCGCAGCCACCGCTTACCTGGGAGGCGATGAGGTGCTGTTATTCAGCGAAGGCGCGCGCCCCAACCCCGAACACCCCGGCTACCAGGAAAGCGTGCTGCTAGCATGGCGCTTTAACTTCGTCACCGGCACCAGCACCCAGGCGGTACTGGACGGCTTCGGCAGCGAAGTGCGCCAGGACACGCGCCTGCTGGTCACTCAGCCCAAGCAAGTCATCACCCTGCGCACCTTTCACGGCCGGTTGGACGTTGCCCGTGGCCACGGTGATTGGTGGGTCTGGAGTTATCACACGCAAACCTTCGGCACCCACACCTTGGCGTGGTTGTGGAACCAGTGCAGCAGCGATGTATTGAAACTGTCCTCCAAGGACATCCCGCGGGTTAAACCGCAGATTCGTTACGTGGCGGCGCAGGATAGGTATTTGGCGTTCGAAACGGAATATGTCGCGCGGCTGCCGCAGTTTGCGCAAATGGCGCAGGCTTTGGGGAGTGAGGGGCTAGTGTTTAAGTGAAGGACGCTGGTGCTCGCACTGGACACGACCCACCTCTAAAATGAAGCCATCGGAAACGCAAAAGCCCCTGAAAGGATCAAACCTTTCAGGGGCTTTTGGTTATTCAATAATGGCGGAGAGATAGGGATTCGAACCCTAGGTACCGGTGAAGGTACAACGGATTTCGAATCCGTCCCATTCGGCCACTCTGGCATCTCTCCAACGGCGCGCATCATAACAGCCTGTTTCATGGAAGCAAAGCTCTTACGAGATTTTTTTCCGTGCTATCAGATGCTTGCGTCGATTACAGCGGTACGCCAAGACGGTTGGCGACTTCTTCGTAGGCTTCGATCACGTCACCGAGGCCCTGGCGGAAGCGGTCTTTGTCCATCTTCTTCTTAGTGGCCTTGTCCCACAGGCGGCAGCCGTCCGGGCTGAATTCGTCGCCCAGGACGATGGAACCGTCGTGGAACACACCGAATTCCAGTTTGAAGTCCACCAGCAGCAGGCCAGCGTCGTCGAACAGCTTGCTCAGCACGTCGTTGACCTTGAGGGACAACTCCTTCATGCGCGCCAGTTGCTCAGCAGTGCCCCAACCGAAGGCCACGACGTGGGATTCGTTGATGAAGGGATCGCCTTTGGCATCGTCCTTCAGGAACAACTCGAAGGTGTACGGATTGAGCTTCATGCCCTCTTCCACACCCAGGCGCTTGACCAGGCTGCCGGCGGCGTAGTTACGCACCACGCACTCGACCGGGATCATGTCCAGTTTCTTGACCAAACACTCGTTATCGCTCAGCAGCTTGTCGAACTGGGTCGGAATACCGGCCGCTTCGAGCTTCTGCATGATGAAGGCGTTGAACTTGTTGTTCACCATGCCCTTGCGATCGAGCTGTTCGATGCGCTTGCCGTCGAACGCCGAGGTGTCGTTGCGAAACAGCAGGATCAGGCGGTTGGCGTCGTCGGTCTTGTACACCGACTTGGCTTTGCCGCGGTAGAGTTCTTCACGTTTTTCCATGATGGGCTCCGCTTTGAGTGAGGTGGGCTAGGCGATATGTCGCCAGTCGAGCCCTGAATCTTGATCGGCCAGTTGCAGCCAGTCCGGGTCGCACCCAAGGGTGTCGACAAAACATTGCCGGGCAAGCATCGGCAGGTTGTTCTTGCTGCTCAAGTGGGCCAGGACCAGGTGTTGCAGGTCTTGCCAGCCCAACTCATACACCAGGTACGCCGCCTGGTGGTTGTTCAAATGCCCCAGTTCGCCGCCCACCCGCTGCTTGAGAAAGTAGGGGTAGTGACCACGAGCCAGCAGGTCACGGCAGTGGTTGGACTCGATCATCAAGGCATCGAGATTACGGTAACCGTCAAGCACCTTGGCGCAGTAAGAACCCAGGTCGGTGAGCACACCGAAACGTCGCTCGCCATCACTGAATACATACTGCGTGGGTTCCTGAGCGTCATGCGCTACGGCGACCACATCAATGCTCAAGGCACCGATCCGAAAGGTCTCGCCACCGGCCAGGAAACCCGCAGGCTCAATGGGTTTGCGCATCCCGCGCAAGGTACCGCGACTCAGATACACCGGAAGATTGTAGCGCCGAGACAGCAAACCCACGCCATGCACATGGTCGGCATGTTCGTGGGTCACCAGAATCGCGCTTAACTGCGCAGGGTGAACCCCCAGGCGCAGCAGGCGGCGCTCGGTTTCTCTTAACGAGAAACCACAATCAACCAGCACATAGGTGTCGTCATGGGCGACGAGCGTGCCGTTCCCTTGGCTACCGCTGCCGAGAACGGCAAAACGCATCGGATCAGCCCAGGTTGTCCTGAATCACACCCAACACTTTGCGCGCTGTTTCAGCCGGCGCTACGGTGTTGATGTTCTTCTCGACCGTGACTTGAACGGCGTCGCCAACCTTGCTCAAACGCACCTGATAACGCTCGGCGCGGGTCTCGACTTCTTCCTTGGTCGGCTTGCTGCCGAACAGTTTGCCGAAGAAACCCGGCTCGTCGTCTTTACGCTCGGCTTTCTCGGCCACGTTGATGTAGTAAAGACCCAGGCTGCGGTTGATGTCTTCCACACGCCATGGACCTTGCTCCAATGCACGACCTACGCTGGCCCAGGCACGATCCAGGTCTTCACCCAGGTTCAGCACCACGTTACCGCTGCCGTCCTCGGTGAGGCTGACACGGCTCGGGGTGTCGTAATCTCGTGCAGCGAGCAGGGAAACCGAACCGCCCTTCTCGGAAATACGGCTCATGCTGGCCAGCATTTCATCGACCAATGCCGAGTCGACGCCGGTGTTGACCGAGCGGTTGGTGAAGTCGACGTTGGCTGTGCTGCCGGCAGGACGCTCGGCGCTCACCACATAGACTTCACTGGTATTGCGCTGCACGCCTGGCTCAATGCGCACACGGACGCGCGTTTCGCTGCCGGAGGCAACACCGCCGGCCTGCAGGCGCTTGGCCATACTGGCGGACAACTCGCTGCCCTGCTGCCAGGCAGTGGTGAATTCACCGGTCTGCGGACGCTGTTCGTCAATGCGGAAACCATTGTCCTGGAAGAACTGCACCGCCACCGGCCAGACTTCGGCAGGTGGGCGCTGCGCCACGATCCAACGCGAGTCGCCGCTTTTTTGCAGGCTGTAGTCGCTGGCATCAGCCACGGCCGCGATCGGCTGTGGACGTGGCACCACGTACTCGCCTTTGGTGGTGTCATCGGCAACGTTGCGTGGAATCGGCAACAACGGGTCAAGGCGCTTAGCGACATTGACGTCCGGCGGCAATTGCATCGGTTTGGTTGCTTGGGCTTCCAGGTAATCGCTGCCGCGGTCACGGAAGTAGCCTTCCGGGCCCCAGATCCAACCGCAGCCACTGGTGCTGGAGATAATCAAGGCAAGTGCGGAAAGTCCGGCCAATCGCTTCATGCGTAGTGCTTCCTCAATTAAACCAGGACGCCGGACTGGCGCAGGGCCTGTCGCAGCGGTTCGTGACAGGCTTCGCTGAGGCGGGTGAGCGGCAGACGGATACCGTCCGGCATCATGCCCATCTCGTACAGAGCCCATTTCACGGGAATAGGGTTGGATTCGATAAACAGTTCTTTGTTGAGCGGCATCAGCTTCTGGTGGATTGCTCGGGCTTTGTCGGCATCGCCGGCGAGTGCGGCGGCGCACATGTCGCTCATGGCGCGAGGGGCCACGTTGGCGGTCACAGAGATATTGCCTTTGCCACCCAGCAGGATCAGCTCGACAGCGGTGGCGTCGTCACCGGAATACAGCAGGAAGTCACTGCTCACGCCGGCCAGGATGTCCTTGGCGCGCTGCAGGTCACCAGTGGCTTCCTTGATGCCGATGATGTTCGGCACGGTGGACAGGCGGATCACGGTCTCGGCCTTCATGTCGCAGGCGGTACGGCCCGGCACGTTATAGAGGATCTGCGGAATGTCGACGGCTTCGGCAATGGTGCGGAAGTGCTGGTAAAGGCCTTCCTGGGTTGGTTTGTTGTAGTACGGGGTCACCAGCAAGCAGGCATCGGCACCGGCTTTCTTGGCGTTTTTGGTCAGTTCGATCGCCTCACGCGTCGAATTCGCACCCGTACCGGCGATGACCGCGATACGACCGGCAACGCGCTTGACCACGAACTCGATGACCTGGATGTGTTCTTCCACATCGAGCGTGGCCGATTCACCCGTGGTGCCGACCGCAACGATCGCGTTGGTGCCTTCTTGCAGGTGGAAGTCCACCAGTTTGCCCAGGCTGTCCCAGTCGAGATGACCTTGTGCATCCATGGGTGTGACCAGTGCCACCATACTGCCCGCAATCATGCAACCGCTCCTGCCGGAAAAAGAGAGCCGTAATGGTACTGGCGCCAAGATGCTTGCACAAGCGAAGTACCGCGTGAGGATGCGTTCTGACGCAACTAAACATCGATCAACGCCATCATCGGGCCAGAGCACGGTTTGACGAGCAGTGAAAACCGCTGAACGACGCAATGAAAACGCCACCTCCTAGCCCTTGGCGACGCTTTTCGCTACCCTTGATCCTTTGATCGATACGGCCATCTCGGTATCGACCGCTCATCGCTTTAGGAAGGCTGCATGTCCACCCCCACAGTTCGCGAACAATTCCTTGTTATCAGTGCCCTCGGCGCCAACCCCATGGAGCTGACCAACGTCCTGTGCCGCGCCAGCCATGAAAACCGCTGCGCCGTCGTAACCTCTCGGCTGACTCGCCATGGCGAGTGCAGCGCCCTGGTGCTGCAGATCTCCGGGAGCTGGGACGCCCTGGCGCGCCTTGAGACCGGTCTGCCGGGCCTGGCCAAGAAGCATGATTTCACCGTTAATGTGGTACGCAGTGCCGCTCTGGAGAATCGCCCACAGGCCCTGCCATACGTTGCCTACGTCAGTTCGGCCTACCGCTCGGACATCGTCAATGAGCTGTGCCAGTTCTTCATCGACCATAACGTCGAGCTGGAAAACCTGACGTGCGACACCTACCAGGCGCCCCAGACCGGCGGCACCATGCTCAATGCCACCTTTACCGTCACTTTGCCGGCCGGAGTGCAGATCAGCTGGCTGCGCGATCAGTTCCTGGATTTCGCCGATGCGTTGAACCTCGACGCCCTGATCGAACCGTGGCGCCCACAGAACCCAATGTAAGGAAGTACCCATGGCGGTAGTCATCGACCAACCCGTAGCCGACTTCGAAGCCCAGGCCACCAGTGGCCAGACCTTCAGCTTGGCCGCCCTCAAGGGCAAGCAAGTGGTGATCTACTTCTATCCGAAGGACAGCACACCAGGCTGCACCACCGAGGGCCAGGGTTTTCGTGACCAGCACGCGGCGTTCCAGGCAGCCAATACGGAAGTATTCGGTGTGTCGCGCGACAGCGTGAAGTCCCACGAGAACTTCAAGGCCAAGCAGCAGTTCCCCTTTGAGCTGATCAGCGACAAAGATGAGGCAGTCTGCCAGCTGTTTGATGTGATCAAGCTGAAAAAGCTGTATGGCAAGGAATACCTGGGTGTGGATCGCAGCACCTTCCTGATCGACAAAGATGGCGTGCTGCGCCAGGAATGGCGGGGCGTCAAAGTGCCAGGCCATGTAGATGCCGTCCTGTCCGCCGCCCAAGCCTTGAACAAGGCCTGAACAAACGCTGCGGGGCGGGCTTGCTCGCCCCTACAACAGCGGCGCCACCACCGGTTCCTGTCGCGGCCAGGCATCCAGCACGGCCTTGAACAGCGTGGCCAGGGGTATCGCAAAGAACACTCCCCAGAACCCCCACAACCCACCAAACAACAGCACCGCGCAGATAATCGCCACCGGGTGAAGGTTGACCGCTTCGGAAAACAGCAGCGGCACCAGTACGTTGCCGTCCAGGGTCTGGATGATCCCGTACACCGCCATCAGGTAGATGAATTGATCACTCCAGCCCCACTGGAACAGTGCGATCAATGTCACCGGCACAGTCACCACCACCGCGCCCACATACGGCACCACCACCGACACGCCGACCAGCAATGCCAGCAACGCGGCATAGTTGAGGTCCAAAGCGATGAAGGCGATATAGGTCACCCCGCCACAAATGAAGATCTCGATCACCTTGCCACGGATGTAATTGGCGATCTGTCGGTTCATTTCCTGCGCCACACGGGTAATCAACGCCCGCTCCCGCGGCAGATAGCCACGCACCCAACGACCGATCATTACGCGATCCTTGAGAAAGAAAAACACCAGGATCGGCACCAGTACCAGGTAGATCATGATGTTGACCAGCAACGGCAGACTGGACAGGGAGAACGTCAACGCCCATTGCCCGAATTTCCCAATTTCACCGCGCGCCACTTCGATGGCTTGCAGCACCTGCTCGTCCGATACCAGATGGGGATAACGCTCCGGCAACAGGAGCAACAGCGATTGCCACTTGGCGAGCATCCCCGGTAATTCGTTGAACAGCGTGATCAGCTGATGCCAGAGCAATGGCAACACCACCACGATAAACACCACCAGCAGGCCCATGAACAACGCGAACACCAACCCAACCGCTACCCCGCCGGGTACGCGCAGGCGCTCCAACGTCGTCACCAATCCCTGCATCAGATACGCCAACACCATGCCCGCTAGCACCGGGGCCAGCATGCCACCCAAGGTCAATACCGCCGTAAAGGCGAGGAACAACAAGACCGCCAGCACCACCGCTTCTTCATCGGAGAAGTAGCGCTGAATCCAGTCACGTAACACTTTGAACATCAATCAACCTCGGGCTGTGGGAACAAACGGTTCAGGCCTTGCGCAACCAGTAACGGTACACACCGGCAGCGTCTTCTTCGTGCAACAGGGTGTGCCCGGCCAGTTTGGCAAATGTGCGGAAATCGCGCTGGGAGCCTGCATCGGTGGCAATCACTTTGAGTACCGCACCGCTAGCTAATCGATTGAGCTCCAACTTGGCCTTGAGCAAGGGCAACGGGCAATTGAGCCCGCTCGCATCGAGTTCAGCATCAAAGGCGACGGTGTCGGTCATGGGTTTACTCCGGGTCAAGCGTTCGGGGTGCTTAGAATATCTGGTCCGAAGCTCAGTGTCCGGCTACAGTAAGCTCTTTGTCGAAAGGCCCTGTGCATGAATTTTTTGCGCCCTACCCTGCTGACGCTGGCTTGCCTGCTGGCCTCCCCAGGCTTCGCCGATGACCTGCCGTCGCTGGGCGACGCCAGTTCTGCCATTGTCTCGCCGCAGCAGGAGTACCAACTGGGCCGCGCTTGGCTGGCGTACTTGCGGGGCCAGGTGTCGCAACTCAACGACCCGCAACTCAAGGATTATGTCGAGACCAGCGTTTACAAACTGGTGGAGACCAGCCAGGTCAACGACCGACGTCTGGAGTTCATCCTGATCAACAGCCCACAACTGAACGCATTTGCCGCACCAGGCGGAATTGTCGGGGTCAACGGTGGACTGTTCCTCAATGCCCAGACCGAAGGGGAATACGCCTCGGTGTTAGCCCACGAATTGGCTCACTTGTCCCAGCGCCACTTCGCACGAGGCGTTGAAGCCCAACAGCGCATGCAAGTGCCGATGATGGCTGCGCTGCTGGGTGGCATCATTGCGGCGGCAGCGGGCGCAGGCGATGCTGGCATTGCCGCGATTGCCGGCACCCAGGCCGCCGCGATCCAGGAGCAGCGCCGTTTCTCCCGGCAAAACGAACAAGAGGCGGACCGCATCGGCATCGTCAACCTCGAAAAAGCTGGTTACGACCCGCGCTCCATGCCGACCATGTTCGAGCGTTTGATGCGCCAGTACCGCTTCGATGCCAAACCGCCGGAATTCCTGCTGACCCACCCTGTGACAGAGTCTCGGATCGCCGACACCCGTAACCGGGCCGAACAGGCTAAGCCAGGCGGCAAGGAAGACAGCCTGCGCTACCAATTGATACGTGCGCGAGTGCAATTGAGATACGAAGACACCCCTGGCCTCGCCGCCAAACGCTTCCAAGCGCAACTCGACGAAAACCCGAAAAACGACGTGGCGCGCTACGGCCTGGCCATCGCCCAGATCAAAGGCACGCAACTCAAGGAAGCCCGGGAGAACCTGGCGCCGCTGCTGGCCAAGGCGCCCAACGACATCACCTACAATCTGGCGCAGATCGAACTGGACATCATCAACAACCGCCTGCCCGACGCCCAGCAACGCACCGACAGGATGTTGACCCAGTACCCCAGCAACTACCCGTTGAATCAGGTTCGGGTTGACCTGCTGCTCAAGCAGAATCGCACCGCCGATGCGGAAAAGGCGCTGGATGGGCTGCTCAAATCGCGCCCGGATGATCCAGATGTGTGGTATCAGGTCGCCGAAACACGTGGCTTGTCCGGCAACATCATCGGCCTGCACCAGGCCCGTGCCGAATACTTTGCGCTGGTGGGCGACTTCCAGCAGGCCATCCAGCAACTGGACTTTGCCAAGCGAAGGGCCGGAAACAACTTTCCACTGTCATCACGTATCGATGCACGCCAGCGTGAGTTGATCGAGCAGGAACGCTTGGTCAAAGGCATGATGAGCTAAACCATCCCCCACAAAAAAGCCCCGCCTTCGTCAAACGAACGCGGGGCTTTTTATTGAGCTGGCAGGTTACTCGGCCAGTTTAAAGGTGATGAAACTGGCGCGGCCCTGGCGCAGTACGCGCATCGACACCGAACGATTCTTCGGCAATGCTTTGGCGATATCAGTGAATTGCTTGGTGCTGTCGATCGCCTGATTGTTCAGGTGAGTGATCACATCGCCCGGCTGCAGGCCGATCAACGCAGCAGGTCCATCCTGCACTTCTTTAATTACTACACCGCTCTTGAGGTCGAAGGCTTTTTTCTGCTCGTCCGTCAGTTCGGCTACGGCAATCCCCAGACGGTTGCTGCTGCGCTCGGCGCCTGGCTTGGTGTTGCCCAGGGCATCGAGGGTGGCGCCTTCTTCAGGAATCGCACCGACAGTTAGCTCAACGTTCTGGCGCTTGCCGCCACGAATCACTTCCAACTTGGCTTTGCTGCCGGCCTTGAGTGCGCCCACCAAATGGGGCAGATCGGCGGACATTACGATTGGCTGGCCATTCATGCTCAGGATCACGTCACCCACTTGCAGGCCACCCTTGGCCGCCGGGCCATCATCCTGAATCTGTGCGACCAGCGCGCCCGCCGGCTTGTCGAGGCCGAAGGATTCAGCCAAATCCTTGTTCACTTCTTGGATAACTACGCCCAACCAACCACGACTGACCTTGCCGCCGCTTTTCAACTGGTTGGAAACGTCCATGGCCACGTCGATCGGGATAGCGAACGATACGCCCATGAATCCACCGGACCGGGTATAGATCTGCGAGTTGATACCCACCACTTCGCCGGCCAGGTTGAACAGCGGACCGCCGGAGTTGCCCGGGTTGATCGGCACGTCGGTTTGGATGAACGGCACGTAGTTTTCATTTGGCAGGCTACGACCGATGGCGCTAACGATGCCTTGGGTGACCGTGTGGTCAAAGCCAAACGGCGAGCCAATGGCGACTACCCACTGACCGGCCTTCAGATCCTGGGATTTGCCCAGCTTCAGCACAGGCAGGTCCTTGCCGTCGATTTTCAGCAATGCCACATCGGAGCGTGGATCGGTGCCAACCAGTTTGGCCTTGAGCTCACTGCGATCAGCCAAGCGTACGAGAATTTCATCTGCATCGGCAATGACATGGTTATTGGTGAGAATGTAGCCATCCGGCGAAATGATGAAGCCCGAACCCAGAGACTGCGCTTCACGCTGACCACCACCGCCCCCCCGGGGGGCGCGCGGTTGTGGCATCCCACGCTCGAAGAACTCGCGCAACATCGGCGGCAGGCCTTCAAGATCCGGCATCTGCTGGTTCGACACTTTGCGATCTGGCAGCTTCTGCGTGGTACTGATGTTCACCACGGCAGGCGAGGCTTGCTCAACCAGTTGGGTGAAGTCAGGCAACTCAGCCGCTTGCGCGGTCACAGCCTGACCCAGCACCAACACCGTGGCGACTATGGATAGGTAGGATTTCAAACGTGGTATCGACATACAGCTCCCGTTACAACGAGCAAGGTTGAGCGATAGGGTTCAAGAAACGCCGGAAACTGCGTCCGCCGTTTTTGTTCCGCGAACAAAACAAGGCCAGAGCCGACAAACTCTGACCTATAAAAAAGATGGAAGATTTTTGCAAGTGAAAATCCTGATCCAGACATTTCATGCTCTCGGCAGCCAAGCGTGCATGGTTGTAAATTGAAAGATCAGGATGAACATAGAATTAACAACTCACGGCAAAGGCTTAGCGGCTGCCTTTTTTTCACCGCGCACCGACAGCGCAATACGCTCGGCGGTACCGATAGGGATTTCTCCAACAACCGTCACCATCATTTCACCGTCAACCGTATTCAAGCGACGGGAAACCGCGACAGTGGGTCCTAGCTGAGTACGGTTTTCCGTGACACCGCCATCACTGATGGGCTCTAGAAACACCGAAAATCTTGCCAGACCATCTTCATACATCAAACTGTCGATGGTGTTTTTGGTGTGGGCATCCTCGCGCGCGCTGGAATTCGTTAACTGAAACCCCGGCGGTAACCATTCCAAGTGCCACGCATCGGTTGGTGCTATCTCTAACTCGTCGCTGTTTACCGCTGCGACCGGCGTGCAATCCTTGCTCGGTTGCAAGTTACGATCTTCAGGCGAAATCGCCGTATTCAAGCGGGTGAACTGAAAGCGCTCCAATAACTGACCTTGGTCGTTGAGCAACAAGGACTTGAGCGGTAGGGCGGTTTCACGATCCAGATGCAGTTCAAATCCATAACGGTATTGGTCACGAGGAGTGATAGACACAATCACAGCATTTCGGCCAGCAACACGGGATTTCCCTATCACCGCCAGATCATAGAATTGATTGAGTTTCTGCGGATCGAGCACACGGGAAGAGGCGTCTCGAGAATTGCCAAGCCCGGCGACTAACGCGCCGCTTACGCATTGTGTGCGGCCGTCCACTCTCACAACTTCCTGAGCAGAGCCATCAAGCTGCAAAAGCCGCTCATGGACTTGCCCATTCTGGACACGGTGCCAGATGTCATGGGTGGAAAAGCTGCCGTTACGTTCGTAGACGAACGTACCTTCGAAACTTTGCTGTTGCTCTGCGCGCCCAAGTCGACTCAGCCAGTCTTGGGCTTCATCGGCATGGGCGGGAAGTACAAACCAACCACTGAGCAAAAGCGTAAGGAGCGGTATGGCACGCATAGAGCTCCTTAGCGGTTCAACGATTTTCCAGACTAGCGGCGCGAGCGTATGGCAGAGCGCTTTCAGTGCCTTTCAGGGCAGATTCCTGTGCATGTTGACGCAGGTATCCTGGGAGACGCTGATCCTGCCAACCGGATTGCCCCTGCAATACACCGTTGGCCATAGGGCCGGTGGCGTCGGAGCTTTCCTTATAGCCTGCGAGCACTGCCGGACCTTTGACTTGCGGGCCAGCCATGACCGGTTGCTGAGTCTGCTGGGCCAATTCGGCACCGGCAATTTCGTCCTGATTGTAAAGACGAACACCCGCCAACACGGCGACAGTCACCGAGGCAGCAACTGCAAGGCGACCCAGGCTACGCCATGGACCACGGGCAGCTTTTGCCGGAACGGCTTCATCAGCCAACGCGGCAGAAACGGCCGCAGCAATATCCAGACGAGGGATTAGAAGATCCTTGTGCATCACCGCCCGAGCGACTTGGTAACGAGACCAGGTATCACGGGTTTCGGCGTCATCGAATGCGTTGAGCACTCGACGAAGTTCCAGTTCATCCGCTTCGTTATCCATCACTGCGGACAGCGATTCCTGCAGGGCATCACGACTCATGGCGGTTCCTCTCTTGGCTGTCGCCGCTGTCTTTAGTTTTCCTGCAACAACGGTTGCAAGGCTTTGTCGATGGCTTCCCGGGCCCGGAAAATCCGTGACCTTACAGTCCCCACCGGACATTGCATGACGCTCGCAATGTCTTCATAACTCAGACCATCGAATTCACGTAAAGTTAACGCCGTACGCAAATCTTCTGGCAATTGCTGAATTGTGCGATGAACGGTTCCTTCGATCTCGTCGCGCAGCAATGCACGCTCCGGCGACTCGAGATCTTTGAGGCCGTGATCACCATCGTAAAATTCTGCATCTTCTGAACTAACATCACTATCTGGTGGGCGGCGTCCGCGAGACACCAGATAGTTCTTCGCCGTGTTGATGGCGATGCGATACAGCCACGTATAAAACGCACTGTCACCGCGAAAATTACCGAGTGCACGGTACGCCTTGATAAAGGCTTCCTGTGCAACGTCCTGCGCTTCGTGGGTGTCGTGCACAAATCGCACGATCAACCCGAGAATTTTGTGCTGGTATTTCAGCACTAGCAGATCAAATGCGCGCTTGTCGCCGCGTTGTACGCGCTCGACCAGCTGCTGATCCTCTTCCTGGGTTAGCATGAACACTCCTCGTTGTACTTGAAGGAGGCTTGCATAACTAAACGATCAGGCTTGCAAACATAGACTCGGACTTTTCGCAAAAGTTCTCCCCCTCCAAGCAAGTTTCCGGCATGCACTGATTTGGCACACACGAAAAACGCAGCGCGGGCAACGCCGGCTGCGCGAATAATCTTGTCGTCGGTTTCCTGACGCGTCCAATGCTCCCGACGGGCCAATAAACTCAACGTTTTCCCAGCTTTCGGGCAACCTGCTATTGAGTCGGGGCTTATGCAAAAAGTTCCCAATTCAATAACCGACGGATTATACCCAAGCCGCGCACCGTAATCTCACATTGCCACGAATGCCTGGCTATTGTGCCGCTCCCCCCCTCTATATACTAGTGGGCCGTGTGACCCTTTGATTCGCCGATCCAGGCGTCCCGTCAGCGCCACTAGCCCTTGGATCGCTTTTTGCGGAATCCTTCAAATGAGCCAACAGTTTCAACACGATGTTCTGGTGATTGGCAGCGGCGCAGCCGGATTAAGTCTTGCCCTGACCCTCCCCAGCCACCTGCGCATCGCCGTACTGAGCAAGGGCGACCTGGCCAATGGCTCGACATTCTGGGCTCAAGGCGGTGTTGCCGCCGTGCTGGATGACACCGATACGGTGCAGTCCCATGTCGAAGACACCCTCAACGCCGGTGGCGGGCTGTGTAATGAAGAAGCGGTGCGTTTCACCGTTGAGCACAGCCGCGAAGCGATCCAATGGCTGATCGATCAAGGCGTACCCTTCACCCGTGACGAACACGCCAGCGCCGACGACGGCGGTTTCGAGTTCCATCTGACCCGTGAAGGCGGCCACAGCCATCGCCGCATCATCCATGCCGCCGATGCCACCGGCGCGGCTATTTTCAGAACATTGCTGGATCAGGCCCGTCAACGCCCCAACATTGAACTGCTGGAGCAACGCGTCGCCGTCGATCTGATCACCGAAAAGCGCCTGGGCCTGGAAGGCGAGCGCTGCCTCGGCGCCTACGTTCTAAACCGCAGCAGCGGCGAGGTCGATACCTACGGCGCGCGCTTCACCATTCTTGCGTCGGGCGGCGCGGCAAAGGTCTATCTCTATACCAGCAATCCTGACGGTGCCTGCGGCGACGGCATCGCCATGGCCTGGCGCTCGGGGTGCCGAGTGGCCAACCTGGAGTTCAATCAGTTCCACCCCACCTGCCTGTATCACCCGCAGGCCAAGAGCTTCCTGATCACCGAAGCGCTGCGCGGCGAAGGCGCGCACTTGAAACTGCCGAACGGCGAACGCTTCATGCAACGCTTCGACCCCCGCGCCGAACTGGCCCCGCGCGATATCGTCGCCCGCGCCATCGACCATGAAATGAAGCGCCTGGGCATCGACTGCGTCTACTTGGACATCAGCCATCAACCCGAGGCATTCATCAAGACGCACTTCCCCACCGTCTACGAGCGCTGCCTAGCCTTCAATATCGATATCACCAAAGGCCCGATCCCCGTCGTACCGGCCGCGCACTACACCTGCGGCGGCGTGATGGTTGACCAGCATGGCCGCACCGATGTGCCCGGCCTTTATGCCATTGGTGAAACCAGCTTCACCGGCCTGCATGGTGCCAATCGCATGGCTAGCAACTCGCTGCTTGAGTGCTTCGTGTATGCCCGCTCAGCGGCGATGGATATCCTTGAGCAACTGCCGCGAATTCCGGTGCCGGCCGCCCTGCCCCGCTGGGACGCCAGCCAAGTCACCGACTCGGACGAGGACGTGATCATCGCCCACAACTGGGATGAGCTGCGGCGCTTCATGTGGGACTACGTGGGCATCGTGCGCACCAACAAGCGCCTGCAACGGGCACAACATCGGGTGCGGTTGCTACTGGATGAAATCGACGAGTTCTACAGCAACTATAAAGTCAGCCGTGACCTGATCGAGCTGCGCAACTTGGCTCAGGTGGCCGAGCTGATGATCCGCTCGGCCATGGAACGCAAGGAAAGCCGAGGCCTGCATTACACCCTCGACTACCCGCAGATGCTCCCCGAAGCCCGCGACACTATCCTGGTGCCAGCCACCTACGCCGGCTGAACTTCAAGCGTACCCGCAGGCGCCGGTGTGTATCCGCCGCCTGCGCGTCCTTGGGCACACAGATCGAACGCGCCCACCACTGCCCCTTGACCCGATATCGCAGCACCACGATCAGGGGCAACGCCAAGCTATCCGGGAGCAACTGCACGGCGTGCCAGCCACGCTGCTCACTGAATAATTGCCAGCCGTCTTCATCGCGTCGCAGGCCTCGAATCGACGAACGGTGTGACAACAGAATGTGTCGCGGCAACACCCAGGCGGCATGCCCCAGACACAGCACTATCGCCAGAGTTGAGAAAGCGAGATCAATCAATGCCAACGCACCCAACGCGAACAGTTGGGCGAAAAGATACGCCACCAGCAGCCGCCGTGACGGCTGCCAACGGCATTCGAAGCGATTACTTAGGCTGGACACGGTCCAGAATCATCCGAACCATACGCTGCAGTTCCGGATCATCCGACTCGGCGCGCTCCATGAACCAGCCGAACATATCCTGGTCTTCGCACTCCAGCAGACGCACATACACCTTGCGGTCCACTTCATTAAGGGTGGAATAAACCTCTTTGACGAAAGGCACCAGCAATACATCCAGCTCAAGCATGCCGCGACGGCTGTGCCAGTAGAGGCGATTGAGTTCTACATCTTCGACCATGGAGCGCTCCTCAAATAGAGCGCAAGTATACAGGCCCGACAGCAGTGGAACAGTCGGCTTTGGTCGCCCCTACGGAAACTATCCATTTGCCGGGCGCCCCTCTATGATGCACCCATGACTTTTTGACCTGCGATGAACCATGGCTGATTCTGCTTTCTTCTGCCCCCTGATCCACGAAGGTGTCCTCGCCGTCCGCGGCGCCGATGCTGCTAAATTCCTGCAAGGCCAATTGACCTGCAACCTCAATTACCTGAGTGATACCCAGGCCAGCCTGGGCGCGCGCTGCACTCAAAAAGGGCGCATGCAGTCGAGCTTTCGCATCTTGTTGCAAGGTGACGGCGTGTTGCTGGCCATGGCCAGCGAGCTACTGGAGCCGCAACTGGCCGACCTGAAAAAATACGCGGTGTTCTCCAAGTCCAAGCTGACCGACGAAAGTGCCGCCTGGTCCCGTTTCGGTCTGGTGAATGCGGATTCGGCCCTGGCCAACCTCGGGCTTGAGCTGCCGGCCGAGACCGATAGCGTAGCCCGCAACGAGCACTTGATCGCGATTCGGGTCTCACCCGACCGCAGCGAACTCTGGGTACCCTCGGATCGAGCCGACGCCGTCAAAGCCCAATTGAGTGAAACCCTTGATCAAGCTGATTTGAATGAATGGCTGCTGGGCCAGATTCGCGCCGGTATCGGCCAAGTCATGCCGCAAACTCGTGAACTGTTCATCCCGCAAATGCTCAACCTGCAAGCCGTGGGCGGTGTGAGTTTCAAAAAAGGCTGCTACACCGGCCAGGAAATCGTCGCGCGTATGCAATACCTGGGCAAACTCAAGCGCCGCTTGTACCGCTTAAGCCTTGATTCGGCGCAAATGCCCGAGCCAGGCACTCCTCTGTTTTCGCCGAGCCACAGCAGCTCGATCGGTGAAGTGGTGATCGCAGCAAAAGCTGACCAGGTCATTGAACTTCTGGCCGTATTGCAAGCCGAAGCTGCCGATAGTGGCGATGTGCATTTAGGCACGCTTGAAGGCCCAGGTCTGCGACTGCTTGACTTGCCTTATACCCTCGACCGTGATCGAGAGATCCAACGCTAGTCGTCATACTTTTTTGCAACACCCTAGAGATCATGAATGAACAAGCTGGCGGAAAAAGTCCAACAGGCTTTGGTCAAGGCTATCGATAACGATGACCTGGTTCTGCCGACATTACCGGAAGTGGCCCTTAAGATTCGTCAGGCTGCCGAAGACCCGGAAATCAGCATCAGCCATTTGAGCAAAGTGATCGGTCGCGATACCGCCCTGTCCGCACGCCTGATCAAAGTGGTGAACAGCCCGCTGCTGCGCGCCACTCAGGAAGTCACCGACCTGCACACCGCCATCACGCGGCTGGGCACCAATTACAGCAGCAACCTGGCGATTGGCCTGGTGATGGAGCAGATCTTTCACGCCCGCTCCGAAGTCGTCGAACAGAAAATGCGCGATGTCTGGCGCCGCAGCCTGGAAGTGGCGGGCGTGAGCTATGCCTTGTGCCGCAGCCACAGCCAACTCAAGCCGGATCAGGCGGCACTCGGTGGCCTGGTGCACCAGATCGGCGTACTGCCGATCCTCACCTACGCCGAAGACCACTACGAGCTGCTGGCAGACCCGGTTAGCCTCAATCATGTGATCGACAGCATCCATCCTAAGCTGGGCGATAAGTTGCTCAGTGGCTGGGACTTTCCCGAAATGCTGGCAAAACTGCCGGGGCAGTACCTGAACTTCGAGCGTGACTCCGACCGCCTCGACTACATTGATCTCGTGCAAGTCGCCGTGTTGTACTGCCACCGCGGCACCAGTCACCCCCTGGCAAACGTGGTGGTTTCCGAGATCCCTGCCATGAAAAAGCTGCGCGTCGACCCCTACAGCGACAGCCTGCGTGCGGAACTGGATGAAGCGCGGTCGATGTTCTACTGATTCACCCGGCGATAAAACTTACCCGCACTTTCAAACCTGCCCGCTTGCCATCATGCAGACTGATCTGCGCCAGATGCGCCCGGCAGATTTCCCCGACAATCGCCAAGCCCAGGCCCGAGCCCATACCCTGCTGGCTACGCCGATAGAACCGTTCGAACACCCGATCCCGTTCATCCAGCGGGATGCCCGGGCCATCGTCTTCCACCTCCAGCACCGCCGGCGCCATCACCCGTAGGATCACGTTGCCACCAGGCGGCGTGTGCGCCAGGGCATTGTCCACCAGGTTACTCAGCAGTTCGTTCAACAGTGTCGGTTCGCCGCGCAGCCACACCGGCTCGTCGGCTTCCAGCGCCAGGGCCACGCCGCGCGCGTGGGCCAGAGGCGCCATAGCCATGCCCAGTTCGCGGGCCAACTGACTCAGATCCAACAACTGCGCGCCGCCTTCGGCAATCGCCCGGGCGCCGTTCTCGATGCGCGCCAGGGACAGCAACTGATTAGCCAGATGGGTCAGGCGATCAGTGCCTTGAGCCGCGGTTTCCAAGGTGCTGCGCCAGGTCGCCGGGTCTTCGGCGCGCAACCCCAACTCCAGGCGGGCCTTGAGTGCGGCCAGCGGAGTGCGCAGTTCGTGGGACGCATCGGCGATAAACTGCGCCTGGCGCTGGAATTGCCCGCGCAGGCGCTCGGTGAAGTGGTTGAGTGAACTGACCAACGGGCCAAACTCATGCTGCACCTCCACCAATGGCAACGGCCGCAGATCGTCGGGCTGACGCTCCTCCACGGCTTTACGCAAACGGTCCAGCGGGCGGAGCGCGGCGCTCACGGCAAACCACACCAGCAGCAACGCACCGACCGCGAGCATGCCCAGGCGCAGCAGGGTATCGGCCATCAGGCTACGGGCCATGCTGACCCTTGCTTCGTCGGTCTCGGCCACGCGGATTTCCGCCATACCGTTCATGTTCGGCTCGGAAACCGCTTTAAGCAGGCTGACTACGCGCACTTCCTGGCCCTGGTACTTGGCGTTGTAGAAACGCGCCAGGGCCGGGTAATCATCGGTACGCGGTGTGCCGGGAGGTGGACCGGGCAGGTTCTCATAGCCGGAGATCAGCTTCTGATCGATGTCGTTGACCTGGTAGTAAATGCGCCCGGCGCTGTCGTAGGCGAAGGTGTCCAGGGCCACATAGGGCACATTGGCGCTGAGAGTGCCGTCCACCTGGGTCAGGCCGGCCGCGATGGTTCGTGCCGACGCCAGCAGCGTACGGTCGTAGGCGGTATCGGCAGCTTCGCGACCGTTCCAGTAGGCACTCATGCCGCTGGCCAACATCAACAGCACCAGCAACAGCGCCAGGTTCCACAGCAGGCGCCAGCGCAGGCTGCTGGGCTTATGCATCGCGGGCTTCCAGCAGGTAGCCAAGGCCGCGGAACGTCACGATGGCGATCGGTTGCCCATCGAGTTTTTTGCGCAGGCGATGCACGTAGATTTCGATCGCATCGGGGCTGGCCTCCTCGTCCAGGCCAAACACATGGGAGGCCAGTTGCTCTTTGCTCATCACCCGGCCCGGACGCGCGATCAGCGCTTCGAGCACCGCCTGTTCACGGGAGGTCAATGTCAGCAGTTCGCCGCCCAACGTGAAGCGCCGGGTGTCCAAGTCGTACACCAGCACGCCGCAGGTTTGCTGGCGCTCGCCGCCCAGCACGCTGCGACGCAACAGGGCCTTGACCCGTGCTTCCAGTTCCGTCAGTTCAAAAGGCTTGGCCAGGTAATCGTCGGCGCCCAGGTTCAGGCCATGCACACGGTCTTTGACGTCACTTCGCGCGGTCAGCATCAGCACCGGCAGATTTTTCCCCCGGGCTCGCAAACGTGCGAGCACCTCGAAACCATCCATGCGCGGCAGCCCCACATCGAGGATGGCCACTGCGTAGTCCTCGCTGCTCAAGGCCAGGTCGGCGGCGACGCCGTCGTGCAGCACGTCGACGGTCAAACCCGTGCTCTTGAGCGCCTGGGCCACACTGTCGGCGAGTTGCAAATGGTCTTCAACCAGAAGGACACGCATGGTTTTCTGCCTCATTCAGGAGTGGTCGATGCCACGCTTTGGCGGGGAGTTTACAGGCGCCCGGTGCCCTGTGAAGCCCGAAAACATTGAAAGGTGGCTGAAAGGTTAGTGAAAGCTTCGCCCTTTAGCATCCAGCTCACGGTGAGTCTTGCCCACCCAGTTGCCTAATCCGCAGCGCCCGAAAAGCGCCTCGATGCGTTTTCGTAAAAATAAGAACAATACCGGAGTGCACCACGATGCTGTCGACACAGCCCCAGACTTGCCCGCCTGTTCGTATTTCCCGCCCGACCCAGACCGCCCTTGCCGGTTTTATTTCGTCGCTCAGCCAAACCGCCCTTTTCGAAGACTGCGGATCGGATGAAACGCGCCTGCTCGTCAGCTACAGCGTCGCGCTCTGGTAAGTAGTGCCTGGCAGTAGAACCTCATAACAAAAACGACGGAGACACCCATGACCCTTTCATTGCGTAAATTGGCCCTCACCGCCGGCTGCATGTTGTTCGCCGGCCAACTGCTGGCCGCTGACGAGCCCAAGCGCCCGGAATGCATCGCCCCGGCCTCCCCCGGCGGCGGTTTCGACCTGACCTGCAAACTGGCGCAAAGCGCACTGGTCAACGAGAAACTGCTGAGCAAACCGATGCGCGTGACCTACATGCCCGGCGGCGTCGGCGCGGTGGCCTACAACGCCGTGGTCGCACAGCGTCCAGCGGATGCCGGTACGCTGGTGGCCTGGTCCAGCGGTTCGCTGCTGAACCTGGCGCAAGGCAAGTTCGGGCGTTTCGATGAAAGCGCCGTACGTTGGCTGGCCGCGGTCGGCACCAGTTACGGCGCCATCGCGGTAAAAAGCGATTCGCCCTACAAGACCCTCGATGATTTGGTCAAAGCCCTGAAGAAAGATCCGGGCAGCGTGGTGATCGGTTCCGGCGGCACCGTCGGTAGCCAGGACTGGATGCAAACCGCCCTGATCGCCAAAGCCGCCGGGATCAACCCGCGCGAGCTGCGCTATGTGGCCCTCGAAGGCGGCGGTGAAATCGCCACGGCCCTGCTTGGTGGTCATATTCAAGTGGGCAGTACCGACATCTCCGACTCCATGCCGCACATCCTCAGCGGCGACATGCGTCTGCTGGCGGTGTTCTCCGAGCAGCGCCTGAACGAGCCGGAAATGAAGGATATCCCGACCGCCAAAGAGCAAGGCTACGACATCGTGTGGCCAGTGGTGCGCGGCTTCTACCTCGGGCCAAAAGTCAGCGATGCCGAGTACGCCTGGTGGAAAGACGCGTTCGACAAACTGCTGGCCTCCGAAGAGTTCGCCAAGCTGCGTGACCAGCGCGAGCTGTTCCCGTTCGCCATGACCGGCCCGGAGCTGGACACCTATGTGAAGAAACAGGTGGCTGACTACAAAGTGCTGGCCAAAGAGTTCGGCCTGATCCAGTAATCGCCCCCTCTGTCGCGCGGCCATGCCTGGTAAACCCCAGGCATGGCCCAGGAGTTCAACATGCTCTTACAACGCATATTCGCGGCCGCGCTGCTGCTGGCCTGTGCCGGTCTGGCGCTGATGGCCTGGCCCTATCAGGCGTCGTTTTCCTACGAGCCGGTAGGGCCCCGCGCCTACCCGCTGCTGATCCTCGGGCTGATGAGCCTGGCGCTGATCTACATGCTGATTCGCCCGCAGGCCACCAAGCACACCGAAGAAGAACCGGCGCTGGATCGCGAAACCCTGATCAAGATCAGCCTCTGCGTGGTGCTGCTGATTGTGTTCGCCGCCACCTTCGAACCGCTGGGCTTCATCCTCAGCAGCATGCTGATCGGCATCCCGATGGCGCGCCTGTACGGCGGCCGCTGGATGCCCAGCGTGGTGATCGTCTCCCTGATGGCCATCGGTTTGTACCTGCTGTTCGATAAGGTCATGGATGTGCCGTTGCCCCTTGGCCTGCTCGACGTTCTGGAGAACTGATATGGATACTTTTGGCTACTTGGGCCAGGGCTTCGGCGTGGCGCTGTCCCCTTACAACCTGGTGACCGCGCTGTGCGGCACGTTGATCGGCACCGTGGTCGGCCTGCTGCCGGGCCTGGGCCCGATCAACGGCGTGGCGCTGTTGATCCCCATCGCGTTCGCCCTGGGCCTGCCGCCGGAATCGGCGCTGATCCTGCTGGCGGCGGTGTACCTGGGCTGCGAATACGGCGGCCGGATCAGTTCGATCCTGCTTAACATCCCGGGCGAAGCTTCCACCGTAATGACCACCCTCGACGGCTACCCGATGGCCCGCAAAGGCCTGGCCGGTGTGGCGCTGTCTTTGTCGGCGTGGAGTTCGTTCATCGGTGCGTTCATCGCCACCTGCGGCATGGTGCTGTTTGCGCCGCTGCTGGCCAAATGGGCGATTGCCTTCGGCCCGGCGGAATATTTCGTACTGATGGTGTTCGCGATTGTCTGCCTGGGCGGCATGGCCGGTGACAAGCCGTTGAAGACCTTCGTCGCGGCGTTGATCGGCCTGTTCCTGTCGGCAGTCGGCATCGATGCCAACAGCGGCGTTTACCGTTTTACCGGCGACAATATCCACCTCACCGACGGCATCCAATTCGTTGTTCTGGTGCTAGGCCTGTTCTCCATCAGCGAGATCCTGTTGCTGCTGGAAAAAACCCACCGTGGCCAGGAAGCGGTCAAGGCCACCGGGCGCATGATGTTCAACGTCAAGGAAGCGGCGTCGGTATTCGTGGTGAATATCCGTTGCGGCCTGCTGGGCTTCATCATGGGTGTGTTGCCGGGCGCCGGTGCAACGCTGGCCTCGGCCGTGGCCTACATGACCGAGAAACGCATGGCTGGTGCCAGCGGCAAGTTCGGCCAGGGCGACATGCGCGGCCTCGCCGCCCCGGAAACCGCGATCGGCGCATCCGCCTGCGGCGCTCTGGTGCCGATGCTGACCCTGGGCGTACCTGGCTCGGGCACCACCGCAGTGATGATCGGCGCCCTGTCGCTGTACAACATCACCCCCGGCCCGCTGCTGTTCCAACAGCAACCGGACATTGTCTGGGGCCTGATCGCTTCGTTGTTTATCGCCAACATCATGCTGGTGATCCTCAACATCCCGATGATCCGGATCTTCACGCGCATCCTCGCGGTGCCGAACTGGGCGCTGGTGCCGGTGATCGCCATCATCACCGCGATCGGTGTGTACGCGGTGCATGCCACCACTTTCGACCTGTTCCTGATGGTCGGGATCGGCATCTTCGGTTACATCCTGCGCAAGCTGGACTTCCCGCTGTCGCCGGTGCTGTTGGGCTTTATCCTCGGCGGCCTGATGGAGCAGAACCTGCGCCGTGCGCTATCGATCTCCAACGGTGCGCTGGAGATTCTGTGGTCGAGCCCGATCACCTTTGGCGTCTGGGTACTGACCGCGATCATGCTGTTCGTGCCGCTGCTGCGGATCTGGCGCAAACGCGCCCAACAGCGCCGCGCTGTGGCCAATGTCTGAGGTCACCCTTAAACATTGGTGGGGAACACCGCTGGTCGGCCTGGCCGGCGGTTACCTGGCCAGCCTGATCGGCTGGCCATTGCCGTACATGGTCGGCTCGTTGCTGGCGATCATTCTGGTGCGTTGCCTCACGCCCTGGCAGTTGGCGGAGATTCCCGGCGGACGTAAATGCGGCCAATGGGTGGTGGGGATCGGCATCGGCCTGCACTTCACCCCAGTGGTGATTGAGCAGGTGATGAGCCACTTCGGCCTGATCTTCTTCGGCGCGCTGGTCACCAGCCTGTCGAGCGTGGTGGGCGTGTGGCTGATGCGCCGTAGCGGTGAAGACCGCGCCACCGCGTTTTTCTCCAGCATGCCGGGCGGGTCCGGTGAGATGGTCAACCTCGGCGCACGCAACGGCGCGGTGCTCAGCCGTGTCGCGGCGGGGCAGAGCCTGCGCGTGCTGGCGGTGGTGCTGTGCGTACCGGCGATCTTCAAGTATGTGCTGGGGGGCGGCGCGCCGCAGTTTCATCCGGCACCGGTGAGTTGGGCGTGGCTGGCGTTGCTGTTTCCGCTGGGGGCTCTGGTGGCCTGGGGTTGGCAGCGCCTGCGTCAGCCAAACCCATGGTTGTTCGGCCCGTTATTGGTCAGTGCGACCGCCAGCGTTGTCTGGGATTTGCATATCGGCCTGCCCGACGGCGGCAGCCAAATCGGCCAATGGCTGATCGGCAGTGGACTGGGTTGCCATTTCAACCGCCAGTTCTTCCGCCGCGCGCCGTCGTTCATGGCTCGTACTTTAGTCGGCACCGCTCTGACCATGGCGCTGGCGACCTTGGCCGCCGTGGGCCTGAGCGCCCTCACCCACTTGGACCTGCGCTCGCTGACCCTGGGCATGATGCCGGGTGGCATTGCCGAGATGAGTCTTACGGCCGAAACCCTGCAACTGTCAGTGCCGCTGGTGACGGCGATGCAGGTGATGCGTTTATTGTTTGTGCTGTTTTTGGCGGAACCCTTGTTCCGACGATGGAATCGCCAGCCGTAGCGGGCTTCCCACGCAGGACCGTACCGTCTGTCGCAACTGTCATTTCTCACAGTTAGCCTAGCTGCCTCGTTCGGCGTTCAATCCGCATGTGATTCGAGCATCCGCACGAGGTGTCAAGCATGACTCCGGTTCCGACCGCGCGCCCTAGCGTTGGGCAACTAGCCCCCAACATTCCTGGCCTGACGACGCCAGTCGCGGGCTTCTCCGGTGGCGTGTACAAACTGTTGCTGGAGAACCATGGCAGCCCCGGCCTGATTTGCATCTTGCGCACCTACGCCGGTCAGGTAGAAGGCGATCTTATCCAACTGTTCTGCGGCGACTTGCTGGTACCGATCGATCACCATAACGTCAGCAAGGAGGAGGCGCGCGATGGGAAGTCGATCAGCCTGCACATATCCATGGCGCGACTGGATGAGGGCGCGGTAGGACCTGTGTTTTTTCGGGTGACGCACCCTGATCAGCGTGCAGAAGAAACCCAGCGCCTGACTCTCAAGATCGACACCGTAGCGCCAACCGGCAACGACCTTATTCAACAGCCGCCGTGGGTAAATGAACAACTGCCACGCCCTCAACCTGCACATTTTTTGATTGATTCAGCCGCAGCCCAACGCGGGGTCGCGGTGAGAATTCCCTTTTATCCCTCCGACCTCACCCGCCTTTCCACTACTCACCGAGCGGTTCGTGATCGCATTCGCCTGATTATCGGTGGGCAAATCATTGAGCATTCCGTGACCGAGAACGAAGCCAGCGGCACACTGCCGATTTCAATCATGGTTTATTACGGCACATGGCTGCAGATCGGCAGCGGCTACCAGACCTGCGCCTACGATGTCATCGATGAAGTAGGCAACCACGCGCCGGGCCGCTCGCCGACGCAACTGATTGAAGTGCGGCTTAATCCCAACGAACGCCTGCTGGACCCTGCCCACGTTGTCGAGGCACCTACAGGAACGCTGGATGCGGACGCCTTGCTAGGCAAAGACGCAACCCTCAGGTTCGCTGTTGCTGGCAAAGGCTGGGCATTGGGCGACGAAGCTCGACTGACCCTTCGAGGGCGCGCGCTGGACGGCGGCGACGTTGATAAAACCTACACCGTCAGTATCACGTCGACGACACCCACCTTCACCGACGTCCCGTGGCCCAATGCCGATGTACGCGCGCTTATCGGCGCCATGATCGAACTCAGTTATGAACGGGTTCGCGCAGGTCAGGCCAACGTGCCCTCTGAAAACGCCTTCGTCCGAGTCACGGGAACCCCCGAGCAAACCGCTCTTGCGGCGCCGCAAGTGCCGGCCGCCAGCGGCGGCGTCCTGCCCCCCTTGACCGACCCGGTAATCGTCACGATCACGAGCTACACAGGGCAAAAGCCGTTTGATTGCGTCACGTTGGTATTAGAGGGCACTAACGTCTACGGCCACCGATTCTATCGGGAGTATGTCGCAGTGGCGGGCGAGGACAGCATCGTATTCGAACTGCCCAACAGCGCTGACGGCGACATCCGCCAACTGGATGGCGGCGAACTGATGCTCTACTACTTCATCAACCATATCGGCCAACGGCCCCCCTCTGACATTTTGTCATTGCGCATTGGCGACCCCTTGGACGCACTGGCCCAGCCTGAAGTACTGCAAGCGCCTGCCCCCGGTTTCACCTTCGACCCCGACGTATCCCTGGGCAATGCCGATGTGAGAGTCCCGGCTAACGCTGCTTTCGTTGTAGACGCCACGGTAACTCTGTATTGCGAAGGCAGTGCAGTCGGCGGCAGCGCCCCACCCGATGCATTTCTCATCACCCCACCATGGGTCGGGCAGGAGTTGGCGTTTGTGATCCAACGACAGTTCATTCTCGCCAACCTCAACGGTTCGGCTCGCATTTATTATCGGGTAGAAAAACCGGGCCAGCGCACCCGCTACTCCAAGGCACTGGTGATCACCGTCGGCAGTCGCCTGCAATTGCCGGTGCCACTGGTGCTGGAGAGCACAGTCACGGGATTGAACAGCGCCAGGCTCAACCCGCAACACGTTCTGAACCCGCCGATATGCACACTGCGAGTAAGCTACACACCGATGCTGGCCAGTGACGATATTCAACCGAGTTTCGTTGGCACTCACGGGCAAGGAACGCCCACCATTGCTGCGCGACCAGGCGACCCCGCGAAGGGCTATGTGGATTTCATCCTGAGCAACAAAGTGATCTCCGCCAATCTGGGCCGAAAAGCTGTGTTGTCCTACATCGTCACCCGCGCCGGTGCCGACACCGCCTCCCAGCTTTTAACCTTGACCATCGACCCTTTCCAGGAGCAGATGCTGGATCTGGTCACCGTGCCTCAGGCATCGAACGGCATAGTAAGAGCCAACATGCTTAATAGCGTGCTGATGCTTGCATGGCCGTTCATAAGCGTCGGGCAGGCGATATGGGTCGATCTCAAGGGCGCAGCCAATCTTGCCCTGCTTGATGGCGTACCACTGACCGCCGCGCAATTCAGCGCCGGGCGCGTGGAGGTCACGATACCCGCCGATTACCTGCGTTCGTTGCCTACTCAAAGCACCTTGACGATTGAAGTACGGGTATCGCTCAACGGCAGTGCCAACAAGACCTCGGCCATCCGCTTGCGTACCGCTCACTACAGGATCACCAATACCGTCGGCGTTTTTGCAACTATTACGGTGGGTCGTGCGCCGAACGCCATGGTGCTGAGCCCGAACGGAGAATTGCTGTATGTCGCCTGCGCGTTTGGCGACACGTCTATCTGGATAATCGACACACTGCGCAACCGTGTCATTCACCACTTCGCAGTGCCAGGGACGCCCTTGCACATCGCGATCAATCCAACCGCTCCAAGATTGTACGTGACGGACAACAGCGTGGCGGTCAACACGCCTATTCGCATTTACAACACACAGGATTACACGCTGATCGATACCATCACCGGGTTTACAACGGTCGCAGGTATCACTCTTAACGCCAACGGTTCCCGCTTGTATGTGGCGGATACAGGCGCATCAGAACTGGTGGTGATCAACACCACCAACCATCAACGCCTGTCCTCGATTCCAGTGCGCGAGCCGATTGACGTGGTCATCAGCCCCGATAACAACCGCGCACATGTGGCAACATTTTTTGACTGGTCGATTCTCAATCTGCACACCAACACCCTGATCGATAGCGTCGACACCCCTTCGGCGCCCAGTGCAATTGCCCACAATCCCAGGGGGGCGGAGGTCTACATCGTCAGCCGGACAGGCGGCAGCGTCACGATCGGCAATACCGTGAATCACGGCATCCCCCAGCGACTGACAGGGTTATCTGGGCCCTTGCATATCGCCTTTGAACGCGGTCGCGACCGTGCCTACGTGTCGCAGACCGACGGCGACCTACTGGGCATTATCGACACGCGCTCGCGGCAGTTGATCGGCACATACGCCGGCTTCAACAAGCCACGCGCAGTGGTGGTGGCTCCAGACGGCTCCCATGGCTATGTGGCAAATATCGGCGGCGATTCTGTGTCCTTGGTGGTGTTATAGCGGACGAATGACCGTTGGTCGTGACTGTCATTTCTCACAGCTAGGCAGCTCGTTGTGCTCGGCGCTCAATGATTCTCGACGCGCCCTGCCTTGAGGGTGGGGTGTCCGCACCGACCAACCCCAAGAGGCTGACGATCATGACCTTGGATCAGAATGCTGAGACCCGCTCAGACGGTACTAACCTACCTGCAATCATCTCCCATTGCGTCCCCAAGCCACCTAGCGGGCTTTTACCCCGTAGATTGTTTCCCGGCGAACTCAAACCGTTCAGCGACTTGGTGATTATCTTTCCCACTGAAACAAAACCCGTTGCCGGTCACGATGCCGCGCTCAACAAAGCGGCGTTGGTGCTCCACACGAAGGGGGTTATCTGTCTGCTTCCGGGGTACCTGGAAAGGGAGGCGGATGACTTTATCTGGCTGGAGATCAATGGCGTACGGGGACCTATTCACACCGTTAGCCAAGAAGAAATAGATAACGACCAGATCACTGTCCTGTTCATGGACAGCGGTCGTTTTATCGACCAAGCGAACAACACCGTGCAAGCCTTTGTTAAGCGCACGGGCGGCGCTGTCGAAAGCAGCAAAGTGTTCAATTTTCTCGCAGACCGTGAGCCCCCTGTGGGCAGGGACCCGATCCCCAGTACGCCTTACAACGACAACATGAGCCCTGTCACGTTTGAGGATCCCCAAATCGAAAACTTTGGGTTCGTTACCGATGAGCAGATAGGCCTCGGCGTGTCGATGCTGATCGCCAATTACCCTTTGAATACCAACGAATCTCCCGTCCATAGCCGTAAAGAGAACGATGTCATTCACGTCAGTATCGGCGGCGTAATTATCAAGCACACCGTCACATCTTTCGAGGCTTCCGGCAATGAGCCAATACGGATCGTGGCTTACCATGGGACCTGGAGCCAACTGCCCAATGGCGTGCATCTGGTCCAGTGGTACGTCGTCGATAAGGCAGGCAATCACTCCCCCGGCTTCTCACCGTCCAGATTGATCGAACTTCGGGCCGGGAACGGTGTGGAACCGCTGCTGCCAATGGTGCATGTCCTTGAATCGCACTACGACCCGGAAATCGATAAGGACGTCATCAATGTGCCGGATCTCATAGGTGACGCGACCATCGAAGTGCCGATACGCTTCAACGGCTACAACATCAACGATGTGGTCGTCCTGACCGTCTATGGGCTTGTTCATGCCATATCCAGCTCAATCGTGCTGCGCTATACGGTAACGAATACCAACCTGATCAGGGCATATATCCCCCTGCCCCTTTCTTTCCTCTTACCCCTGGTCGATGGTCTGATTCTGATCACCTACAAACGGATTCGCCCAGGCACACCCGACCGTAACTCCTCAGCCGCGCTTTACTACATTTTCGGCAACCCCACCGGTACACAGTTGCCGCCTCCAGAGGTGCAGGGTCTGATCAACGGAGTGTTGCCCGAAAATACCGACCCGGTGCATATCGTAGTCCCGCACTACATGGGGCAAAACTCGCAAGATAGGGTTGAGCTGGTGGTGGTGGGGTTTCCAGCCAGTGGTGCCCCTACTTATGCGACCTACACGGACGTCGCCGGCACGGGCGATATTGATTTCATCTTGGATGGCGCGTTCTTCTTCGCCCTCTACGGAGGCTATTTCAAGGCTCATTACATCATTAACGGCGGTATTCCAAGGCCACCGTCAGACGTAGCGATCATCTACGTTGGCAAGACTCAAAATAAACTGCCGGCGCCTACGACACTGCAGGCAGTACCACCCGACTTTAGATTCAACCCTTTGATCCACAAAGGTAATTTGAACGTCAGGGTACAACCGCATCCGTCTATCGTCGCGGGCACGGAGATCAGAGTCATATTCATCGGTTCGAAACCGGGTGGTAGTTACACGAGCCCATGGTTCCGAATAGACGAAAACTGGGAGGATGCCGAAATCCCCTTCACCATTGGTCGCACCGTTGTACTGAACAACGAGGGCGGCACGGCGCATTTGTATTACGAACTCAAACCAGTAATGCCAGGGCCCACTCAGTTTTCCCTGGAACTGATCATTGCGATTGGCGGACCGCGTATCTTACCGTTACCCAGTGTGGTGCAAGCCACGTACATCTCGGAAACCCGGGTTGAACTCAACCCTGTGCATGTGATTGCACCCAACCCACCTTCCTTGGAAGTCCGCGTGACGTCGAACACCTTTCCGAACGACGCAGACATTAAAATCATTATCACCGGTAAACCGGGGGTCGGTACTCCAGACATCCCCGCACGGCCCTCCATACCCGAACCGGGTGAAACCTACACGCGCTTCAACTTATCGAGCGACTTTGTCGCGGCTTACTTGGGTGGTGAGTTCAACGTGTCGTACCAACTGATGGAAGCCTCTGGGACGACTAGTTCGCCGAATCTTACCGTGGAGGTTTTAGCGCTACCGGACTCGTTACTTGATTTGGTCACTATTCCCGAAACAGTAGGCGGGGCAATCAACCCCAGTGTTGCCAACCATGTGCGAATTAACCGGTGGCCGTTTTTCCGGGCCTCGCAATTGCTGTGGATTGATATATTGAGTTCCACCGACCTTGCGCTTCGCGTTTCAATGCCCGTCACATCCGCTGAATTCACGGCCGGACGTACCCTCGATCTGATCCCTGCCAGCTACCTCAGGTCACTGCCCGATAACAGCACAGTGACGATTCAGGCGCGGGTATCGCTCGATGGCAGCGGGAACGAATCGACGGCTCAGCACTTTAGCCGGTCACCGGTGTACAGGATCAAAAAAGCATCGGGGGTCGTGGAAGGCGAGATTCAAGTAGGGCATACCCCTAGTCACCTTGCTCTGTCCAAGGACGACTCGAGACTCTATGTGACCAATGTGGGTGACAGAACGATTTCAGTGATCGACACCGACAAGGGGGAAGTGATTCGTACGCTCCAAGTGACTGGAACGGGGGCGCTTTCGGGTATAGCGGTTAGCCCGAATGGCCGGAATCTGTACGTCAGCTTACTGAGTACCTCGACGCTGGTTATTGAAACCACGCATTTTCAGACAATAGCGACGATCTCGTCTGCTGGTTTCCCATACAACTCAGCTCTACGCTTAAACCCAACAGGATCCCGCCTTTACAGTGGAAACGAATATTATGGAGGTCTCCAAGAAATAGACACTTCGACTAACAAGTATGTGAGATGGCTTAATGGCGGCAGTTACTATACACAAGCAATTGCCTTCAATCATTCAGGCACTCGAATTTATACAAATGGCTATCATATAAGAACATTCGATCAGGCTTCAGGCACCATAATAGGCTCATTTACTGTTCCTCGTGGCTCAGGAAGAAACTTTGGATTAGCCTATAGCCCCACTGCCGACGTTATTTACGCAACCAACGCCGGTTCGTATGCGACGGATGGGTATTTGATGATGTTGTCCGCTGCGACCGTCCCCGTGACACTTATCAAGAGAATTGACAACCTCGGCTATCCTTGGGGCATTGCATTTGCGCCAGACGGCACAAAAGCCTACATGTGTTTACATGGAGAAAACTCGATAAAAATCATCGATACGTCCACCCAATCCATCACTGGAGAAATCAATACCAGTAGCTACCCACTGGACCGACCTAAAGAGATTGTTATTACCTCTGATGGCAGCCGTGCTTATGTGGCCAACTCTGGAAATGCCAATATCATCGTGGTCAGCCTGTAAGTGTTATATCCCACGCTGTTAACTTAATTGTTAAAAAAAACCCGCCTCTTTCGAGGCGGGTTTTTTATTGTGCCGGCAAACTGCATGACATCCGGCGTTGGTTTTACCTGCTCAGAAATCGTAACGCAGGCCCACATTCACACCATAAGGCTGCTTGATGTTCTTGCCGGTGCTGTGCTCCAGATCCGCATGCAACTTCAGGTTCTGCGACACGGACATCGCGACACCCGCACCTACCTTGAAACGCGAACCCGACAGGTCATTGTTGAACGCGTTATTGTTAACGGACACCTGGTTGCTCTGATCGAACTCATGGGCTATCGCCGCCTTCAGGTACGGCTGCAACACGCTGCCGCTTTCCAGTTGGATCGTCCGTCCGACGGTGGTGCCCAGCTCACCGATCACTGTGCTCGACCGGTCACCCTTGGCATCCAGGCCGTTGTCCAGCGTATAACTCTGGGCCTGGGTAATCACCGCATCCAGCTTGCCGTAAGGCTCGACGAAGTAATCGTCAGCCAGCTTGATGTGCCGACCCACTTCCGCCGAAGCGCCCACTGCGTTCTGCGTGTAGTTGCCCTTGGCTTTCTTGCCGTCGCTCATGGCCACGTTCGACTCGTTGTGCAAGCGGTTGAACTTGAGCACACCGTCGAAGTAGAAACCACTTTCGGCATCCAGCCAGGTGGCGTAACCGCCCACGTAGTAGCTGTTAATCGTGGCGCTGCTGCCACGGTTCAGATCCAGGTTCGAGTTACTGTGACCGACCATCCCACCGATAATCCACTGGCCGTCGCCCGCTTCGACAGGCGCGTCTACACCGATGGAGAAACCGCGTTGCGACTGGTTGTACCCCAGGCCAGTCTTGTCGTTGGACACCTCATACCGATTGCCATAAGCGCGCGTCCACAGCCCCGCAGATTGGCCTTGGCTGAAACGCAACTCACCCATACGGGTACGCAGCGTAGTCGTCTCACCCAACAGCACGCTCGGTGCAGCGTTGAACAACGCCAATACGGAGTTGGTGCTTGGGCTGATCACTTTGCTCTCCGGGTCGAGCAGCCAATCCTTGCCTTCGTTTTCGTTGATCAGGCTGTAGGAATAAGTACCGACATCCACACGATCACCGAGCAAACTGAACTGGGCACCGCCGTCCGCCGTGTGAACCACGTGCAGACGATCAGCGCTAAGCGGGTCGGCACCGCTGCTGGCGATCAGCAGTTTGTGCTCACCCGAGGAAGTGCCCGTAACGTTGAGGAAATCGCCAGTCAACGTGGAGAAATCCGCGGTCATATGGAACGTGCCGTTGCCCGACAGGTTAGCGACGTCCAATTGGTAGAACGTGCCGGACTCACCGAACTTGACGTTGCCGCCGCTCATGGAGAGGTCGCCTACCTGCTGGTGATCGACCATCACCCAGGTGGCATCGCTGTTGATTGCCAGCTTATCGACGTTCTCCAGGCGGCCGGTCAGGATCGAGCCGTTGTTGAGACCGACGCTGGCGGTGCCGCCGCTGTTGATCACATCGCCGTGCATGGTGGCGCTGTCCAGGTTCAGGTCCAGTGCGCTGCCGGTGCCGACTTGAACGTTGCCGGCCAGGGCGCTGCTGTTGACGCGCATGTTGGCCGAACCGCCATTCGTCAATTCCAGCATGTTGCCATTCCCACCCTGCAGGGTGGAGCCGTTATTGACATCGATCTCGACCACGCCAGGAGACTTCACCACAATAGCCGCGCCGCTCTCGCCAACCACAGCCGTCTGGTTGAACGTAAAGGACGCCGGGTTCGGTGCAGTCGGGTGCCGATAGACTTCAATACCATTGGTGGCGCCAGTGATGCGGCTCTGATTCGCGTTCAAGTTCCCATCAACGGCCAACAGGCCTTGCTCGCCGCCTATGACCTCACTGTTATTCAAAGTCAGTACGCTGGCGCCATTCAAGATAACGCCTTGGGTGGCGCCCTCGATCAGGGTATTGAAAACATCGGCCGTCGACCCCTGGGCACCTTGGCTCCCCACGATCAATCCGATAGAACGGTCACTGGAAATATGCGCATCACGGATGCTCGCATAACTGTCATAAAGTGAAACGCCCACTTCATTGCCGGCCTGTACCCGACCGCCATTCATTTCGAAGGTCGATTCGTTGGCAAGGACACTGACGATCGTGGCGCCATTGGAAATAAGTTTTGCATCACCGCTCAACTTATAGCGGTCTAACGGAGAACTGGCATCAATGGTCAGTTCATGGCCTGGAAAGACTTCCAGAGCAAGCGCTTTTGTGGCGGCGAGCGACAATGGCATCAATGCCAAAAACTTGATAGCAGTAGCGAGTCGAGTTGGAGTAAAAAATTTAATATGAGTCACGGAGAATTAACCTCTAGTCGGGTGACTGAACAAGCCAAGCGATTAAAGGCTTATCGCCCTGGGCTTTCAGTGGGGGCCTAGAGTACGGAGCCGAAGAGGAACTTCATGTAAGGCAAGTCTAAGGTCGCGTAGGATTATTCTTAATCTCGCTCTAGCTAAGCGCGCGCGATCAATACTTCAATTTCATCTCACGAAACCACGCTATCAGCCGCGTCCACACAAATGGGCAATTTCGTGCGTGGATCACACGCGAAGAACCGCTACCTAAAGGCTTTCGCCGCCAGGTAGCGGACAAGGCTCCTCAACGCGTTACATCAGTTACCACAGATGGTATTACCTGTCTGACGCCGAGTCATCAGCACAAAGGTGACGGGTGAATCGCCTTCAGTTACGCCATCCGCTTTTAGTACGTGATAGTAAGCTTCAATACGCCCGCTCACGACAGGCTGGATATAGACCGGGAACGGTACCGTAAAACGCTCACCAGGATGGCCCGGATCAGTGTGGTCGTGGCTAACCGTCACGGGAGGGAAAGGCAGATCCACCGTTTTTTCGGCGGAGTAGAAATCATCCGGACCATAAACAACCCAATGAAGCGTTATCTGATCGCCCGCCTGCAAGTTCGCAGGGTCTCTGATTACGGTTTTGATCCCACCAACAATGTCCTGGTCGCAGGTAAGCGCAAACAAATCGTCGAAGGCCAGCGCGTCCGGGTACTCGATGCCATTCAGGTTATCTACGGCGAACGCGCGGACATGCACAAGGGTTTCCACTGAATCGACGAAGTTATCGTTCACCCCGTTATTGAGTGTGTACCAAGTGGGAATGTCTCCGTTGCCTGCCTGCTTGATCACCTCCGCAGGCACCGTAAGCATGAACTCGGGATTAGTCTCATCTGCCACAGTGACTAGGTAAGGCGGGTCGAAACAAGGGATGCCTTTCCACCACAGCTGAATAAGGTGCCCCGCCGTAGCCCCTGTATAGCGCGCAAACCGGGCGGTAGCGTCGCCGAAGTCGCCAGGGCCGATTTCATTGGTCAGGCCCCCGGATGAAGTCACTGTCACTGGACCCAGCTCTGGATTAACAGGGCCCGGGTCTTCAGGCCGCCCGCCCGCCGAGGTCAAGTCCACATCCACCGTGATGGTGCCCGAAGGGCCGGCAATTAATTCGCCACTATGAACGTTGTAGAACACGTCTGCCACGTAGGGTGCGGTGAGACCTCCATCCCTAAGGTCCTCCCAAGGAATTTTTACCTTAAGCGGCCAGCTCAGATCTACAGTACCCACGATCAAAAAACTGTTGAATTCGATAAAAACCTGGTCTCCAGCCTGCGCATTGTCGTATTTGCGGATCCAGATCTCAGCACGATTCAATTGAGCGTCGGTCAGGTCGAGCGGTGCTGCAGGGCACTCTGGGTCTCGCAGGTTAGCGGGGAGGGCGCGCGTCACCAATGTGAACTCTCGCATAGCGCTCGGGTAGCTGGTTTGGTTACCGGCACGATCGGTGTAAACAAAGTTGATCTGTTTTAGCCCCCCCCCATCCGCAGCAAGCTGAGCGGTGGTCAGACTGACCTGTATCGGCGCAGTGGTACGCGGTAGATTTTCCAAAGTCAGTATGGGCGTATCACTGGGAAACTTTGTGAAGATCTCCAGTTTGTCGCCAACTTGTGGGTCCAAGCGACGCGGTACCTGGAAAGTCAGGCTACCGCCGTTATCGTCCACATCCTGTAACGTCACATAGTGGCCCACCCAACCCGGTAACGTCACCGCGCCTGGCCTAAGACCGGCATTAGCGTCTCGGCGGTCAATGGTCACTGAGGTAGGAAGAGCAGGGCCATCCGTCGTACCGCTGGAGGTAAATACTTCATAGCGTAGGCTTTTCAGCCCGTGTTCGCCGATCTTGTCTTCCGGTATCGAGAAGCGGTAGGGCCAGGTGTGCGCAGACAACGGCTTACTGAAAGGAATTCGAGAGCCATAAAGGACATTATTAATACGAATTTCCAATTCGTCGTCGCCAACAGGCAGGATTTCGTTCCACCTTGCGATTTCACATATAACGCCTTCAGCGTACAACTCCGCGATGTCCATTAGATTCGTTTGCCCGTCCGCCACGTCGGGCAATGCATTCACCACATGTAGCGCATCCAGCACCCGCGGTCCGCGAGGGGTTCGAGCCCATGGCGGCCGCACCAACAACGGAGAGTTCGGTGCTATCGTCAGTTTTTTTTTGCTCGTGGAGGTTGATCCAAGCGCTCGGGAGTTATTGGGTTTTGTCATGGCTGCTTACTCTCACATGGAATAGAGAATGGCTCGCTTCCAGACATCTAACTGGACCGAGTGACGAGTCTATTTAACCCCCCCTGTGCCAGGCGCGCACCTGTCAACCTTGACAGGTAAAGATGCGGAAACTGGGGGTATTCCTATAGGACTCACACGCTGGAAACGTGGCTTATTAGGCCCATGACAGGCGTTGGGCCGGCAGCACATTGTCAGCGGTAAACGCCGCTTGCGCGGTGCCACCATGCCGGCCAGTTCAAGCTGCTGCTCCCCCGAAGAGTGATCGAGCAAGGTATCCAACGCATAGAGTAAATCGGGTGCAAGCAATGTCGTGGGTCAGTTCCAGTGCTCGCGCAAGACGCAAAAAATCCGATGCCAGTACAGGCATCGGATTTCGATTTCTTGCGCCCAGGGTCAAGCGAGAGGGTTTGATTGATCGGCATCAGGCGTGAGCGCTTTTTTCGGTTTTCACTCACTCTGAGTAGGCCCGAGGCAAGTGCCACCACCTGGCCTTTTCAGATCAATGTAAATGAGCTTCTTGTCCGACAGCCCCGTTGGCCCAGACGCTTTGAATAACCGATATAAGACAACACCCGAACCCCAGCCAGCGACCAGCCCAGGAAGGGTAAACAGCGGATTGAAGGGTTGTATCTGTACCTCAACCTGCTGAAGATCTCTGTGAGCATCAGACAACTCAACATGGAACGTAACACTCGTATATTGGAAAGGATCTCCGCTACCATCTTTTGTGCGGTGGCTACTCCAATACACTTCAAGCCGGTCACCGACCTCAAAGTGGGTAGCATTCCACGGTATACCTATGAACACGCCTGTCCAGGGTTCCGGATGGGTATCACAAGCAACGAAATTGCGGTCGCTGTCATTCAGCAATACAGGCCTCACCAGGCCCTTGAGTGTATCAAGCTCCACTCGCACCAATTTGTCAGGACTGCGCTGGCGATTGACAGCGTTATCCGTCCAGTAATACACCGGTACTTGTCCTGACGCTGCTCGCATGATCAAAAGCCAAGGCACCCAAAAAACCACGGTTTGACCGGGAAGGTCACCGGGCTGAATCTCATATTCGTCCGCCAGCGCAGCCTCTCCGCCCCAGAACAGTTCCAACTTTTGCCCAGGTATTACGTCACCGTTCCATAGTCTCACCTCGACGCGAACAGGACCCGGGGCGTCCGCCTGGGTGACAACATCATCCCCTGTAACTCCCTTTACGACGACCAAAGGCAATTGGGTATTGATCGGATCAGGTCCTTGCGGGTCTGGTCCGGCCACACTGAAGTCCAGAATGTAAAAGCTATCAGGCGATGGCTTCGACGCGCTGCCGCGTTGAAACAGATAACGCACCCGCACGGGAATCGCCTGCTCAAACCCCTCGGCTGAAAGGATCTCCCACTTCACAGGGACACGGATGGGCCACGCGTGGGCCACCCCAATTGTCACGACGGCAAGCGTATGGGTATTCCACCAAATGACGAGTGTGTCGTTCGGCTGCGCCCCGAAAATCTGTTCGATTTCGACAATAACGCCTGTACGAGCATCGTCCAGGTTTATAAGGCCGTCGTCTTCACCCAGGGGCACTTCAGCACGGGGAAGATCCGGCAACATTATGGTGCTGACTTCAATTTCGGTGGGCGCGGAGAACGGGCCGATATTACCTGCACGGTCGATCAGCCGATAAGAGGCGGACCTGAGGCCTGGCCCACTCTTACGAATAAAGTCTTCAGGGAAATGGATCAGAATCGGCGCACCCGCCACATGATTTGGCCCGATGATCAGCTTACCCACAAAATTGACGTTGGCTACCGCTCCCCAAAAGAACTCGACCTCATCTTCAAGGCGAATATCCGTCCAACGCTCGACTTCTGCCCCTATACCGTTGTTTGCCACCAGTTCATCGTCGGTGACAATGCCATCTGCCACTTCAGGGCCAAAAATCAACTCCGGACCTGGATTATTATTATTGGGTTCAGTCTTGTCGACGTTGATCATTGTGATAAACGAGGAAGTCGTCGTTAGCAACGGCGCACTCACCTGATATCTGAGCTGGCGTATACCGCCAGTACTTAACACGCTTGCCGGCAAGTACTCAAGCAAAGGAAACACAGCATTGGGATCGTAAGGCCCCACGATTTCACGGCGATGAACTTCAAGGTTCTGCCAAAAATATACAACCGTTGTAGTCATGGCGACGTGAGAATAGTGGACTGGCCATACGTCTTCGATCGTCACCGCCAACGGTTGATTCTGGAGGTCCGAGTGAATCGTCCAAGCCGCCTCGTCCGGCAGTAATGGCAACGCTTCAGGCACTGTTGGCATCTGGAGGGTCTTGGCGGAACCCGAGCGCTTGCGCCCGGACACGTCGACATTTTTTGAGCCCATCGCCTCCGCATTTGAAGAAACTTTAGAATTAGACATTTCTACTCTCCTCAAGCATTGAACCAATGATTGACCACTGACAAGCGTGCTGGCATGTACCAGACCGACGAGGCCAGGGAGATTATTTAATGCTGATACAAGAAGGTCGGATACTGTCAGGAATAACAGGTACCCCTTGATGCATACACATCAAGAGGCCGCAGGTCATCACGCAAGCATCGAGTTACGTGAGGCGCATGGTTAATGAAATGGCATGCCGGGCGGCGTACTCAGACAGGCGGCAACCGCCACTCAATTGGGGTTTCGCCGTTCTGCTCAAGGAACTTGTTAGCGCGACTGAAATGCCCACAACCGATAAACCCGCGATACGCCGACAGCGGCGACGGATGCACCGATGTCAGCACCAGATGCTTGGTGGCATCGATCAGCTTCTGCTTGCTCTGGGCGTGGGCGCCCCACAGCAGAAACACCAAGTGCGGCTGATGCTCGCTGACCACTTCGATAATCCGGTCGGTAAAGAACTGCCAACCCTTGCCGGCATGGGCGTTGGCGTTGGCGCGCTCCACTGTCATGGTGGTATTGAGCATCAGCACGCCCTGCTCGGCCCAGCTCTGTAGGTAGCCGTGGTTGGGAATGTCGATGTTCAGGTCGCGCTTGAGTTCTTTATAGATATTGACCAGCGACGGCGGCGCCGGCACCCCCGGCTGCACCGAGAAGCACAGACCGTGGGCCTGGCCGGGGCCGTGGTAAGGGTCTTGGCCAAGAATTACCACTTTTACTTTGTCCAGCGGCGTGGAGTTGAGGGCGTTGAAAATCAGCGGGCCAGGCGGGTAGATCTGTTTACCGGCGGCATGCTCCTGGCGCAGGAATTCGCGCAGCTGGGCCATGTAGGGCTTGTCGAACTCATCGCGTAGGGCATGTTTCCAACTGGGTTCGAGTTTGATGCGGTCGCCGTCGGTCATCGTTGAAGTGTCTTGTAAAAAAAGAATGAGGCGAACCCTAGGAAAGCCGCCTCCGCTTGTCAATTGATCTGACACACCACCGGCACTTTCCCACCAAAGGATCATACTGATTTTTCACTTTCTCGATTGAGGTCACGATGAATCTGCACTTCGAAGAACTCACCGGCAGCGGCGGTGCCCGTATCGGCATCGCCAGCCTGGACGCTGAAAAGTCGCTCAACGCCCTCTCCCTGCCGATGATCCTGGCCCTCGGCGACCGCCTGGAGGCCTGGGCCAAAGACCCGCAAATCGTCTGCGTGTTGCTGCGCGGCAATGGCGCCAAGGCGTTCTGTGCCGGTGGCGAGGTACGCAGCCTGGCCCAGGCGTGCCTTGAGCACCCGGGCGAAGTACCCGCCCTGGGCGCGCAGTTTTTTGCCGCCGAATATCGACTCGATTACCGTTTGCACACCTACCCCAAACCGCTGATCTGCTGGGGTCACGGTTATGTGCTGGGCGGCGGCATGGGCCTGCTGCAAAGCGCGGCGGTGCGCATCGTCACGCCCAGCAGCCGGCTGGCCATGCCGGAAATCAGCATCGGCCTGTACCCGGACGTGGGGGCCAGTTGGTTCCTGTCGCGCCTGCCGGGCAAACTCGGTTTGTTTCTGGGCCTGACCGGAGCGCATATCAATGGGCGTGACGCACTGGACCTGGGGCTGGCCGACCGTTTCCTACGGGACGACCAGCAAGACCAGCTGCTCCAGGGCCTATTGCAATTGAATTGGCAGGAACAGACCGCGATGCAGCTCAACAGCCTGCTCAAGGCCCTGGCCCAGGAGGCGCACGACCAGCAACCCGACGCGCAATGGCTGCCGCGGCGCGCGCAGATCGACGCTTGGCTGGACGTGGGCGATGTGCGCTGTGCGTGGCGGGCCTTGAGTGCTTTGCGCGAGCATGCCGACCCGCTGTTCAACCGCGCGGGCAAAACATTGAGTGAAGGTTGCCCGCTGACGGCGCACTTGGTGTGGGAGCAGATCCAGCGCGCGCGGCATTTGTCCCTGGCCCAGGTGTTCCAAATGGAATACACCCTCAGCCTCAATTGCTGCCGTCACCCGGAATTCGCCGAAGGCGTGCGTGCGCGGTTGATCGACAAGGATCAGACGCCTCATTGGCACTGGCCGGACATCAATACGATCCCGGACGCCGTGGTGCAGGCGCACTTCAACAAAGCGTGGGAGGGTAGGCACCCTCTGGCAGACCTTTCCGACTTTTGACAGCTCAGTGCTTGGAGCGGTCAATGGTGAAAGAGCAATTATCGGGCTGGCTGTCATCGCAGATATAGATGTCCTGGCCGAAGGGATCCTTGGCCAGGCGCCAATGCAGGCCGCTGGTCAGCGACACGCTGTCGACCTCCTCCGAGCCGCCATAGCGCAGTGCAATTACTTGATCGCCGTTGGTTCGGTAGATGCACTTCTCAACGTAGCCGTTTTCCCGGGCCTGCCCCTGGGTAGGAATGAACAATGCGCCCACGAACCCGCTGACGAAATCCAGTTGGGTAACCTTAGGCCCCTGCCACAAAAGCTGCCCATCGCGCGCCTGGAAACGCCCCTCTTTTAATTGAACGGAGGACGCGTACGGACACCCCTGCTTCGCGCTGGCGTGCATAACGCCGCAGATCATCACCACAAGCAGGCAGATTGATCGCTTAACCACTGGACGCTCCATGCCTGACCGGCACTCTGATCCCTGTGAGTGAAATACATCTGGAGCGCGAAGGATACCTGTCAAATATGACAGTTCCGACAAACGGCAGACGAAAAAAAGCGGCGCTAGATGCGCCGCTCGATAGTCGGAAACTTACCAATGACCGCCGCGTCCGCCACCACGGTCGCCACGGTCGCCTCGACGGTCATGCCCACCGCGATCCCCCCAGCCCTGATTGGGATAAGGCCGGTAGCCGGCGCGCGGCCCGGACGGGTAGTAACGCGGCGCCGAGTAATAGCGCGGGGCCGGCTGGTAGTAGCGCGGCGCAGAGTAATAACGCGGTGCCGGTGCGTAGTAACGGGGCGCAGGGTAGTAATCACGCCGGTATTGATACACCGAGCCACCCCCGTAGTAGTACGTCGGCGCGGGTGAGGTATAGACCTCGGAACGGTAGTAGCTCTGGCCTCCCTCGTAATAGGGCACGCAAGCGGAAAGGGTCAGACCGAGTAAAGCGCTGAGCAGCATTCGTCGATACATGGCGGCCTCCTGGACCGCGAAAGAGCACCTTCAGCGACGCTGAAGGGCGGCATTCAGCTTTCACTGAATGACGAAATATCTGACATCAAAAACGGAATCTGGTGCGTTCCTGTAACAACTTGATACACCTAGGCCGCCTCTGATAAATGCCTATGGACGCTGCCCTTCCGCAGCTCGAATCCAATCTTGAGCTTTAACGTTTCAGTTAATTTTTGGATGTTGAAACTCTTCGCTTTACCATGATGTCACTATGATGTCGCGTGCAGCCAGGGAGGCTCTAGCGTGCATCCTTCGCTAACGTCCCCGGATTCGAACCATGAAAATTTCAACCAAGCTGCTGCTTTCGTTTTTACTGTGTGCGCTGGTCACCCTCGGGGTTGGCTTGCTGGGTATCAAGGGCGTGGTCAGGCTGTCCACGGCATTGGAACTCACGTTTTCCAACAACCTTGTATCAGTGAGCACCACGGCCGCCACCCTCAATGGGATCGTCGCGCACAATCGAGGCTTGTACCGCCTGATGGACGCCAGCCAAGGCGATGTGTCCCAGCAAGACCGCGACCGCGTACGCCAAGACATCGCCAACGAACTCAAGCGCAGCCAGGATGCCTACGCCACCTACCGCGCAACGCCACTGGCAGATGACGAACGGGCAGCGGGTGACAAACTGGATAACGTGCTACCGAGCTATATCAGCAGTGCCGAACGCATTACAGCGATGCTCGACAGCGGCAAGATCGATCAGGCTCGGGCTGAACTCAACACCACCAACAACGAACTGTTCCGCCAGGCCCGCGAGTTGATCCGCGTGATCATCGAGTCCAACAACCGCCAGATCAAAGAAGGCGCCATCGCCGCCGACGAGCTGCGCAACAGCGCCTTGACGTGGATGATCAGTGGCATCGTACTGGCGTTCATCATCGCCATCACCGTGGGCGTGCTGATCACCCGTCTGATCACCCGCCCCATTGCCCAAGCGGTGCAGAGCGCCCAACGCATTGCCAGCGGTGACCTGACCCACGCCATCCTCACCGAACGTACCGACGAAGCCGGGCAACTGTTGATGGCACTGTCGGACATGCAGGGCGGCCTGAAAAGCACCCTGATGGAAATCGCCAATGCTTCGGATCAACTGGCCTCGGCCGCCGAAGAACTGAGTGCGGTCACCGATGAAAGCACCCGTGGCCTGACCCGTCAGAATGACGAAATCCAACAGGCCGCCACTGCCGTCAACCAGATGACCGCCGCGGTGGACGAAGTGGCCGGCAATGCCGTGTCCACCTCCGAAGCCTCGCGCCAGGCCACCGCCGAAGCCGAAGACGGCCGCCAGCAGGTGGAGCAGGCGGTATCCGGCATGTCGTCGATGGTGGTGGAGATCAACGACTCGACGCAATCGGTCGTCGACCTGGCCAACCAGGTACGCGAGATCGGCAAGGTGATCGACGTGATCCGTAGCATCGCCGACCAGACCAACCTGCTGGCACTCAATGCTGCCATCGAGGCGGCGCGGGCCGGTGAGCAGGGTCGCGGCTTTGCGGTGGTTGCCGATGAGGTGCGGGCATTGGCCCATCGCACCCAGACCTCCACGGTCGACATCGAAAAAATGATCGGCGAAGTGCAGGTGGGCGCCGACGGCGCGGTGGCGGCAATGAACAAGAGCCTGACCTGGGCCAACAATACCCAGACCCTGGCGCAAAGTGCCGGTCAAGCGCTGCAACGCATTACCGCCAGCGTGGCCAAGATCAACGAACGCAACCTGGTCATCGCGTCCGCATCGGAAGAACAGGCCCAGGTGGCCCGTGAAGTGGATCGCAACCTGCTTAACATTCAGGACCTGTCCACTCAGACAGCCGCCGGTGCGCACCAGACCAACGCCTCCAGCCAGGACCTGTCGCGCTTGGCTACCTCGTTCAATGTGCTGGTCAGCAAGTTCCAGCTATGAGTAGCCGAGGCAAGGTCGGCCCTGTATCGTGCAAGGCACGCCGGAATGGACCGGCTCCTTGCCCGATACCGCCCGAACCGACCGATGACCACGCCCACCCTCTGCCCCGCCTGCGGCGCTCGCAACGACTGCGCCCTGGCCGACCCTCGCCGCGTCGACCAAGCCTGCTGGTGCTACAGCGTCACCATCGATCCGGCGGTGCTGCAAGCCCTGCCGGACGCCCTGCGTAACCAAGCCTGCCTGTGCCCGCGCTGTGCCCAGGTCGACCAACAGTTACGCGACGCCGAGCGATCCTGATGCGTGTCGATCGTTTCCTCAGCAACCTGCCGCGCTTCAATCGAAAACAAGTACGCCTGTTATTGGTGGAGCGGCGGATCCGGGTCGATGGCGTTGCCGTCAGCGATCCTCACCATGAAGTGCGCGAATTCAGCCGGGTATGCCTGGACGATGAGGTGCTGCAGGCGGGCAAGCCGGCGCGTTATTTCATGCTCCACAAACCCAGGGGCTGTGTGAGCGCGACGTTGGATCCTGAACACCCGACCGTACTCGATTGGCTCGATGAGCCGGATAAGGGCGAGCTGCATATTGCCGGGCGGCTGGACTTCAACACCACGGGCTTGCTGGTGATCACCAATGACGGCCAATGGTCGCGCCGGCTGACTCAACCGCAGACCAAGTTGCCCAAGGTGTACCGGGTCGAGACGCAACAGGACATCGGCCCCGAGTACGCGCCTACGTTCGCCGCAGGCTTGTACTTTGCCTTCGAAGACCTCACCACCCAACCCGCCGAACTGACGCTGCTGGGGCCGAGGACCGCGCGGTTGAGCATCGTCGAGGGCCGCTACCACCAGGTCAAACGCATGTTCGGACATTTCGACAATAAAGTGATCGACCTGCATCGTGAGCGCATGGGCCCGCTGGTGCTGGACGCGACCCTTGCGCCGGGCGAGTACCGGGCATTGACCGACGCAGAAATCAGACAGGTCTGACGACCATTCAGCCGGCGACTGCAAAAACCTATTTGAGCGCCTTGCGGCATCCCGGGTCTGCTGCTTGAATCAAACCGTCAGCCGCAATATGACTGACGAGTCGCCTATAAACTCCAAGACCCACCTTGCCCTGCCCGCGCTTGATCCACGGGCCCTCCAGGCAAACCGCCCGCCATAACAACACCCGCCGGCCAGCCGTAATCGGACCGACATGGGCCTTCCTTTTCCAGGCGTATGCCTACCTGTCACAAAGCTCGTGCAGAGTGTTCTGCGCGCCCTACCCGCTTGCCAGGAGTCTTACGACATGAGGCCAGAAATCGCTGTGTTGGATATAAAGGGTCAGTATCGGGTTTACACGGAGTTCTATCGCGCGGATGCCGCTGCAAAGACCATCATTCTGGTCAACGGCTCGATGGCCACCACGGCATCCTTCGCCCAAACCGTGAAGAGCCTGCACCCGCAATTCAATGTGGTGTTGTACGACCAGCCCTACGCCGGCCGTTCCAAACTCCATAACCGCCACGAGCATATGCTCACAAAGGACGTCGAAGGCCATATCCTGCTGGAGCTGATCGAGCACTTCGCCGCCGAACATGTGTTGTCGTTTTCCTGGGGCGGCGCCGCCACCCTGGTCGCCCTCTCCCAGCGCCCGCGCCGGGTGGAAAAAGCCGTGATCAGCTCATTCTCACCGGTGATCAATGCGCCCATGCGCGACTACCTGGAACGCGGCGTCGATTACCTGAGCAACCTCGACCGCGACCGTGTCGGCCACTTGGTCAACAGCACCATCGGCAAGCATCTGCCCTCGCTGTTCAAACGGTTCAACCACAAGCATGTTAGCAGCCTGGCCGAGCATGAATACGGGCAGATGCATTTCCACATCAGCCAAGTGCTCGACAGCGACCGGTTGTGCTACCTCAAGGCGGCCAAGCAGATCGACATTCCGGTGCTGTTCGTCAACGGCGAATGGGACGAATACACCAGCGCCGACGATGCCAGGCTATTCGGTCAATATGTGAAGAACAGCAGCTTCAGTAGCATCCAGGCCACCGGTCACTTTCTGGACATGGAACACAAAGCCGCGTGTCGGGACAGCCGTGACGCCGTGGTGGGTTTCTTGAAACCGGAGCAGCGCATCAACCGGCCGCGTTACGACCGCGGCCAAACGCAACATGCGTTCGCACTCTGAACCGCAGAAGCCTTGCCGGCTCACCATGGCGAACACGTGCGGTCGCCATGGTGAGCCGGCAAGAAGCCGTTCGTCACCTCGGCAGATGCACGCAACCTGCACATTTTCCAAAGAAAAACTTCAAATCCCAGCGCGCATCTGGTACAAAGTCAGCCGCTCTGAGCGGGTGTCGTATAATGGCATTACTCCAGCTTCCCAAGCTGATAACGAGGGTTCGATTCCCTTCACCCGCTCCACTCAGATTCGCTCCCCGTCACGCCGTTGCTGACGGGGATGCATAAGAAAACCGGCCCTTGGTGGCCGGTTTTTTTATGGGCGAAATTCAGTGATACCACCCGATCTTGCGACCTTTGCGCATCACGACGCAGCGTAAACCTGTACAAATCAATTATTTTGTACAAGTATCAATGGCGATAGGGGCACTTCGCCTCGCACGATCACGGAGCCCCGCCATGGTGCGTCTACTGGTTTCTCTATTGCTGGTCGCAAGTCTGTGCAGTTGCACGGGCGTGGGGGTGGATCACTATGCCGATCAGCAACCCAAGCTGGATCTGGAGCGTTTTTTCAGCAAGCCGGTCAAGGCCTGGGGCATTTTCGAGAAGCGTTCCGGCGAGGTAGCCAAGCGCTTTGAAGTGCAGATCGAGAGCCGGCGCGAGGGCAACCAGCTGATTCTCGACGAGCGTTTCGTGTACAGCGATGGCACTCGCCAACGTCGCGTATGGACGCTCACCCCGGACGGCCCCGGGCGCTGGCGTGGGCGCGCCGGCGATGTGGTCGGCGAGGCGATCGGTGAGGTGGCGGGCAACGCGTTGCGCTGGCGCTATCGGCTCAACTTGCCGGTGGACGGTTCGGTGTACGAAGTCAGCTTCGACGACTGGATGTATCTGATGGACGAAGACACCCTGATCAACCGCTCCAGCATGTCCAAGTTCGGCGTGGAATGGGGGCAGGTCACGCTGTTTTTCCGTCGCCAATAAACGGGTTTTTCAGCCTGCCTGACAGGCGTGGGGATGAATGATGAATATGCAAATGCTGTCGGATGTGGCTGCAAAAGGCGAAGTCCGCGAACTGGAATTGCTGTCGCTGGAGGGCGGTTTCTATGTGGCACGCATCAGGCTGGTTCACGGCGAGATGACGTTGTTGGGCGAGGACGGCCAGCCTTTGCGTATCCGCTCCACCACACACTTGCGCGACCTGCTGCAAGGCGTGGCACCCTTCCCCTGCGTGCTGGTGCAACAGTGCGCCCATGACGAAATGTGCGGGGTACGCGATGGGCCCATCGAAGCGTTGCGCGTGCCGTTTTCCCTGGAGGCGACCTTTTAGCAGCGGTAAATCACGTTCGGAAAAATCTGGATGCGCTGAAAGATTCCGGTAAGGATGATGCGACCCCTGCCCCCGGAAGCAAGATGACCGCCATGCCTGAATACCCACAAACCACGCCCAAGCCCATCCTGCATCAGGTGGTGGGCTGGGTGGTGGTGCTGCCCCTGCTGGTTTCGTTCCTGAGGTTGCCGGTGCCGTTTGGGTTGCTACTGGTGTTGGCCTCCCTTGCTGGGTCGGTGTACGGCGTACGATTTGCCAAGCGCCACGCCAGCCGGCGCGTCAGCCTGTTTGCGCTGGTCGTCACTGTGCTTAATACCCTCTCACTGTTTGCCGTAGGGCAACCGACGATAGTGAAGGTGCCGTTTCTGATCGCCTGGTGGTACGTAGCCCCCAATTACTCCAGCTGGGTGTATTGGAATTTCTAGAGGGGCGCAAAATTCGAGCGCAAGAAACGTAGTGCCCACTTAGTCTGTTGGCGCTAGTGTTGGGATGCGCCGTTAAACTGTCGCCCTCCCAGGAGTTCGCCTATGTCCTACGACTACATGCTCATGCCCTCCCCCGTCGGCCAGCTCACCCTGGTGGCCCGCCACGACAAGCTCAGTGCCATTTTGTGGGAAACCGAACGCGCCAATCGGGTTCGACTCGGCGAGTTACGCGCTGCTGACGACAACCCGGTGCTGTTGGAAACCGAGCGTCAGTTGATGGAGTACTTCGCGGGCCGGCGCGATAGGTTCGAGCTGGAACTGGAGTTCACCGGCACCGACTTCCAGAAGCAGGTGTGGCGAGCGCTGTTGACCATCCCTTTCGGCGAAACCCGCAGCTACAGCCAGATCGCGCAGCAAATCGGCAACCCAAGCGCGGTACGCGCCGTGGGCGCGGCCAATGGTCGGAACCCCATTTCGATCATCGCCCCCTGCCATCGCGTCATCGGTGCGTCAGGCAGTTTGACCGGGTTTGCCGGTGGGCTGGAGGCCAAGCAGTATCTGTTGGCCCTTGAGGATCGCGGCCAGACAACAATGGGCTTCTGATCAAGCAGGCAAGATGGGCCCGCGGACAAAAGCCTTGCAGTTGTATAACGGTTCGAACCCCAACTTTCGATACACCGAGCTGCCACTCGCTGTAGCCTCCAGAAAGAACGTTAAACGGGCTTGATTTTTGCGCGGTGAAATAGGCGCAGGTATCGGCACTGAAGCGCCGATGCAGCAGGCATAACAGCGCAAAAAAATAATCTTCGGTGCGGCGATAGAGAGTGTGCAGGTCACAAGAGGCATTGAGGCGCATGGGGCATGTCCGGTGGAAAAGCCCAGTCTTGAGTGCCTGGCAGCAGGGGACCGTAGGCCCACTCCGAAAACGTGTCGGACAAGCATTCCGCTGCATTCAATCGCAAAATTGTAAAAATAAATTTTAGAGCGCGGCTGCGGTCAGAATTTCATCACCTGTATTTTTTAAGGAACCCGGTCATGAAATTCTCTGCAGTCTCCCAATCTCTGTCTCGCTGGGCGGGCAGCGCGCGCACGTTCTACGCGGCAGTCGCGTTGATCGGCCTATGGAGCCTGAGCGGGCCGTATTTTCATTACAACGACACCTGGCAACTGATCATCAACACATCGACCACCATCATCACGTTCCTGATGGTGTTCCTGATTCAGAACACGCAAAACCGCGATAACGACATCCTGCATATCAAGATCGACGAACTGCTGCGGGTGACCAAGGACGCGCAGAATGCCGTACTGAGCCTGGATGGCCTTGACCGCAAGGAACTGGAAAGACTGCGCCAGGAATACCGCAGCATCGGCAAAACGGCCTCGATGAATCTCAACAGCAGCTGCGGGCACGCCGCCGACGATGCGGCGCCGAGTAAAACCGATCTGAATCAGGCATAAAAAAACGGCGGCTGGATGTGATCCAGCCGCCGTTTTTTGGTTCAGGCGTAAGGTTCAACCATCGCCTTGATGACCTTTGCCATAGGTCGAGGCCAGCGCGCGGGCCTTTTGCAGACGCTCTTCCAAGCGTGGCAACGTTTCATCCACCAGCGCTTTTATTTCCGGTACATCCGAGGCGGCACCTTCTTGCTTGAACAGCGCGATGGCCTCTTCGTTCTCCTTGACCTGCTGGGCCGTGTAGGCGGCATCGAAAGAGTCGCCGTCCTTGAGTTCGGGCATCAAGGTCTCGGCTTTATCCACGATCTGTTCGCGCGGGGCCACAGGCAGATCGAGCTTCTTGGCAATCGCCGCCAGATGCTGATTGGCCAGGGTGCGCTCGTTGATGACTTCGATGGTGTAGTCCTTGATTTCCTGGGACGAGGTTTTCGCGTGGGCCATGCGACTGGTTTCGATATCGGCCATGCCCTTGGCCGACGCCTTCTCGATGAATTCGGCAGGCGACTGGGCGAAAGCACTGCTGGCGCCGAGGCCCAGCAGCATCGCGAAACTGGCGGTGCGTAACCGGATAGCCATGCGGCTCATGATGGGTTCCTCCAGAGCAAAAATTAGGGCGGGACACAGGCCCTGCCCTGAATTCGAATTTTCACAGGAGTAAAGGTTTAGAAAAAACTTACCAGTGCGACGAACGGTCATCGGCTCGTCAGGCCGCTTTGCTGCCAAACAAGCCGGGCAAAGCATGGGCCAGGGCGTTAATGGCGAAGCCGATAAACATCACGCCACAGAGACGGGTGATAAGGATTTCATGGCGCTGGTACAGGGTGCGCACCCGCTGAGCGCCGACCACGCCGACCAGAATCCCATAAGCCAGCAACCCGCCGATAAAACTCAACACGATCAACCACGGCAGCATCGACCAGGTCAGCAGCTCGGCACGGCTGGACAACAACGCAGTAAAGGTGGCCACCGCCACCGGGTAGGCCTTGGGGTTGGTCAAGCCGAACAGAATGCCGTGCCAGAACGGATGCCGCGCCGCGCCCTCGGGAGCATCGCTGCTGCGACGCTGGGTGCGTATCGCGCGCCAGCCCAGCCAGAACAAATACGCACCGCTGAGCACGCCCAGCACATCGAACGCGCTGCTGCCCACCTCCCGCGCACCGACGATGGCAATCAACGCAGTGCTGCACCACACCACGTCCCCCAGCAAATGCCCGCACAAAAACCCCGCCCCGGCCCGCCGTCCACGGGCGGCACCGATGCCGAACACGGCCAGTACACCGGGGCCAGGGGTAATCCCGTAGATAAAACCCGAAGCAAGCACAGCGAGCAGCAAGGAAGGGGTCATGGCGCGACTCTGATCAGTGAAGGGTGCAAGGATTTTGCACGTTCCGGCCTTACGGGTAAAACGTCATGCCGGTATAAGGCCGCGTGCGACAGGCTCGCAGGCGCGACGCCAGATCGCCGACGTGGACTTCGAGCTTATGGCCGTCCGGGTCGAGAAAAGAACGAGGCGCCCTCGCTGCGGTTATCGCGCCATTCCTGCACACCGGCGGTACGCAGACGCTCGACCAGCGCGGTGAACCCCTGAGGCTCAGCCGAGAACGCGTAATGCGTGTAGTCCGCAGCCGGCTCCGACCCGCATGAGCTGTCGAGGGACAGGCACAACCACAACCCCGGCAATGATAAATACGCGCCATTATCCCACGTGGCGTCAAGCTGAAGCCCCAGCACATCATGGTAGAAATTGACGCTGCGCGGCACGTCGGTGACGGCCAGAGTCAGGTGGTTGAAGCCAGAAAGCATGATATTTCCTCGGCGCAATAGCTTGAGCAAGATCCAACAGTGCGAGCGCAGATTATGAAACGAGCGGATCTCGACCCACCACCGCTTGTATACGCCCAATCAGCCATTGCAGCCCCGTATCCCCACCCCGCCGCGCATGCCAGGCCAGTTCGAAGGCAAACGATGGAATAGCGAACGGCGGTGGCAGAGTGAGCAATTGCCGATGATCAACGTTCTGCACGCCACGGGCGGACACCGTCAGGATCAGGTCCGTGCCCAGGATCAACTGTGGCGCCACGCCCCAGTGCGGCAGGCTGATCGCCACGTGTCGGCGCTGGCGGATCGCCCTCAGCGCCCGCTCGATTTCCGGGGTGCCGCTGCCGCGCATTTCCAGCAGCACGTGGGGGCGTGCCAGGTAAGTGGGCAGGTCGAGCGTGGCGTTGTCCGGTAGGCTGTCGCGATCGATCAGGCAGGTGTAGTGCTCATCGAACAGCGCCGTGGTGCGCAGTTCCCTAGGGATATCGGGGAACACACCGGCGGCCAGGTCGAGGTCGCCGTTGAGTATGCCGTCGACCATGCCTTCGCGGCTGGTTTGCACGATTTGCAGGTCGATACCGGGCGCTTCGCGGCGCAAAGTGCGCACCAGGCTCGGTAGGAAAATCGCCGCGCTGTAGTCCGACATCGCCACACGAAACCGGCGCTTGGCCGATGCCGGGTCAAATTGATTCGGTGCCAGCAGCGCCTGCACCTGTGCCAAGGCTTCGGCCAGCGGCGTAGCCAGCTCAAGGGCCCGGGCCGTGGGCACCAGTGTGCCGCCTTGGCGCACCAGCAACGGGTCATCCAGTACATCGCGCAAACGCGCCAGCGCATGGCTGACCGCCGGCTGGCTCAGGTGCAGGCGCTCGGCGGCGCGGGTGACGTGCTGCTCAGTGAGCAACGCGTCGAGGATCACCAGCAGATTGAGGTCGATGCGACGCAGATCATTCATCAGCTGCATGCTTATCATAAGAACTTGGAATTTAAATTTGCTTGACGAATACCCTAGAGTCCAGCGAAACCATTCAGGAGATTCGAGATGACCCCTTTGCATTGGCTTGGGCTGATAGTGCTGGCCGTGATCGCCGGCGCGGTGGTGCCATTTCAGAGCGCGATCAACGCCAACCTCGGGCGCGGCCTCGGCCACCCGCTGTGGGCCACGCTGGCCTCGCTGCTGGTGAGCATTGTGGTGCTGCTGCCGGTGATGTTGGCGCTGCGCCTGCCGTTGCCGAGCCTGGCCTTTATCACCCAGGCGCCCCTGTGGATGTGGGCCGGTGGTGCCTTTGGTGTGTGTTTTATTTCCCTGGCGCTGATGCTGCTGCCCAAATTGGGCGCGTCGGGGTTTGTCGCGCTGGCGTTGGCCGGGCAGATGCTGGCCTCGCTGATGCTCGACCACTTCGGCCTGTTCGGTCTGGCAGAGCGTCAACTGACAACGCCCCGGGTGGTCGGGGCGTTGTTGCTGATGGGGGGCGTGGCGTTGATTCAGTTCGGCGGCGCGCCAGCCAAAGCGCTGGCATCCGCGTGAACCCGCGTCAGCGCTTGTCGGACGTGCGCATTTTCTGCGGCAGGCCCCACATCAGCAACGCAGCGGCGATCAACGCACACACGCCGATCACATACAGCGCCGGCGTGGTGGTGCCGGTGATGTCCTTGATGCGACCCACCATCACCGGGCTGACGATCCCACCCAGTTGCCCCAGCGTGTTGATCAGCGCAATCCCGCCCGCCGCGCCCGCCCCGGCACCGGCCAGCAGTTTGGGCGGTAAGGTCCAGAACGTCGGGATCGAGGCAATGATGCCGGCGCCCAAAAGGCCCAACGCAATAATTAGAAACACCTGCTGATCATCGAAGATGCCCGCGCAGAAAAACCCGACCGCGCCCATGACCACCAAGCCGCTAACGAACTTGCGCCGCTCGCCGGTGGCATCCGACCAACGCCCCACCACCACCATGGTGATAGCCCCGCAGATATACGGAATGGCGGTCAGCAGACCGATCACCACCGCGCTTTCGATACCCGCGCTGCGGATCAATTGCGGCGCCCAGAAGTTGAGGCCGTAGGACGCCACCTGGATCAGGAAGTAGATCAGTGCCAACATCAGGAATCCGGGAATCCGCAAGGCTTGCAGCAGCGAGCCTTTCTTGTGCACTTCGTGCACCGCGATGCGGCTGGCCAGCAGGGTTTTCTCTTCGGCGCTGAGCCAGGGCGCGTCCTCGATGCGGTCCTTGAATTGGGTGAGTACCATCCAGGCCAGCCCCACGCACGGCAGACCGCCGAGCAGGAACAGCCAGTGCCAGCCGCGCATTTGCAGCACGCCGTCCATATGCTCCAGCACCAGGCCGGAGAACGGCGCGCCTACCAGCCCGGAAAAGGCCGAGGCGAGAAACAGCATCGAGGTGATGCGCCCACGGAAGTCCTGGGGAAACCACAAGGTCAGGTAATACAGCACGCCAGGGGCAAACCCGGCCTCCATGGCCCCGATCAGAAAGCGCAGGGCGTAGAACTGCCACTCGGCCGTGACGAACACCATGGCCGCCGTGGCCAGGCCCCAGGACACCATGATCCGCGCGATCCAGCGGCGCGCGCCGACCCGGTACAGCATCATGTTGCTCGGCACCTCGAAGATCACGTAGCCGATCACGAACAGCCCCGCGCCCAGACCGTAGGCGGTGTTACTCAGGCCCAGGTCGGCCTGCAGCTGGAACTTGGCGAAGCTGATATTGATGCGATCGAAAAAGGCGAACAGATAGCACACCATGATCAGCGGCATCAGGCGCCACGCAACCTTGTGAACCACCGCTTTGACCGGATCGACATCACCGACCGGGCGCGCGCCGGTCTCTACTGTATTGGTGCTCATTGTTTTCTCCCAGCGGATCGCTCTACGGCGTCCGATTGTTTTTGTTGTCTGGTGTAGCGTCACAACGCGGCGGTGTACGCCGGTGGTGGATGCAGGTCGCAATTACGCCCAGCCTTGACCACCTGGCCGGGCAATTCGTGACCCAGCAGCGCCGGCAAGCGCCGGGACAACTGCAACAGGTGCGGCAGGTCGATACCGGTGTGAATGCCCACTTCATCACACAGGTTGACCAAATCTTCAGTGCAGATATTGCCCGACGCCCCCGGCGCAAACGGGCAGCCGCCCAGGCCGCCGAGCGCCGCATCGAAGCGGCGCGCGCCGGCGTCATAAGCCGCCAGCACATTGCACAGGCCCAGGCCGCGGGTGTTATGAAAATGCAGGGTCAGATCCCGCGCAGAAACCCGCTGCAACACGCGTTTGACCAGGCGCGTCACCTGACGCGGGTTGGCCATGCCGGTGGTGTCGGCCAGGCTGATGCCCTGGATACCCAGCGCCTGGTATGCCTCGACAATCTGCAGCACCCGGTCTTCGTCGATCTTGCCTTCGAACGGGCATCCAAAGGTGGTGGCGATGCTGCCGTTGAGACGTACCGGATGCTCGGCGGCGAACCGCGCGACATCGGCGAACGCCGCCAAGGACGCTTCGCAGCGCATGCGCATATTGGCCAGGTTGTGGGTTTGGCTGGCGGACATCACCAGGTTCAATTCGTCGGCGCGGGATTCGATAGCACGCTGAGCCCCCTTGAGGTTGGGGATCAGCGCCACGTAGATCACCCCCGGCCGACGTTCGATGCCCTGGAACACCTGCTCGCCGTCGCGCAGCGCCGGGATGGCCTTGGGCGACACGAACGAGCCGGCTTCGATGCGGGAAAAACCGGCGAGGGACAACTGATCGATCAAGGCAATCTTATCGGCGGTCTTGACCCAGGTCGGCTCGATCTGCAGGCCATCGCGCGGCGACACTTCCTGCACGATCAACGGGTCGTCATAACGCTGGATCATTGCACCACCCCCGAAGCTCTCAAGCGTTGGATATCAGGACCACCCAAGCCCAGGTTGCCGAGGATTTCGTCGGTGTGCTGACCCAGCGCGGGCCCCTGCCAATTCACGCCGCCGGGGGTTTGCGAGAGCTTGGGCACGATGCCTGGCATCTTCACCGACACACCGCCGGGCAACTGGACATCGAGCAGCATGTCGCGGGCCTGGTAGTGCGGATCACTGACGATATCCGCCACTGAATAAATGCGACCGGCCGGCACTTCGGCAGCCTCCAGGGCGCTGAGCACGCGGTCGATGGGCTGGCTGCTGGTCCAGTGGGTGATGGCCGCGTCCAGCACGGCGCTTTGGGCGGCACGGCCGTCGTTGTGGGCAAGTTCGGGCGCGTCGGCCAGGTCGGAGCGGCCGATGGCGTGCATCAGACGCCTGTAGATCGGGTCGCTGTTGCCGGCGATCACCACGTAGGCACCGTCGGCGGTCGGGTAGGTATTGGATGGCGCGATGCCGGGCAACGCACCGCCGCTGCGCTCGCGCACATGGCCGAGCATGTCGTATTCCGGCACCAGGCTTTCCATCACGTTGAACACGCTTTCAGCCAGGGACACATCGACGATCTGCCCCTCGCCCTGGCCGGTCTTGACCCGCAGCAACGACATCAACGCGCCGATCACTCCATGCAACGAGGCCAGGGAGTCGCCGAGGCTTACCCCGACCCGCGCCGGAGGCGATTCCGGGTTGCCGGTGGTGTAGCGAATGCCGCCCATGGCCTCGCCGATGGCACCAAAGCCCGGACGATCACGGTACGGCCCGGTCTGGCCGTAGCCGGAGATGCGCACCAGGGTCAGCTTAGGGTTCAGCGCGTGCAGCACCTCCCAGCCCAGGCCGAGTTTTTCCAGGCCGCCGGGGCGCAGGTTTTCGATCAGGACGTCGGCATCGCCGAGCAGTTGCTTGATCAGGTCCAGGCCTTCACTGGACTTGAGGTCCAGGGCCAGGGATTTCTTGTTGCGCGATTGCAGGTACCACCACAGCGAAGTGCCCTCGTGCAGCTTTCGCCATTTGCGAAGCGGATCGCCCTGCCCCATGGATTCGATCTTGATCACATCGGCGCCAAATTCTGCCATCAGCCGTGCGGCAAACGGCGCTGCGATCAGCGTGCCGATCTCGATCACCTTGATTCCGCTTAGTGGAGCCGTCATCGGGAGTCCCTCTTATTCTTGGAATAGTGACCAAGGCTAGAGGACCGCCGCGGGAGAAATCCAACCGTCAGTTGGCAAGGAGCGTTCGTTAAACGCGAACGCTCAGGGATTTTTCCGTAGGACCAGGCTGTCAGGCCGCTCCAGGGAAGGCACTGAGAGACTCAGGTAGTCGAACAGTAAACGGCTGACGGGCGACAACTGTGTTTCATCACGTACGACCAGGATCAGACTGCGGTCCGACCAGGCGTCTGTCAGCGCCACGGCGTGCAGGCCCAGCGGGCGGCCGAACAGCTCATAGGCTTTGCGCGGCAGGATGCCGATGCCCATCTTGGCCTGGACCATGCGACACATCGCATCGAACCCCGGCACATGAATGCGCAGGCGCAGCATCTGGCCAGCCTCGCGCGCGGCGGCATGGGTGCGCATGTTGATCGAGCTGGCGGCGTGCAGGCCGATGTGATCGCTGCCCAGGGTGTCGGCGAACGCCAGGGCCGGCCGGGCCGCGAGCGGATGATCGGCCGGCATCAGCACCACCAGTTTGTCGTGGCGATAGGTCACGCTGGGCAGGCCCTTGGTGTCGGTGTCGCAGGAGCAGATCCCCAGGTCCGCCACCCCGTCCAGTACACCCTGCACTACGCCGTTGCTGGGGCGCTCTTCCAGATCGGTTTTGACTTCGGGATGCAGCTCGGAAAAATCCCGCAGGTCTTCGGGCAGGAACTGAATGATCGCGGACAGATTGGCCAGCATCCGCACATAACCGCGCACACCATGGCTGTGTTCGCCCAGCTCCAGGCCCATTTTTTCGACGTTGAACAGCATCCTGCGTGCATGGTGTAGCAGGGTCTCGCCGGCTGCCGTCAGCTCCATGCCTTTGGCCCGGCGCACAAACAGACTGACTCCGAGCACCTGCTCCAATTCCATCAAGCGTTTGCTGGCGGCGGACACTGCGATGGCTTCACGGGTGGCGGCACGGGTCAGCGTGCCCTCTTCGAACACCGCGACGAATAGTTGCAGGGTGATCAGGTCCAGGCGCCGCACCAGGCTCTTGTGCAACATCACACACGCTCGCTGGCCAGACGCTGGATCTGGGCCTGTTCCACCACTGCCTGCGGCGCGCCATGGCGTACCGCCGCCAGCATCCCACGCCCCACCGACTCGGTGCTCACTACCCATTCGGGTTTTATCCGACGCACCAGCGAAAGCAACGGCCCGAACAGCCTATAGAACGCCTGATACAGCGGCGTCTTGGAACGCACGCCATGCATCGGCTGAATGACCCCGGGGCGGAACAGGTAGACCGCCTTGAACGGCAAGCGCAGCAAAGCATTCTCGGTCTTGCCCTTGACCCGCGCCCACATCGACTTGCCCTTCTCGGTACTGTCGGTGCCGGCGCCGGACACGTAGATAAACGTCATCTGCGGATTGAGCCGCGCCAGGGTACTGGCGGCGACGAGGGTCAGGTCGTAAGTCAGATGGGTGTAGCGCGCTTCACTCATGCCCGCCGAAGAAACACCCAGGCAGAAGAAACACGCATCGAAGCCCTGCAACAGATTTTCCAACGGCTGGAAATCCAGCATATCGGCGTGCAACACCTGATGCAGCTTGCCATGCACCTGAGGCAGCGGCGTACGGCCAACCGCGACGACCTCCTGCACATCCGCCGCCAGCAGGCACTCGCGCAACACGCCCTGGCCGACCATGCCAGTGGCGCCAAATAACAGAACTCTCATAAGGTTTACCTTCAAAGGCCCGCCATGAACGGCATCCTGAAGACAAATACACTACCAGCTTGTGGCGTCCCCGCTGTAGCTCCACGGCCAAACAACAATAAGGAAGCTTGCCATTGAAAAGCACCACCACCCTTGCGCTCGCCTGCAGTGCCGCTTTCCTCGCCCAAGTTGGCATCAGCAGCTACTTGCCGGCGGTTCCGGCCATCGCCCTTGCTCTGCCCGCCGCCGAGGATCGAGTGGCCCTGGCGCTGGCGGTGTATTTGGTGGGCATGGCACTGCCGATGTTGCTGTGGGGCAGCCTGGGTGAGCGGTTTGGCCGTAAGCCGGTGCTGCTGGCGGCGCTCGCGCTGTATGGGTTGGCCAGCGCGACCATTCCATCAGCGTTCAACGTTGAAGTGTTTTTGACCTTGCGTCTGATTCAGGGCTTTGGCGCGGGCGGTGTATCGGTGATGGCGAGGGTTCTGGTACGGGACAGTTTCAGCGGCGCGCTTCTGGCCAAGGGGTTGTCGTGGCTGGGGATGACGTTTGTCATCGCACTGGGCATCGGCCAGTTTGCGGGATCTAGGGTGCAACTGGCGTTTGGCTGGGAGGCAATTTTCTATGGCCTAGCCATCGGCTCAGCCCTCTTGATGATGGTCTTGCAACGTGTGACGTTTCCTAAATTATTGAAAGCCGATTCCTCGCTCCCCCCATGGCGCATTTACGCCACGATTGCGCGGCACCCACCCTTCTTGCATGCCGCGCTGCTCGGCGGTTTGGGTTACGGGGTGATCATCGCGTTCAATACTTGCGCTCCGCTAATCCTGCAGGGGCATTTTCAGTGGAGCGCGGCGCAATACGGTTGGCTGGGTTGGCCGATCAGCGGGGCGTATCTGGCAGGCGCCTTGATGGTCAATCGCTTCGTGGCACGCACGGGGCGATTGACCATGATGAGTTGGGGGGTTGCGCTGGTGCTATTGGGTAGCGCCGTGATGTTGCTGGGCAGTGTGTTTGCGAGTGGGCTTGCCGTGCTGCTGTGGCTGCCGTATTGCGTGGCCGTTCTGGGCCAGTCAATGAGCTACCCCATCAGCCTGTCACTGGCCAACGATGGGGCGCCCATTAGCGGCTCGTACGCCATGGCCTTGAGTGGTTTTACCCATCAGTTGATGGCGGCCATGATCGGTGGCGTGGCGAGCCTGCTGGTCACTCAGCAGGCATCGCCTCTGGCGCTTCTGTGCGTGGCATTAGCGGGCGGCGCGTGGATCTGCGTCGCCCGTTGCAAGGCAGATCAAAACGCGCTGCGAAAGATCTCCTCAATCTGACGCTGATCGGCCCGGCGTGGGTTGGTCAGCCCGCAGGCGTCCTTAAGTGCGTTGGTGGCCAGCAGGGGAATGTCCTGCAACTTGGCGCCCAGTTCGCGCAGGCCGGCGGGGATTTCCACGTCGTGGGCCAGGCTGCGGATGGCGGCGATGGCGATTTGGGCGCCCTCTTCATCGCTGACGCCTTGGGTATCGGCGCCCAGGGCGCGGCCGACGTCGCTCAGGCGTTTGGCGCTGACGCTGGCGTTGAAGCTTTGTACGTGAGGCAGCAATACCGCGTTGCACACGCCGTGGGGCAGATCGTAGAAACCGCCCAACTGGTGCGCCATGGCGTGCACGAAGCCCAGGGACGCGTTGTTGAAGGCCATGCCGGCGAGGAACTGCGCGTAGGCCATGTTCTCCCGCGCAACTTTGTCGCTGCCGTCACGTACGGCCAGGCGCAGGTTGGCGCTGATCAGTTCAATGGCCTTGATCGCGCAAGCGTCGGTGATCGGCGTGGCGGCGGTGGACACGTAGGCTTCGATGGCGTGGGTCAGGGCGTCCATGCCGGTGGCGGCAGTGAGGCCCTTGGGCATGCCGACCATCAGCGACGGGTCATTGACCGACAGCAGCGGAGTAACGTTACGGTCGACAATGGCCATTTTCACGTGGCGGGTTTCGTCGGTGATGATGCAGAACCGGGTCATTTCGCTGGCGGTGCCGGCGGTGGTGTTGATGGCCACCAGCGGCAGTTGCGGTTTGCTGGATCGGTCGACACCTTCGTAGTCGCCGATATGCCCACCGTTGGTGGCGCACAGTGCAATGCCCTTGGCGCAGTCATGGGGCGAGCCGCCGCCCAGGGACACCACAAAGTCGCAAGCGCTACGCTGCAACAGTGCCAGGCCTTTCTCGACGTTTTCCACATTGGGGTTGGGTTTGGCGCCGTCGTAGATCACCGAGTCGATGTCCTGCATCGCCAGTTTCTCGGCGATCATCGCGGCCACGCCGGCCTTGGCAAGCCCGGCGTCGGTGACGATCAGGGCCTTGCGAAAACCATAGTTGCGAATGGCATTCATGGCTTCGTCGAGGCAATCGGTGCCCATGATGTTGACGGCGGGAATAAAGAAAGTGCTGCTCATGGCGAATCCTCGGATGACGTTATAGGTACAGCATCAACCTCAGCCGCCTGGCGCACCTTGATCAAGATCAACGCCGGCTCGTGATAAAGTCACCGCCCAGCCGATTTCGAGTAGACCCGCCGCAATGAAGGATTTCCAGGATATTGACGCCCACCTTGAAGACTGGAGCGCGCTGCGTAGCACCCACGACTTCAGCGCGATACTGATCGGCAACGGCGCCAGCCGGGCGATCTGGGAAGACTTTGCCTACGACTCACTGTTCGAAAACGCCCGCACCGTCGAAGAAAAACCCTTGAGCGCCTCCGAACTCAGTGTGTTCGATGCGTTACAGACCCGCAGCTTCGAGCAAGCCCTGGGCGCGTTAAAAACCACCAGCCGGGTCAACAAAGCGCTGGCAGTCAGCTCAGCCGCGCCACGCAATCGCTATTACGCGATCAAGGAAGCGCTGATCAATACCATCCACGCCGTGCATATCCCATGGCGCCTGGTGCAGCCCTCGACCCTGGCGGCGATCAATGGCGAGCTGGCCCGCTACACCACGGTGTTCACCAGCAATTACGACTTGCTCAACTATTGGGCCATCCTGCACGCCCCGGGCATCGATGACCTGTTTCGCGGCACCGAAGCTTGCTTCGACCTGGGCAATACCCGCACCGACGCCACGCGTATCCTCTACCTGCACGGCGGTCTGCACCTGGTGCGCAACCTCGACGGCACCGCGCGCAAACTGCCGAGTACCGACAGCACCCTGCTCAGCAGTTTCGCGATCAACAACACCCTCAAGACCCTGGACGATGTGCCGCTGTTCGTCAGCGAAGGCAGCGTTCAGGAGAAGCTCAAGACCATCCGCAGTTCGGATTACCTGTCGTACTGTTACGCGCAACTGCTCAACCATCAGGGTGCGTTGTGCGTCTTCGGCCACGAGCTGGGCACGCAGGACAGCCACCTGGTGGACGCGATTCGCCACGCTCGCCCCAGCACATTGGCGATCTCGGTGTCGGGGCGCAGTGAGGGGTTCATTCGTCAGCAGAAGCGCCGGTATTCGCAGTTGTTCGACGGCACTGGAGTCGCGCTGAAGTTCTTTGCGGCGCGCACCCATGCATTGGGTAACTCGGCGTTGTCGGTCCCCGTGGAGACATAGATATCCTAAAGCGGCTCTATAGCGCTGTGGTGAACGGGCTTGCCTCGCGCAGGGCAAGCCTGCTCACCACTAAAACCGCATTTTTCAGGTGATGTTTTCACCGAAGAGATGTAGATACCCATGCCTCCGATAGCGGCGTATCAGTTACCAATGAGCTGGCTGAAACAGGTCTCTACACTCATCTCAAAGGCTGATGCGTAACGCTGTGGTGAGCAGGCTTGCCCTGCGCTGGGCTGTGGAGCAGCCCCACTCCAGACAACGTGGTTACCTGGCAGGCGCTTGGCTTGGGAGCCATTTCGCGGTCCAGCGCGGGACAAACCTGCTTACTGCAAGAACCTCACTCATCAGTACTGTGAACCACCACCAACAGCTGCGCCTGCACCGGCCCCACCGAGCGGATGCGGTGCGGCTTCTGCGCGTTGAAGTGCAGCGCATCGCCGCGCTCAAGGGTCACGCGTTCGGTCATGAAATCCACTTCCACCTGGCCTTCGTGCACGAACAGAAACTCTTCCCCCACGTGTTCCTTGAAGGTCTTGTCGGAGAACTCCGCGGGCGGGTAGATGATAAAGGGCAACAGGCTGCGTTCGCTGACCTGGTGGGCAAGCACGGCATAGCCCGGTGACGTGTCGGGGCGCTCATGGCTGCGCACCAGGCTGTAGCTGTCGAGACTTGCGCGTTCCTCGCTGAACAACTCCTCGACGTTCACGTTGAGGGCCTTGGCCAATTTCAGCGCGGCGGCGATGGACGGCGTGTTGAGCCCGCGTTCCACCTTGGACAGGTAACTTTTGGTCATCCCGGACTTTTCCGCCAGGGTCTCCAACGTAACGCCAAGTTTTTTTCTCAATAATTTCAAACGGATAGACATGCGCTGCGATTAATCCATGCAGGAAACGATGAGCCGTGCTTGCCAATGACACTTTGTGTCATATAGCATCGTTAGTGTCATTTGCGTTCACCCAACGACCTTGCGAGCAGCGGGAGACCAGCAAATCCGACGTCCATTGCAACCCTCAAAGGACACCGATATGGCCAAGACATTAGCGCTCCCCAAAGACCAACTGGTCAAGCATGCACTGACCCAGATGCAAAACACCCTGGCGGATAATACGTGGACCGACCGGCAAAAGCTGGCGCTCACTTGTCGCATCCTGTTCGACCATGGCCACGACTCCGGCCTGGCCGGGCAGATCACCGCACGCGGGCCAATGCCAGGCACCTATTACACCCAGCCGTTAGGCCTGGGGTTTGACGAAATCACCGCCAGCAACCTACTGCTGGTCAACGAAGACCTGGAAGTACTGGAAGGCCACGGCATTCCCAACCCGGCCAACCGCTTTCACACCTGGGTATACCGTGGCCGCCCGGATGTGAATTGCATCATCCACACCCACCCTACCCATGTCGCCGCGCTGTCGATGCTAGAAGTGCCGTTGCAGGTCTCGCACATGGACCTCTGCCCGCTGTACGACGACTGCGCATTCCTGCAAACCTGGCCGGGTGTGCCGGTGGGCAATGAGGAAGGGGCAATCATCACCACGGCCCTGGGGGACAAACGCGCGATTCTGCTCTCGCACCACGGCCAGTTATCGACCGGGGCAGCCATCGAGGAGGCCTGCGTGATCGCGCAGTTGATCGAACGCGCGGCCAGGTTGCAGTTGCTGGCAATGGCGGCCGGGACGATCCAACCGATCTTGCCGGAACTGGGGCGCGAGGCCCATGACTGGATCTCCAAACCCAAGCGCCACGGCGCCGCGTTCAACTACTACGCACGGCAGACCCTGCGCCAGCACGTCGATTGCCTGAACTGAAGCCCCCCCTTTTTGACCGGAGAATTCCCATGTCCAGCCTCAACATTCACGGCATCATCGGCTACACCATCACCCCGTTCAGTGCCGATGGGCAACGCATCGACTTCGACGCGCTCGGCCGCTCCATCGACCGCTTGATCGCCGGCGGTGTGCATGCCATCGCGCCCTTGGGCAGCACCGGAGAAGGCGCATATCTGAGCGACACCGAGTGGGACGAAGTCAGCGCCTACAGCCTGGAAAAAGTCGGCAAACGCGTGCCGACCATCGTCAGCGTGTCCGACCTGACCACCGCCAAAGCCGTGCGCCGCGCGCGCTACGCCGAAGCTCATGGCGCCGACGTCGTGATGGTGCTGCCTGCCTCCTACTGGAAACTCAGCGAAGCCGAAATCCTCGCCCACTACGCCGCGATCGGCGCCAGCATCGGCGTGCCCATCATGCTCTACAACAACCCGGCCACTAGCGGTACGGACATGTCGGTGGACTTGATCCTGCGTATCGTGGAACAGGTCGACAACGTGACCATGGTCAAGGAGAGCACCGGCGATATCCAGCGCATGCACCAGTTGCGTCGTCGCAGCGATGTGCCGTTCTACAACGGCTGTAACCCACTGGCGCTGGAAGCCTTCGTGGCCGGCGCCAAGGGCTGGTGCACGGCGGCGCCGAACCTGATCCCAGCGCTGAACCTGGCGTTGTATGACGCGGTGCTGGCCAATGACCTGAGCCAGGCGCAGGCCCTGTTCTATCAACAGTTGCCGCTGCTGGACTTCATCCTCAAGGGCGGGCTGCCGGCGACGATCAAGGCGGGCTTGGGCTTGACCGGTTTGGAGGTGGGAGACCCGCGGTTACCGGTGTTCCCGCTGGGCGATACCGCACGCAATCAACTCAAGGGCTTGCTGGAAGCCCTTTGAATGAAAACGCCCCGGTTCCTGCGAGCCGGGGCGTTGGCTTTACCTCTGCAAACGTCAGGTCTTGTCCTTGATCGTGGTGCTTGGGCCATTGCTCTTGACGCTGGCAATACCCTGGTCCCGCGCTGCTTCTGAAGAGTACTGCTCACTGGTGCCAATCACTTGGTGATTGGCCGCCTTAAGGTTGAAGTACGGCTTACCGTTCTGGGCCAGTTTTCGCTCATAGCGCTCGTCATGCGGGCTGTTGGTCTGCACGGAAGCGATGCCGTTTTCTGCAGCGCTGCGGGTGGCGTAAAGCTCGCTGGTCAAAATGGTTTCTGCGTTCGCCGCCTTCAGCACAAAACGAAACTGCCCGTTGCTGCTTTTACTCAACTCATACCATCCAGCCATGATTGTGTTCCTTCGAAGTGGGATTTCGTTTACCAGCTCGTAGGATTAAAGGCTAAGCACCCCGTATTGCCAGCCTGAACAGGCGTCCGGTATTTACCTGGAGACAAATGACAATAGTTCTCGATATCATTCGCGACGTTTTCCACAGCCTACGTCGTCAAGAAGGATATCCATGTCTCGTCCCAAGCCCGACCCGCTGTCGGCCGATGCCTTTCGCGGGTTTTATGCAGACATTCTGCATTTCCTGCGCAAGCGCACCGACAACGTCAGCGACGCGGCGGACATGACTCAGGACGTGTTCACCCAATGGCTGGATTACCGCGACCGAGCCAAGGTCGAGCAGCCTCGGGCGTTTCTGTTCCAGATGGCGCGCAACCTGCTGCGTGACCACTGGCGCAAACAAAAGGTGCGCCAGAGCGTGCATGGCGAACAAGCCGACAAGCCCTGCGAGCCACTCACCGACGAGCAAAACGAACCCATGGCCGCCGCCCTGCGCCTGCAACGCCTGGAACAGTTGAAAGAAGTCCTCGCCGAACTCTCGCCCCGCCGACGAGAAGCCCTTATGCTGCACCGCTTCGAAGGCCTGAGCCAGGCGCAGATCGCTGAGCGCATGGGCATTTCGACCAGCATGGTGGAAAAGCACATTGCCTTTGCCCTGCTGCATTGCAAGCGACGCCTTCAACACGACCCCGGCACGGAGCAGCCAGAATGAACCGCCTGAGCGACACCGACAGCCTGGATATCGAAGCCAGCGATTCCATCGATGCCCAAGCCGCCAGTTGGTTTGCACGCAACCGTGAGGACACCGGCCGTGCCGACCGCAAGGCCTTCGCGGCCTGGTACGCGGTGCCGGCCCACGCCCGTGCTTATGCCGAGTTCGAACAATTGTGGGCCGACCTGGCCCAATTGCAGCAACTGAACAAACCCGTGGCGCTGGCGCCCCGTAAGTCGTCCCCGTGGCGTCCGGCGCTGGCGGTGGCCGCCGCCGTGTTGTGCGCGGTGATGGCGACGCACCTCGGCGCGCCCCGCGAGCTGTATCACACCCAGGTGGCGGCCCAAGCCAAAGGCACGCGCACCCTGAACCTGCCGGATGGCAGCACGCTGTACGTGAACGCTAACACCCGCCTGCGCGTGGACTTCAGCGCCCACCAGCGCATCGTGCACTTGGATCAGGGCCAGCTGTATATCGAAGTGGCCGCCGACAAGGAACGGCCATTGTTCGTGCAGGCGGGGGAAGCCCGCGTGCGGGTGGTCGGCACCGGTTTCGATGTGCGCCGCAGCCCGCAACAACTGGTGGTCAGCGTTGCCCACGGTCAGGTCGCGTTCGAACCCACGGCCAGAAGCCCGGTCGCCATGCTCGGGGCGCAGCAACGCGCCGGTTACAACTACGCCAAAAGCACGCTGGTGCAATCCTCCCTCACCGACGAAACGGTGGCGGATTGGCGCAGCGGGCACCTGGCGTTTCGCAATCGCGAGCTGGCCAGCCTGATCGACGAAGTGAGCCTGTACCGCCCTCAGGCACCGTTGCAGGTCAGTCAGGCTGTGGCGCAGTTGAAGGTATCGGGCAACCTGGATGTGAATGACCCCGATGCGCTGCTCAACGCCCTGCCCGCGCTGCTGCCGGTGAAAACCGTGGTGCTGGCCGACGGCGCGATCAGGATCGAACCGAATCGTTAATCCGCAGAGCGCCACACTTGAGAATATTTTGCATTCGCATGTGTGGATTTTTTCCGCAGCCCCGTCTTCCTCCCGTCTGCGTTTGATACGCACGCCTTTCTGGCCATTTAGCCACCCTGGGGGATTTCATGTTTCGCGCGCCTTGCCTTGCTCTGCCGTTGTTTCGACCGACCCTTGCCGTCACCTGCCTGGCATTCAGCCTCGGCGCCCAGGCCGAATCGTTCACCCTGCATCTGCCCGCCCAGCCATTGGCCGCGTCCCTGAGCCAAGTGGCGCAGCAGACCAAAATCCAGTTGCTGTTCGACGAGACCCAGCTCAAGAACGTACAGGCGCCGGCACTCAACGGTGACTACAGCGCAGAGACGGCAATCCGCAACTTGCTGTCCAATGGCGAGTTCATCCTGATCAAAGTCGGCAGCACTTACGTGGTCAAACCCGAAGAGGCCAGGACCACCACCAGCGGCGCGATCCAGCTGGAAGCCCTGAGCGTGATCGGCACCGGCAATGAAGTCGACTCCAGCACCGTCGGCCGCTCCACCTTGAGCCAGGCCGATATCGAGCGCTACCAAGCCAATAACATTCCCAGCCTGCTGCAGACCCTGCCCGGGGTCAGCCAGGGTGGCTCGCTCAAACCCGGTGGCCAGACCATCAACATTCGCGGTTTCGGCGATGCCGAAGACGTGCCGCTCACCGTCGACGGCGCCACCAAGAGCGGCTTCGAACGCTACCAACAGGGCACGGTGTTTATCGAGCCCGAGCTGATCAAGAGCATCGAAGTAGAGAAAGGCCCCAACTCGCCCTTCACCGGCAACGGCGGCTTTGGCGGCACGGTCAACATGACCACCAAGGACGCCCCGGACTTGCTGCAAGACGGCCGCAACAGCGGCGCGATGCTCAAGTACGGTTACTCCAGTAACGACCACGAGCAGGTCTACAGCAGTGCCGTGTTCGGTCGCACCGACGACGGTCGTTTCGACGCCCTGGCCTACCTGACCAAGCGCGATGGCGACGACATGAAGGTTGCCGGTAAGTTGCCCAACGAAAATAACCAGTACCCGATCAACCCCCAGCGCCTGCCCAACTCTGCCCAGAACGTCGATGGGCAGTTGTTCAAGGTCAATGCGCACTTCACCGATGAACACAGCATGGGCCTGTCCTACTCGCGTTCCCACAGCGATCGCTGGACGCCATTTTCCGCCGCCAGCTACCCCACGCCACCGACGCAGGCCAATATCGACCGCTACGGCTATGAAGGCGCGTTGAAGCGGTTCCTGGCCAACCGCGATACGGTCGACACCACTTGGTCCGGCAAGTACGAATACCAGCCCCTGGATAACCCGCTGGTGGATCTGACCGTTAAATATTCGCAGTCCGACACCGAGCAAACCGACGAGCGCACCGCCACGGCGTTTTTCCAACTGGCCAGCGGCGGGCGCCGGATGGACACCGCCTACACCGACAAAAACCTCGACATCCGCAACGTCAGCCTGTTCGACACCGGGCCGCTGCAGCACGCGGTCACCGTCGGCACGCAGATCCGCAAACACACGCGGGAAACCGAGATGTGGATGCCTGGCACCACCTACAACACGCCGCGCTACAACTACGGGCATTTCCAGCCGGGCTTCATGCCCCACGGCAAGGTCGATACCAACAGTTTCTTCATTCAGGATGCGGTAACCCTTGGCGACGTGACGGTCACTCCGTCCTTGCGCTACGACCATGTGCGCAACCGTGGCGAGGCCAACGATGCGCCGTACTACAGCAACCCCAACCCGGCAGTCGGCCATGACTACAGCGACCGCACCTACACCGGCTGGTCGCCCCGTCTGGCGCTGTTCTGGACCGTCACCCCGCAGGTCGGGCTGTTCGCCAACTGGAGTCAGACCTGGCGCGCCCCGGTGATCGACGAACAATATGAAGTGCAGGGCGTGGGCAGTCGCACCGCCACCAGCGTCGATCTGGACCCGGAACGCATCACGTCGATCACCGTGGGCAACATCACCAGTTTCGATAACCTGATCGCCCAGGACGACAGCCTGCAAGTGCGTACCACGCTGTTCCACAACAAAGTCGAAGACGAAATCTTCAAGGCCACCGGCGTCGGCTGCCAGAACCAGGCAATCAATGGCGGCACGATTTCCACGGCCTGCCCGCCGGGGCCGATGTCCAACTACCGCAATATCGGCGGCGTGACCATCAAGGGTTTCGAGGTGGAATCGTTCTATAACTCCACGTACCTGTTCGGTTCGGTGTCCTACGCCTACACCACCGGCCAGCATGAAGGCGCCTACACCAACCCTTGGGGGCCGAACGTATCGGCGCGGGACATCCCGCCGACCAAATGGGTACTGGTGCTCGGCACCCATATTCCGGCGTGGGATGCCCAAGTGGGATGGATGGGCCAGTTCATCGGCGCCACCGACCGCCTGCCCAGCGACAAATACTCCGGCGGCCCCGGCAGCAGCGTCGGCGATACCTTTTACGACCAATACAACAACAAGCGCTACAACACCCAGGGCCTGTTCGCCAAATGGAAACCGCAGCAGGCTTACCTCAAGGGCACCGAAGTCAACTTCACCCTCGACAATATGTTCAACAATAACTACCGCCCGGCCCTGAGCGGCGATCGGGCCTACACCAAGGGCCGCGATGCGAAGATCAGCGTCACGCGTTTTTTCTGAACAACTGTACGGATAAATCCGCACGCAGCTGTAGGCCCGTGATCGGCGGGGGTTGTGGCTAGATGGGCATTCCATGAAGCCCTCTGAATTCCGGCCCCCCTTATGAGTTCGCGCGAAAACACCGGCATGGCCCTCGGCCTGCTGGGCGTCATCATCTTCAGCCTGACCCTGCCCTTCACCCGCATCGTGGTGCAGGACATCCACCCGTTGCTCAACGGCCTGGGTCGCGCGTTATTCGCTGCGGTGCCGGCGGCAGCGCTGTTGCTGTGGCGCCGCGAGCGTTGGCCCACTTGGCGTCAAGTGCGCGGCCTTTGCCTGGTGATCGCCGGGGTGATCCTGGGTTTTCCGGTGTTGTCGGCCTGGGCCATGCAAACCTTACCGGCGTCCCACGGTGCACTGGTCAACGGTTTGCAACCCTTGTGCGTGGCGCTGTATGCGGCGTGGCTGTCCCATGAACGACCGTCCAAAGCCTTCTGGGCCTGCGCGGCGCTGGGCAGTGGGCTGGTGCTCAGCTATGCGCTGATTACCGGCGCCGGCAGTATTCAAGCCGGCGACCTGCTGATGCTCGGCGCCATTGCCGTGGGCGGCTTGGGATATGCCGAAGGCGGCCGATTGGCCAAGGAGATGGGCGGCTGGCAGGTGATCTGCTGGGCATTGGTGCTGTCGACACCGTTGCTGATCGGCCCGGTGTGGTACCTGGCGGCGCAGCATCAGGGCGCGATCTCGGCGCGCACCTGGTGGGCGTTCGGCTATGTGTCGCTGTTCTCGCAGTTCCTCGGTTTCTTCGCCTGGTACGCCGGGCTGGCCATGGGCGGCATCGCACGGGTCAGCCAGATTCAACTGCTGCAGATCTTCTTCACCATTGCGTTCTCGGCGCTGTTCTTCGGCGAACAGATCGAGCCGATTACGTGGGTGTTCGCCTGCGGGGTGATCGTGACGGTGATGCTGGGGCGCAAGACAGCGGTGCAGCCTGCGCCAGTGCCCAAGCCCAGCGCAGTTTAACGGCGGGTGCCCAGGTAACCATCCGCGCGCAGCAGGGTTTCCAGGCAGTGTTCGGTGATGTGGTAGTACGCCTTGAGGGCCTGGATTTTCTCCAGTAACGAGGCGTTATCCACCGGCTCGGCGCGTTTGACCGCCAGGATCATCTTGTTCTTGTTGGTGTGTTCCAACGAGATGAACTCGAACACTTTGGTCTCGTAACCACAGGCTTCGAGGAACAGCGCACGCAGGCTGTCGGTAACCATTTCCGCCTGCTGGCCCAGGTGCAGACCGTATTGCAGCATCGGCTTGAGCAGCGCCGGGCTCTGGATCTGCAGGCGGATCTGCTTATGGCAGCACGGCGAGCACATGATGATCGATGCGCCGGAACGGATGCCGGTGTGGATCGCATAGTCAGTGGCGATGTCGCAGGCGTGCAGCGCGATCATCACGTCCAGCTCGCTGGGCGCCACGCTGCGCACATCGCCGCATTTGAACACCAGCCCGGGATGTTCCAGGCGTGCAGCCGCGCTGTTGCACAGGGTCACCATATCTTCGCGCAGTTCGACGCCGGTGACCTGGGCTTCAGCGTTGAGGGTATTGCGCAGGTAATCGTGGATGGCAAACGTCAGGTAGCCCTTGCCCGAACCGAAATCGGCGACCCGCACCGGCTGATCGAGTTTCAGCGGCGACGAGGTCAGCGCATGGCTGAACACCTCGATGAATTTGTTGATCTGTTTCCACTTGCGCGACATCGATGGGATCAGCGCCTGCTTGGCATCGGTCACGCCCAGGTCGGCCAGAAACGGCCGGCTCAGGTCGAGAAAGCGATTTTTTTCGCGGTTATGCTCGGCCGACGGCGCCTCACGCAGTTGCTGCGGCTTGCTCTTGAACAGCGAACTTTTGTTCTTCTTGCTGTACTCCAGCTGGGCTTCGTCGGTCAGCGCCAGCAAGTGCGCGTTCTTGAACGACGTCGGCAACAGTGCGGCAATTGCCGCGACGCCTTCGGCTACGGGCAGGTTCTTGGTGATGTCGCGGGTTTTGTAGCGGTACACAAAGGACAGGCACGCCTGCTCCTTGACAGTCACCGGTTTGATAATCAGCCGTTGCAGCTCGGCTTCGTCACCGACGTACTTGGCCAGCACCAGCTTGATAAAGGCATTGTGCGCGAGGCTTTCGCCGAGCAGTTCGATGAACTGGGCGTGATGATCCGGCGCAGGGCGGGCGGGTTGAGCGGTGACGGACATGAACAAAAACGCCTCGGGCTGGGAATGCCGGGCATTTTAGGGGGGATGGAGGCTCAGGGCACGGAGTTATTTGATCAACGGTACTGCACTTGAACACTGCTGGGGCTAAATGTGGGAGGGGACAATCCCCCTCCCACACTTTTTGATCGCGGTGTTTGGGCTACTCAAGTACCACCAGGCGATTGGGCAGTTCATTGCGCGCCTGGGTCACCGGCACATGCACCTTGAGCAACTCGCCACAGGCTTCGATGCAGGTAATGAACCCGGCCAGGGTCTGGCCTTGTTTGACCTGCTGGGTGAAGGCTTGGACGATGGCGTCCCAACGGCTGTCGTCCAGGCGCTTGGAAATGCCTTCATCCACCAGGATTTCCACGTAGCGCTCAGCCTCGCTGACAAAAATCAGCACCCCGGTACTGCCCACTGTGTGGTGCAGGTTCTGCTCCAGAAACTGCCGACGCGCCAGATTGGACGCGCGCCAATGCCGCACCGAGCGTGGGATCAGGCGCGTGGTGACTTTGGGCAAGCGAAACACCAGACACAGCACAATGAACGTCGCCCACTGCGCCAACAGCAAGGTGTACATGGTCAGGTAGCCGGACAGGTAATGCACCACGCCCGGCACCACCAGGGCGATCAGGCTGGCCCACAACAACGGGATGTACGCGTAGTCATCGGCACGGGCGGCCAGCACCGTCACCAGCTCGGCGTCGGTCTGCTGCTCGACCCGGGCGATCGCTTCGGCGACCTGGCGTTGTTCGTGTTCACTCAGTAGTGCCATGGTTGTAGATGCTCTTTTCTCGTTATTGTCATTACCATCCGCCCGAGGCCCCGCCGCCGCCGAAGCCACCGCCGCCGCCCCGGAAACCACCGCCCCCTCCGCCGCCGCCACCGCCGCCACGTCCGCTGCTGCTGAGGATCGCCAACAGGATCGCACCCACCGGCAGGCCCAAGCGATTGCACAGCCACAACACGCCGATCAGCAACACGAACAGGCCAATGGAGAGCCGCGGATTATCCTTGGCAAAGTTGCCATCCGCCACATGGGCCGGCACCGCCAGCGGTTCACCGCCGACCACTTGGATCATCGCAGCCACACCGTCGCTGATGCCCTGGCTGTACTGGCCGGCCTTGAACTTGGGCGCGATCACTTGGTTGATGATCACCCAGGACTGCGCATCGGTCAGTACACCTTCCAGGCCGTAACCGACTTCGATGCGCAACTTGCGCTCATCGCGGGCGACGATCAACAGCGCGCCGTTGTCCTTTCCCTTCTGGCCGATGCCCCACTGGCGCCCCAATTGATAACCGAAGTCCTCGATCGGCACGCCTTGCAGGTCAGGTACGGTGACCACCACGATCTGATCGCCGCTCTTCTGCTCCAGCGCCTGCAACTGCTGGGTCAACTGCGCGCGCACCGCCGGGTCGATCATTTGGGCGTTATCCACCACCCGCCCGGTCAGCGCCGGGAAGGTCAACGCCGCCTGGGCCACGCCCACGCAGGCCAACAGCCACAGCGCCAGGCCTATCCTTAATAAACGCATCGACACCTCAGTGCAGCCTTATTTGAACTTCACTTGCGGCGCTTTATCGGCATCGGCACTGGTGGCTTCGAACGTGGCGCGGATCGGCAAATCGCTGTACATCACGCTGTGCCACAGGCGGCCCGGGAAGGTGCGGATCTCAGTGTTGTACGCCTGCACGGCCTGGATAAAGTCGCGGCGCGCCACGGCGATGCGGTTTTCGGTGCCTTCCAGTTGAGATTGCAGGGCCAGGAAGTTCTGGTTGGCTTTCAGATCCGGGTAGCGTTCGGAGACCACCATCAAGCGATTGAGGGCGCCGCTCAAACCGTCCTGGGCCTGCTGGAACTGCTTGAGTTTTTCCGGGTTGTCCAGGGTGCTGGCATCGACCTGGATCGACGTGGCCTTGGCCCGCGCTTCGATCACGGCGGTCAGGGTGTCCTGCTCATGGGCGGCATAGCCCTTGACCACTTCCACCAGGTTGGGGATCAGGTCGGCACGACGTTGGTACTGGTTCTGCACTTGGCCCCAGGCTGCTTTGGCCTGCTCGTCCAGGGTGGGAATGTTGTTGATGCCGCAACCGCTCAGCACCGTGCTGATCAATAGCAGAGCCGCGGCCTTGAGGCCCCAGCGGTTAACCTGTGCTGCTTGCATGGTGTATCTCCTGCCCAAACTGGATGGAATTGGATGACCTGCCCTATAAACCGCGCGCTTGGGGCATAATCCGCCACCACTGGTACGCATCGAGCCAATCAGCTACAAAGATGCCCAGCGCGAATAAGAGTTCAGAGTGTGCTGCATTTATCTGAACAACGCCCGAACAACAATAGACGCTCCCCACATTTTGGCCGATCAGCGCAAGCGCTGTGCAGTGAGCCGAAAAAGGATATTCATGAAAAAGCTGTGTTTGCTCGGCCTTGTTGCCACTCTGGCCAGTCACCCCGTATGGGCAGAAACAAAGCCTGCTGCGCTTAAGGACAAGGACGCTTTCGTCAGCGACCTGCTCAAGCAGATGACCCTGGATGAGAAGATCGGCCAATTGCGCCTGATCAGCATCGGTCCCGAAATGCCCCGCGAGCTGATCCGCAAGGAAATCGCCGCCGGCCGCATCGGCGGCACGTTCAACTCCATCACCCGCCCGGAAAACCGTCCGATGCAGGACGCGGCCATGCGCAGCCGCCTGAAGATCCCGATGTTCTTCGCCTACGACGTGATCCACGGCCACCGCACCATTTTCCCAATCAGCCTGGCCCTGGCCTCCAGCTGGGACATGGATGCCATCGGCCGCTCCGGGCGCATCGCCGCCCAGGAAGCCGCGGCCGACAGCCTCGACATCACCTTCGCGCCGATGGTCGACATCTCCCGCGACCCGCGCTGGGGCCGCACCTCCGAAGGCTTCGGCGAAGACACTTACCTGGTCTCGCGCATCGCCGAAGTGATGGTCAAGGCGTTCCAGGGCACCAGCCCGGCCAATGCCGACAGCCTTATGGCCAGCGTCAAGCACTTCGCCCTGTACGGCGCGGTGGAAGGCGGTCGCGACTACAACGTGGTCGACATGAGCCCGGTCAAGATGTACCAGGATTACCTGCCGCCCTACCACGCCGCGATCAAGGCCGGTTCCGGCGGTGTGATGGTGGCGCTCAACTCGATCAACGGCGTGCCCGCCACCGCCAACACCTGGCTGATGAACGACCTGCTGCGCAAGGACTGGGGCTTCAAGGGCCTGACCGTCAGCGACCATGGCGCGATCTTCGAACTGATCAAACACGGCGTAGCCAAGGACGGGCGTGAAGCCGCGAAGCTGGCGATCAAGGCCGGCATCGACATGAGCATGAACGACTCGCTGTACGGCAAGGAACTGCCGGGGCTGCTCAAGTCCGGCGAGATCGAACAGAGCGACATCGACAACGCCGTGCGCGAAGTGCTCGGCGCCAAGTACGACATGGGCCTGTTCAAGGACCCGTACCTGCGCATCGGCAAGGCCGAGGACGACCCGGTCGACACCTATGCCGACAGCCGCCTGCACCGCGCCGAAGCGCGCGACATCGCCCGGCGCAGCCTGGTGCTGTTGAAGAACCACAACGACGCCCTGCCCCTGAAGAAATCCGCCACCATCGCCCTGGTCGGCCCACTGGCCAAGGCGCCTATCGACATGATGGGCAGTTGGGCCGCCGCCGGCCGCCCGGCGCAATCGGTGACTCTGCAGGACGGCCTCAACGCCGTGATCGGTGAAAAAGGCAAAGTGATCTACGCCCGCGGCGCCAACATCACCAACGACAAAGCCGTAGTCGATTACCTCAATTTCCTTAACTTCGATGCGCCGGAAGTGGTGGATGACAAGCGCTCGCCCCAGGCCATGATCGACGAGGCGGTCCAAGCGGCCAAGCAGGCCGACGTGATCGTCGCCGCAGTGGGCGAGTCCCGTGGCATGTCCCACGAGTCGTCGAGCCGCACCGACCTGAACATCCCGCAAAGCCAGCGCGATCTGATCAAGGCGCTCAAGGCCACCGGCAAACCGCTGGTCCTGGTGCTGATGAACGGCCGCCCGCTGTCGATCCTGGAAGAGAACCAACAGGCCGATGCGATTCTGGAAACCTGGTTCGCCGGCACCGAAGGCGGTAATGCAATTGCGGATGTGCTGTTCGGCGACTACAACCCGTCGGGCAAACTGCCGATCACTTTCCCACGTTCGGTGGGGCAGATTCCGACCTACTACAACCACCTGACCATCGGCCGCCCCTTCACACCGGGCAAACCGGGCAACTACACCTCGCAGTACTTCGATGACACCACCGGGCCGCTGTTTCCGTTTGGTTATGGCCTGAGCTACACCACGTTCAGCCTGTCGGACATGGCCCTGTCGTCCACCACCCTGAACAAGACCGGCAAGCTCGACGCCAGCGTCACCGTGAAAAACACCGGCAAGGTCGACGGCGAAACCGTGGTGCAGCTGTATATCCAGGACGTGGCCGGCTCGATGATCCGCCCGATCAAGGAGTTGAAGAACTTCCAGAAAGTCATGCTCAAGGCCGGTGAAGAGCGCACGCTGCACTTCACCATCACCGAAGACGACTTGAAGTTCTACAACACACAGCTCAAGTACGCCGCTGAACCGGGCGAGTTCAATGTGCAGATCGGCCTGGACTCTCAGGATGTACAGCAACAGAGCTTCGAACTGCTCTAAGCCTGACCCGGTCAAAAAATGTGGGAGGAGCTTGCCCCCTCCCACATTTGATCTCAGTGTTCTTGCTAGCCTCGCCGGTCCAGCAAGTTCACCACCAACCGATCTATCCACCCCCAGACACGCTGCTTGACCCGCCGCCACAATGGCCGTGCCTTCCACGCCTCCAGGCTCACCGCCTGGCTCTGGGCAAAGTCCCGCTCAAAACTCGCCACCACCGCCTGGGTCAGCTCGGGGTCCAGTGCTTCCAGATTGGCTTCCAAGTTGAAGCGCAGGTTCCAGTGGTCGAAGTTGCACGAGCCGATGCTTACCCAGTCGTCCACCAGCACCATCTTCAGGTGCAGGAAGCACGGCTGGTATTCAAAGATCTGTACGCCTGAACGCAGCAAACGCGGGTAATACCGGTGCCCGGCGTAGCGCACGGACGGGTGATCGGTGCGCGGCCCGGTGAGCAGCAAACGCACGTCCACGCCGCGCCCCGCCGCTCGGCGCAAGGCACGCCGCACGCCCCAGGTCGGCAGGAAATAGGGAGTGGCCAGCCAGATGCGCTGGTGGCTGTTGTTCAGCGCGCGGATCAACGATTGCAGAATATCGCGGTGCTGGCGGGCGTCGGCGTACGCGACGCGGCCAAGCCCCGGCCCGCTGGCGGGCACTTTGGGCAGACGCGGCAAGCCAAAATGGGTCGCCGGTTTCCACGCGCGGCGCGCCGCGTTGGCGTGCCATTGGCGGTCGAACAATGCCTGCCAATCCAATACCAGCGGGCCGCTGATCTGCACCATCACTTCATGCCACTCGGCCGTGTCGTGGCCCGGTGTCCAGAACTCGTCCGTCACGCCCGTGCCACCCACCACCGCCACATGCTGGTCGATCAGCAACAGCTTGCGGTGGTCGCGGTACAGGTTGCGCATCCAGCGACGCCAGCTCAGGCGATTGTAAAAACGCAGCTCCACGCCCGCGTCGGTCAAGCGCTTGCGCAGCGACAGGGTAAACGCCAGGCTGCCGTAGTCATCGAACAGGCACCGCACGCGCACACCGCGCTCGGCGGCGAGCACCAACGCTTGCACCATTGCCTCGGCGCACGCGCCGGCCTCTACCAGGTACAACTCCAGATCCACTTGCCGTTCGGCGCGGGCAATGCCCACCAGCATCTGCGGAAAAAACTGCGGGCCGTCGATCAACAACTCGAAACGGTTGGCGCTGCGCCACGGGAACACCGCGCCGCCCATGTCAGCGCGCCGTGAAGATCAGCACCGCACCCACCGGCACCGACAAACTGATGGACTTGAGCCCGGCCGCCTTGCGCAGCGCGGCCACCCCGGGCGCCAGGTCGAAATCCTCGGCGTGCAGCACCACCGGTTCCAGGGTCACCACCTGGAAGCGTCGGTCATCCAGGCGCGTAGCCAGCAGTTCGGCGCTGTAGGTCTGGGTCTTGCCATGCAAGGTCACACTCAGGGGCAGGCGCAACTCCAGTTGCGCGCCCGGGGCCAGATCATTGATGGGTTGCAGGTTGATCTGTGCGCTGATCAGCGCTTCGGGGAAGGTCTTGATCTCGAACAACTGATTGCGCATGCGTTCATCGCGCAGCGGAATGCCACTGTTGACCGACTCCAGCTCCACCTGCACCTGCGCCGCGCCCTTGTCGTCGACCTTGCCGTGCAAGACCAGGAAGCGCTGGACCTCGGCAATCTCGGTGTTTTTGGTGGTGACGAAAGACAGGCGCGAGGACTCGTTGTCCAGGTACCAGTCGGCGTGGGCGGGCACGGCGACAGCGGCCAGCAGGACAAAAGCCAGGGGTTTGATAAACGAAACGTCGAACATTAAGGACTCGCGGGGCGAAAAACCTGCACGAACCTTAAGCGCAATGTCACGAACGGCGCAAATCCAAATGTGGGAGTGGGCTTGCTCGCGAAAATGCGGTGAGCCTGTTGGCACATCTTTACTGACAGACAGCTTTGGCGGGCAAGCCCGCTCCCAAAGGGGATCTTGTGTCAGGGGTTCAGGCGACAGCCTTGGCGCTCCCCCAACCAACGCGCCGTATGGGTGCGCCCCAAGCCACTGGCCGTTACTTCGCTACGCAGCGGGTTATCGGTGAACGCGCTGGTCGGCACGTACTGTTTTACGTACCCCAGGCAATACGCCGCCGGGTTATTCGCGACATAGCGGCAGGAGCAATATTCCTTGGCGGTGTACGCCGCGATGATATCGGGGAAGGCTTGCAGGTTGACGCGCTCGTGCCAAACCCACCCCAACAGCGCGAGCAACAGCAGCAGAAACAGGCTGGTGAACGGACGACGACGGATCATGGTTGCACCGCCGCAAGTACGCGTTTGAGCAGTTCGTTGTGGCGGTAGCTGCCGTCGCGGTCGTCGCCGTAGCGCACGATCACCAGGCGCTGCTCGGGCATCACATACAGCGCCTGGCCCCAGTGGCCGAGGGCGGCGAAGGTGTCGGCGGGGGCATCGGGCCAGGGCCTTGGCGTGCCTTGATTAAGCCACCAATGGCCGCCGGGCGTGGCTTCGTCCTGGCCGGCTTTGTAGTTATCGAACGCCTGGCGATTGAAGGCCACCCAGTCCCTGGGCAGCAGTTGCTGGTCCTTCCAACGCCCATCCCGCGCCATCAGTAGGCCGACCCGCGCAAGATCGCGAGCGGTGAGGTAGGCATAGGAGGAGGCAACAAAGGTTTCGTCGGCGTCGGTTTCCCAGGTGGCATTGCGAATACCCAGCGGTGTGAACAGCGCATCCCACGGGTAGCTCATGTACGCCTTGTGGCCAAGCATGCCTTTAAGAGCAGCGGATAAAAGATTGCTGTCGCCACTGGAATACCGAAACGCCCGCCCCGGTGCGCTGAAGGTGTCGCTGTTCGCGGCGAACTCGGCCATATCCGCGCGCCCGCGGGTGTAGAGCATCGCCACGACGGAGGATTTTAGCGGGGCGAATTCGTAGTCTTCCTGCCAGTCCAGGCCCGAGGCCCAGTGCAGCAGGTCGGCCATGGTCACCGTCGGGTGCTGCTTCATCGGCGGGTAGAAACGCGCCACCGGGTCGCTCAATTTGAAGCGATTGTCGCCATAAGCCACGCCCAGCACGCAGGCCATCAGGCTCTTGCTCACCGACCAAGTCAGGTGCGGCGTGCTGGCGCTGGTGGGCGCGGCGTAGCGTTCGTAAATAACTTTACCGTCGCGGATCACCAGTAAGGCATCGGTGCGAATGCCTTGGCGGGTGGCGTCGTCGCGCGGTGCAAAGGCATAGGCGTCCAGGGCTTCGAGCGCGGGGCCGGTGAGCGGCGTGCCCTTGGCCCATTCTTGGTCAGGCCAGGTCTCAGCATGGCCGTTAATAGTGATTAACAGCAGCACGGCGCACAACAGACCTTTGACCATAGACACGGACTCAACGGGGCATTCAAACCCGCGAGCCTAGCCCCGCTGGATGACAGATTGACGACACAGTGCCTGTCATCCAAGCGTCACCATAACTTCATGGAGATGACACCGGGCCTCCATAGCCTGAGTTTGGACAACAAAGTCGACCGGCCGAAACGTGGCCGGCACTCGGAGACTCGCCATGACTCAGATCGCCCGCATCAGCGACACCGGCAATGAACGCCGTCTGCAAGCCGAACGCCTGATCGGCGCCCAGGCTTTGCAGGAAGCCCAGGCCCTGCGGTTCAACGTATTCAGCGGCGAGTTCAATGCCAAGCTGAAAGGCGCGGAACATGGCCTGGACATGGATGATTATGATGTGCACTGCAGCCATATCGGCGTGCGGGACTTGAACACCGGTCGTCTGGTAGCCACCACACGCTTGCTCGACCACCAGGCCGCCAGCACGCTGGGGCGGTTCTACAGTGAAGAAGAATTCAGCCTGCATGGCTTGCTCCATCTCAAAGGCCCGATCCTGGAGATTGGCCGCACCTGCGTCGACCCGGCCTATCGCAACGGCGGCACCATCGCCGTGTTGTGGGGTGAGTTGGCCGAAGTGCTCAACCAGGGCGGCTACAGCTATTTGATGGGTTGCGCGAGCATTCCCATGCACGACGGCGGCATCCAGGCCCACGCGATCATGCAGCGTCTGCGCGAACGCTATCTGTGCAACGAGCACCTGCGCGCCGAGCCGAAAAAACCGCTGCCGGCCCTGGATCTGCCGTCCAACGTGATCGCCGAAATGCCGCCGCTGCTCAAGGCCTATATGCGCCTGGGGGCGAAGATCTGCGGCGAGCCGTGCTGGGATGAGGATTTCCAAGTGGCCGACGTATTTATCCTGCTCAAGCGCGACGAGTTGTGCCCACGCTATGCGCGCCATTTCAAGGCGGCCATGTGATGAGCCGCCTGCGCGTGTACGGGCGCATCGCCCGGGTGTTGCTGGTGGTGGCGCTGGGCTTGAGCATGGCCAGCGTGTTCGGTGTGTTCGAGCGGCTGGGCATCGCCAACTCGATGGTGCGGCGCCAACGCTGGTCGCGGTTTTTCATGGCGCGGCTGACCAACGCCCTACCCTTTCGCGTGACGGTACACGGTGAGTTGCCGACGCAGCCGATGCTGTGGGTGAGCAACCACGTGTCCTGGACCGACATTCCGCTGTTGGGCGCCGTGGCGCCGATGTCGTTCCTGTCCAAGGCCGAAGTGCGCACCTGGCCGGTGGCCGGCTGGCTGGCGGCCAAGGCCGGTAGCCTATTTATCCGCCGGGGTTCGGGCGACAACCAACTGATCCGCAAACAAATGACCCGCCACCTGGAACAACAGCACCCGCTGCTGATGTTCCCCGAAGGCACCACCACCGACGGTCGCAGCCTGCGCACCTTCCACGGGCGCCTGCTGGCCAGCGCCATCGATGCGGATGTGTCGCTGCAACCGGTGGCGATCCGTTACCTGCGTGACGGACAGGTCGATCCCCTGGCGCCGTTTATCGGCGATGACGACTTGCTCTCGCACCTGATGCGGTTGTTCGCCAATGACCAGGGCGATGTGGAAATTCATGTGCTCACACCGATTGCGTGCGCCGGGCAGGAACGCGCGGCGCTGGCTTACCAGGCGCAGCAGGCGGTGCAGAAGGTGTTGTTTGGGCCGGTGCCGGAGGTAGAACAAGTAGCGGCGCGACCAGCGTTCGCAGCTTGAGACAAATGTGGGAGGGGGCAAGCCCCCTTCACATTTAGTTTGATGTTGTCAGTTGAGACTGTGCGAACACCTGCAATTCAGGGTAGAAGCGCCGGAAGTCTTCACTCAACGGTTCATATAAAAGTCGCAACTCCTGCATCGCCTGCCCCAACTCCTCAGGCTGCGTCAGCCGCCGCGAAATCCCACGCAACACCTGCTCCATCACCGCAAAGTCGCGGTACGAGCCCAACCAATCATCGGCCGCCATAAACGGCGCAATCTGCGCCAACCGCCCGGGCAACTGCGGTTCGGCAGCCAATACGCGGTATACCTGCGAGGTGAAGTGCTCCAGCGGCTGGTCGGCATACAAGGTCCAATCCCGCGCCAGGCAGTGATCGAAGAACACGTCCAAAACAATCCCCGCATAGCGCCGACGGGTCAGGCTGAAGCGCGACAACGCCTGCCCCACCAACGGATGGCTGTCGGTGAAACGGTCGATCGAGCGATGCACCTGGATCGCCGCTTCGATGGATGGGCTGAACTGGCCCTGCAGACGGCCTTTGACGAAGTCGCCATACAGGCTGCCCAGCAGTTGTGCAGGAAGTTGGCCGCCCAGGTGCAGATGTGCGAGATAATTCATGGCGCGCAGTTTAGCACTGCCGCCAACGTATCGTTATAACCCGATATACCGATTTGAGATGATCTCAGAGCTAAATCGTATTGGTATATCGGGATATACCGATTTAAAGTTCGCCTCATCGCGATATAACGCTTTACGACACCGAGCACACTGCCATGTCCATCGACCTCGACGAAATAATAAAAGCCCTGGCGCACCCAGTACGGCGAGACATCCTCAACTGGCTCAAAGACCCAAAAGTGCAATTCCCCGAGCAATTGCACAACCACGAATACGGCATCTGTGCCGGGCAGATCGACCAGCGCTGCGGCTTGTCCCAGTCGACCGTGTCGGCGCACCTGGCCACCTTGCAACGGGCGGGTCTGATCAGCAGCCAGAAGGCCGGGCAGTGGCACTTTTTCAAACGCAATGAGGAAGCGATCCAAGCCTTCCTCACGGCGCTTATCACTGAACTCAGCGCTGAACCGCTGTAAAAAGGATCCGCAAATGCCCCTCTCGCTCCTCATCCTGGCCTTGAGCGCCTTCGCCATCGGCACCACCGAGTTCGTCATCATGGGTTTGCTGCCCGATGTGGCGGCGGACCTCGGTGTATCGATCCCTGGCGCCGGTTGGCTGGTCACCGGTTACGCCCTGGGCGTGGCCATTGGCGCGCCATTTATGGCACTGGCCACGGCCAAACTGCCACGCAAGGCAGCTCTGGTCGCGTTGATGGGGATCTTCATTATCGGCAACCTGCTCTGCGCACTGGCCAGCGACTACAACGTGCTGATGTTTGCCCGCGTGGTCACCGCGCTATGCCACGGCGCGTTCTTCGGCATTGGTTCGGTGGTGGCGGCCAACCTGGTGCCGGCCAACAAGCGGGCCTCGGCCGTAGCCCTGATGTTCACCGGTTTGACCCTGGCCAATGTCCTCGGCGTGCCCCTGGGCACCGCACTGGGCCAGCAAGCCGGCTGGCGCTCGACCTTCTGGGCCGTGACGGTGATCGGTGTGGTGGCGCTGATCGGGCTGATCCGCTTCTTGCCGGCCAAGCGCGATGAAGAAAAGCTCGACATGCGCGCCGAACTGGCCGCCCTCAAGGGTGCTGGTATCTGGCTGTCGCTGAGCATGACGGCGCTGTTCGCTGCGTCCATGTTCACCCTCTTCACCTATGTGGCGCCGCTGTTGGGCGATGTCACCGGAGTGTCGCCCAAAGGCGTGACCTGGACCCTGCTGCTGATCGGCCTGGGCCTGACCGTGGGCAACATCATCGGCGGCAAACTGGCGGATAAACGTCTGGCGGCCACGCTGATTGGCGTATTTATCAGCATGGCGGTGGTGTCCACCGCGCTGAGCTGGACCAGCGTCGCCGTGATCCCCACCGAAATCACCCTGTTCCTGTGGGCAACCGCCGCGTTCGCCGCCGTGCCGGCGCTGCAGATCAACGTGGTGACCTTCGGCAAGGCCGCTCCGAACCTGGTGTCCACCTTGAACATCGGCGCGTTCAACATCGGCAACGCCCTCGGTGCCTGGGTCGGTGGCAGCGTGATCGCTCATGGTTTCGGCCTGACCAGTGTGCCGCTGGCGGCCGCTGCCCTGGCGATCCTTGCCCTGTTGGTGACCTTGATAACGTTCCGTCAGAGCGGCGATGCCGACCTGGCCCCTGCGACCAACTGATCCAAGTAACTAGAGAAGGTATTGTGCGATGACGACTATTTTCGATCCGATCAAACTGGGTGACGTGGAGCTGTCGAACCGCATCATCATGGCCCCGCTGACCCGCTGCCGCGCCGACGCCGGTCGCGTACCCAACGCGCTGATGGCCGAGTACTACGTGCAGCGAGCGTCTGCCGGGCTGATCCTCAGCGAAGCCACTTCCGTCACACCGATGGGCGTGGGCTATCCGGACACCCCCGGTATCTGGTCCAACGACCAGGTGCGTGGCTGGGCCAACGTGACCAAGGCCGTGCACGGCGCCGGCGGCAAGATTTTCCTGCAACTGTGGCATGTGGGGCGCATTTCCCACCCGTCGTACCTGAACGGCGAAACCCCAGTGGCCCCGAGTGCGATCCAACCCAAGGGCCACGTCAGCCTGGTGCGTCCGCTGGCCGACTACCCGACTCCGCGCGCCCTGGAAACCGCTGAAATCGCCGACATCGTCGACGCCTACCGTACCGGCGCCGAGAACGCCAAGGCCGCCGGTTTCGACGGTGTGGAAATCCACGGCGCCAACGGCTACCTGCTCGACCAATTCCTGCAGAGCAGCACCAACCAGCGCACCGACCAGTACGGCGGCTCCCTGGAAAACCGTGCACGCCTGCTGCTGGAAGTGACCGACGCGGCCATTGAAGTCTGGGGCGCCGGCCGCGTGGGCGTACACCTGGCACCCCGCGCCGACGCGCACGACATGGGCGATGCCAATCTGGCGGAAACCTTTACCTACGTGGCCACTGAGCTGGGCAAGCGCGGCATCGCGTTTATCTGCTCCCGTGAAAAAGAAGGCGCCGACAGCCTTGGCCCGCAACTGAAAAAAGCCTTCGGCGGCGCTTACATCGCCAATGAACGCTTCACCAAGGACAGCGCCAATGCGTGGCTGGCCGAGGGTAAAGCGGATGCGGTGGCGTTCGGCGTGCCTTTCATTGCCAACCCGGATCTTCCGGCTCGCCTGGAGGCCGATGCGCCGCTGAACGAAGCCCATCCGGAAACCTTCTATGGCAAAGGCCCGGTCGGTTACATCGACTATCCGACCCTGCCGCTGTAATCGCCTAAAACACAAACCAAATGTGGGAGGGGGCTTGTCCCCGATAGCGGTGGGTCGGCTATAAGCTGCCCATCACTCGCTATCGGGGGCACGCCCCCTCTCACTTTGCCTAGGTAACATTCCTTCACAGCATTGCAACAAAATCCCTACAAAATACTTAGGCGGCTACCTATCAAGCGCCGGCCAGCCCGTATATAAAGTCACCCCACGAATAAGTCAGAAGGACGATTGACCGTCCTTAGGCTTTACTGTTGACACAACTGGACGCAATTACGCATTTTGTCTCAATTGCGCAGGCTGGGGCTCAAGCGCAGCATGTCCAGCCCGGCCTCTACCCAGCGTTCGGCTTCCTGCTGCAATTGAAAGCTGTCGGGTACCAGCAACCATTGGCCGATCAGCCCGTTGATGTACGCATGGAGGCACACGGCTCCCCGCGTGGTGTCGAGGTTTTCCGGTAGCTGCCCGCGATGGACCGCGTTACGCAGCGTCAGGCCGATACGCAGGTTGCATTCCAGGCTGTGGGTTTGACGCTGACGACGCATGTGGCACATTTCGTCGGTGAATTCGCACTTATGAAACAAGATCTCATTGATGCGTCGGGTTTTCGGATCCAGGGCCACTTGATGGAACAAACGAATCAGCAGTTTGCGCATGCAGCCCAGCGGGTCGAGTTCATCCTCGCTTTCACTGGCCCGCGCCAACTCGTCCAGTGGCTCGTGCAGCGTATCGAGCAGGGCCTGGAGCAAGTCGGACTTATTGCTGAAATGCCAATAGATAGCGCCGCGCGTCACGCCGGCCAACGCGGCGATGTCTGCCAGCGTGGTGCGCGCAACGCCGCGCTCGTAAAAGGCTTGCTCGGCGGCATCGAGAATCTGGCTGCGCGTTTCCTGAGCTTCCTCTTTGGTGCGACGAACCATGGCAGTAAAACCTCAATCAGAACACGTGGGACTATCGTTAACGCAGTGTTAATAGATGTTAACGATCATCTGAATAATTGTGGGACGACGCCGTCATGGGCACCGAACGTACTAAAATCGAGGCTTTGGACATTGCTTTGTCAACAATCCGCAAAGCCTGTCAAGAGTTTACAAACAACCATGAACGTAAGTATATTGCGTAGCAAGCTACTTATCTACTCGCGGCTTGTTTTTTACCCTTCCACACTTCTTGTGCGCACCCTGCGCGCCTGACCCGAGGATCTTCATGCAACTTAAGCCAGCTGTTACCGCTCTGGTCACTGCCGTCGCCCTGGCATCGCTGCTCAGCGGATGTAAAAAGGAAGAAGCGGCTCCGCCCGCTCAAACCCCTCTGGTCGGCGTCGTCACCCTGCAACCGCAAGCCTTTACCTTGACGTCCGAACTGCCAGGCCGCACCACGGCCTTCCGTATCGCGGAAGTTCGCCCGCAGGTCAACGGCATTATTCTCAAGCGCCTGTTCAAGGAAGGCGCGGACGTGAAGGAAGGCCAGCAGCTTTATCAGATCGACCCGTCGGTCTATGAAGCCACCCTGAAAAGCGCCCAGGCCAGCCTGAGCCAGACCAAATCCATCAGCGACCGCTACAAGCAGTTGGTGGATGAGCAGGCCGTGAGCCGTCAGGAATACGACACTGCCGTCGCCAATCGCATGACCGCCGAAGCAAACGTTCAAACCGCCCAGATCAACGTGCGCTACACCAAAGTGTTCGCGCCGATCTCCGGGCGTATCGGCCGTTCTTCGGTGACCGAAGGCGCACTGGTCAGCAATGGCCAGGCCGATGCCATGGCCGTGATCCAACAACTGGACCCGATCTACGTCGACGTGACTCAGTCTTCAGCCGAAATGCTGAAACTGCGCCGCGACCTGGAAAGCGGCCAACTGGAGAAAGCCGGGGCCAATGCCGCCAAGGTCAAGCTGACCCTGGAAGACGGTAGCGACTATAAGCACGACGGCAAACTGGAATTTTCCGAAGTGTCGGTCGATCAAACCACCGGTTCCGTGACCCTGCGCGCCGTGTTCCCCAACCCCGATCACACCCTGTTGCCGGGCATGTTCGTGCACGCCCAACTGCAAGCCGGTGTGAACAGCAAGGCGATCCTGGCCCCGCAGCAAGGCGTGACTCGCGATCTCAAAGGCACTCCTACGGCGTTGATCGTCAACGCGGACAACAAGGTCGAGCAACGCGAGCTGGTGGCCAACCGTACCGCCGGCGCCTACTGGCTGGTGGAAAAAGGCTTGAACGCCGGTGACCGTGTGATCACCGAAGGCTTGCAGTACGTCAAGCCGGGCGCCGAGGTCAAGGTCAAGGACGCGGACAACGCCAAGCCCGCCGGTACCGCTGCTCCTGCTGCCGCTGCTGGCAAAGGGGAGTAACCCATGTCGAAATTTTTTATCGACCGTCCCATTTTCGCCTGGGTGATTGCCCTGGTGATCATGCTGGTCGGGGCACTCTCGATCCTGAAGTTGCCCATCAACCAATACCCGGCCATCGCGCCGACCGCCATCGATATCCAGGTGACCTACCCAGGCGCGTCCGCACAAACCGTGCAGGACACCGTGGTGCAGGTGATCGAGCAACAGCTCAACGGTATCGACAACCTGCGGTATGTGTCCTCGGACAGTAACTCCGACGGCAGCATGACCATCACCGTAACGTTCAACCAGGGTACGAACCCCGACATCGCCCAGGTGCAGGTGCAGAACAAGCTGAACCTGGCCACCCCGCTGCTGCCGCAAGAAGTGCAGCAACAGGGTATCCGCGTGACCAAGTCGGTGAAGAACTTCCTGATGGTGATCGGTCTGGTGTCCGAAGACGGCAGCATGACCAAGGACGACCTGTCCAACTACATCGTGTCCAACATCCAGGACCCGATCTCGCGGACAGCCGGCGTGGGTGACTTCCAGGTGTTCGGTTCCCAGTACGCCATGCGTATCTGGCTCGACCCGGCCAAGCTGAACAACTACCAGTTGACCCCGGTCGACGTCAGCACCGCCATCGCCGCACAGAACGTACAGGTGGCCACCGGCCAATTGGGCGGCTTGCCTGCCCTGCCCGGCACCCAGCTGAACGCCACCATCATCGGTAAGACACGCCTGCAAACCGCCGAGCAGTTCGGCAACATCCTGATGAAGGTCAACACCGACGGCTCCCAGGTTCGCCTCAAGGACGTCGCGCGCATCGAGCTGGGTGGCCAGACCTACAGCATCAGCGCGCAGTTCAACGGCAAGCCGGCCTCCGGTATGGCGATCAAACTGGCATCCGGCGCCAACGCCCTGGATACCGCCAAGGCTATCCGCGCCACCGTGGCGTCCCTGGAACCGTTCTTCCCGCCTGGCATGAAAGCGGTGGTGCCGTATGACACCACCCCAGTAGTGACCGAATCGATCTCCGGTGTAGTGCACACCCTGGTCGAAGCGATCGTGCTGGTGTTCCTGGTGATGTTCCTGTTCCTGCAAAACTTCCGCGCCACCATCATCACCACCATGACCGTACCGGTGGTATTGCTGGGTACGTTCGGCATCCTGGCGGCGTTCGGTTTCACCATCAACACCCTGACCATGTTCGGCATGATCCTGGCCATCGGCCTGCTGGTGGACGACGCCATCGTGGTGGTAGAAAACGTCGAGCGGGTGATGGCCGAGGAACACCTGTCGCCTAAAGAAGCGACGGTCAAATCCATGACCCAGATCCAGGGCGCCCTGGTAGGTATTGCCCTGGTACTGTCGGCGGTACTGTTGCCGATGGCGTTCTTCGGTGGTTCCACCGGGGTGATCTACAAACAGTTCTCCATCACCATCGTTTCGGCCATGGCGCTGTCGGTACTGGTTGCCCTGATCTTCACCCCGGCGCTGTGCGCCACCATGCTCAAGCCGATCGATCCCGAGAAGCACGGCCAACCCAAGCGTGGTTTCTTCGGCTGGTTCAACCGCACCTTCGACCGTAGCGTAGTGAGCTACGAGCGCGGCGTGGGCAACATGATCAAGCACAAGATCCCTGCGTTCCTGGTGTACCTGCTGATCTTCGCCGGCATGATCTGGCTGTTCATGCGCATCCCGGCGGCGTTCCTGCCAGACGAAGACCAGGGCGTGATCTTTGCCCAGGTGCAGACACCGGTCGGTTCCACCGCTGAACGTACGCAGAAAGTCATCGACGACATGCGGATCTTCCTGCTCAACGATAAAGAAGGTGAGCCGGGCGAAGGCAAAGGCGTTAAATCGGTGTTTACCGTGAACGGCTTCAACTTCGCCGGTCGCGGCCAAAGCTCCGGCCTGGCGTTCGTGATGCTCAAGCCGTGGGACGAGCGTGATGCGTCCACCTCGGTGTTCGAGATCGCCAAGCGCGCCCAGGGTTACTTCATGCAGACGTTCCAGGACGCCATGGTGTTCGCCATTGTGCCGCCGTCGGTACTGGAATTGGGTAACGCCACCGGTTTCGACGTGTTCCTGCAAGACCAGGGCGGTGTCGGTCATGACAAGTTGATGGCCGCGCGCAACCAGTTCCTGGGTATGGCGGCACAGAGCAAAATCCTGGCCGGTGTGCGCCCCAACGGCGTGAACGATGAGCCGCAATACGAACTCACCGTTGACGACGAGAAGGCCAGCGCCCAGGGCATCTCCCTGTCCAGCATCAACCAGACCCTGGCGATTGCCCTGGGTGGCAGCTACGTCAACGACTTCATCGACCGTGGTCGCGTGAAGAAAGTGTACGTGCAAGGTGAAGCCGCCAGCCGCATGTCTCCAGAAGACCTGAACAAGTGGTACGTACGCAGCGACTCCGGGAAGATGGTGCCGTTGTCGGCCATCGCCACCGGCAAGTGGATCTACGGTTCGCCGAAGCTCTCGCGTTACAACGGCGTGGCCGCGATGGAAATCCTCGGCACTCCGGCACCGGGTTACAGCACCGGTGAAGCGATGGCCGAAGTGGAACGCATCGCCAAGCAACTGCCGGCGGGCGTGGGCTATGCCTGGACGGGTCTGTCGTATGAAGAGCGCTTGTCCGGGTCCCAGGCTCCGGCGTTGTATGCGCTGTCGCTGCTGGTGGTGTTCCTGTGCCTTGCGGCACTGTACGAGAGCTGGTCGATCCCGATTGCGGTGGTGTTGGTAGTGCCCCTGGGCGTGGTGGGTGCGTTGATCGCCACCAGCATGCGCGGGCTGTCCAACGACGTGTTCTTCCAGGTGGGCCTGTTGGTCACGGTGGGTCTGGCGGCGAAAAACGCCATCCTTATCGTGGAGTTCGCCAAAGAACTTCACGAACAGGGTAAAGGCATCGTCGAGTCGGCTATCGAAGCGTCTCGCATGCGTCTGCGGCCGATCATCATGACCTCCATGGCGTTCATCCTCGGCGTACTGCCCCTGGCGATCTCCTCGGGCGCCGGTTCAGGCAGCCAGCACGCCATCGGTACCGGCGTCATTGGCGGCATGATCACCGCCACTGTCCTGGCGATCTTCTGGGTGCCGCTGTTCTTCGCTACCGTGTCGGCCATCGGCAACCGCAAAGAACCCGAAACCAAGCAAACTTCTAACGAGGCTGGCCAATGAGCAAGTCGCTACTTTCCCTAGCCGTCACAGCCTTCGTGCTCAGTGGCTGCTCGCTGATCCCTGACTACCAGCGCCCCGACGCGCCGGTAGCAGCGCAGTACCCGCAGGGGCCGGCGTATTCGTCGGCCCAGGCGCCGGGTCAGGCTGCTGCCGAGCAAGGCTGGAAGCAGTTTTTCCATGACCCTGCCCTGCAACAGCTGATCCAGACCGCATTGGTGAACAACCGCGACCTGCGTGTCGCGGCCTTGAACATCGATGCCTACGCCGCGCAATACAACATCCAGCGCGCCGACCTGTTCCCGGCCGTTTCGGCCACGGGCAGCGGTGAGCGCTCGCGCACCCCGGCTCGCCTGTCGCAGACCGGCGAATCGAGGATCGCCAGCCAGTACTCGGTCGGTCTTGGGATCAGCTCCTACGAGCTGGACCTGTTCGGTCGCGTGCGCAGCCTGAGTGAAGAAGCCTTGCAAAAGTACTTCGCCACCGAAGAGGCGCGGCGCAGCACTCAGATCAGTCTGGTGGCCAGTGTGGCCAACGCCTACCTGACCTGGCAGGCCGACAAGGAACTGCTCAAGCTGACCCAGGACACCCTCGCCGCGTTCGAGCAGAGCTACAAGCTGACTTCGCGTAGCAACGAAGTCGGCGTGGCCTCGGCCCTCGACCTCAGCCAGGCGCGCACCTCCGTGGAAAACGCCCGTGTGTCCCTGGCCCGCTACACCCGCCAGGTGGCCCAGGACGAAAACAACCTGACCCTGCTGCTGGGCACCGGCCTGCCGGCCAATCTGGCCAGCCAGCCGCTGTCGGATGACCTGCTCAGCGAAGTACCGGCCGGCTTGCCGTCGGACCTGCTGCAACGTCGCCCCGACATTGTGCAGGCCGAGTACAACCTCAAGGCCGCCAACGCCAATATCGGCGCAGCCCGTGCGGCGTTCTTCCCAAGCATCAGCCTGACCGCCAGCGCCGGCACCGCCAGCCCGAACCTGGGCGGCTTGTTCAAAGGCGGCTCGGGCACCTGGTCGTTCGCGCCGCAGATCAACATCCCGATCTTCAACGCCGGCAGCCTGCGCGCCAGCCTGGACTACTCGAAGATCCAGAAAGAGATCAACGTGGCGAACTACGAGAAGGCGATTCAGACCGGCTTCCAGGAAGTCTCCGACGGCCTTGCCGCGCGGGCGACCTACAAGCAGCAATTGGAAGCCCAACGCGGTTTCGTTGAGGCCAACCAGGATTACTACCGCCTGGCTGAGCGTCGCTACCGCATCGGTGTGGACAGCAACCTGACGTTCCTCGATGCACAGCGCCAACTGTTCAGCGCGCAACAATCGCTGATCACCGACCGCCTCGCGCAGTTGACCAGCGAGGTCAACCTGTACAAGGCCCTCGGCGGTGGCTGGAACGAGCAGACTGCAAAGAATGAACCGCTGAAAGAAGAAGCGCCGGCGTTCAAGGCGTTCTGATAACGCCGTCGTCAAGAAAAACGCCTCCCTGACAGGAGGCGTTTTTTTATGCGCGTTTATCTCTGTATCTGCCCGGACGTTAAGATCTCTCCTATATCTTTTCCGAAGCTCATGAGTTTTCCTCCCTCGCGTGCTTCAACATCTACTGTGACCACCCCCAACTACGCCCTGAAAAGTCCGTGTTCGACTGTCAACCCTGACAGTAGACACCCCAGTGGTGAAACGTAAGGTTGAAAGGTTGAGCATCCCGTTCGCGACGACAAACACCGCCAGCCCGCTCGGGTCAGCGGCCACCGTCTTGCTTTGCGTTCAGCCTTTCGGGAAAATTGGTTACAGATTCTTACAGACCACAGAGGGAGCTTGTCGTAATGATCGTAGGAATCGACCTGGGGACGACCAACAGTCTCGCAGCGGTCTGGCGCGGTGATGCCGCCGAATTGGTGAGCAATGCCCTTGGCCAATTGCTCACCCCGAGCGTAGTCGGGCTGGATGATCAGGGGCGCGTGCTGGTCGGTCAGGCCGCCAAGGAGCGCCTGCACACTCACCCGCACCTGACTACGTCGCTGTTCAAGCGCTACATGGGCAGCGCCACCGAAGTGCGCCTGGGCGACCGTTCGTTCCGCCCGGAAGAACTCTCGGCACTGGTGCTCAAAAGCCTGAAAGAAGACATCGAGCGCACCTACGGCCTCACCGTCACCGAAGCCGTGATCAGCGTGCCCGCGTACTTCAGTGACGGCCAACGCAAAGCCACGCGCATTGCCGGTGAGCTGGCCGGGCTCAACGTTGAAAAGCTGATCAACGAACCCACCGCCGCCGCCCTCGCCTACGGCCTGCATCAACGCGACAAAGAAACCTCGTTCCTGGTGTTCGATCTCGGTGGCGGCACGTTTGACGTGTCGATCATCGAGCTGTTCGAGGGGGTCATGGAAGTGCGCGCCAGCGCCGGCGACAATTTCTTGGGCGGCGAAGATTTCGACACGCTGCTGCTGGAGCATTTCGTCGACAGCCAGCGCAACGCCCAAGGCTTTCCGCCCACCAGCAGCGTGCTGCACACCCTGCGCCGCGAGGCCGAGCGCGTACGCAAGGCATTGGGCCAAGATGACAGCGCCGATTTCACCCTGCGCGTCGATGGCCAGCAGTGGGTCAAAACCATCACTCAAGCGGAGCTGGCCAAGCTCTACACGCCGCTGTTGGAGCGCCTGCGCGCGCCAATCGAGCGGGCCCTGCGCGATGCGCGCATTCGTGTCAGTGACCTGGATGAAATTCTGCTGGTGGGCGGCACCACGCGCATGCCGCTGGTGCGCAAACTCGCCGCCGGGTTGTTCGGGCGTTTTCCCTCCATCAGCCTCGACCCCGACCAAGTGGTGGCCCACGGCGCCGCAATCCAGGCCGCCCTCAAAGCGCGTTCCGCCGCGCTGGAAGAAGTGGTGCTGACCGACGTGTGCCCCTACACCCTGGGCATCGAAACCTCGAACCAATACGGCGGCCATATCGAAAGCGGCCACTACCTGCCCCTGATCGAACGCAACAGCAGCGTGCCGGTGAGCCGGGTCAAAAGTGTGGTCACCCTGCACGATGACCAGAGCCGCGTGCTGCTGAAGATCTATCAAGGCGAAAGCCGCTTGGTGAAAGACAACATCGAACTGGGCCAACTGGAAATCGCCGTGCCCAAGCGCAAGGCCGGTGAGGTCTCCCTGGACGTACGCTTTACCTACGACAATAACGGCTTGCTGGAAGCCCAGGTAAATATCCCGCTCACCGGCGAGCAACATTCCCTGGTGATCGAAAACAACCCAGGTGTGCTCAGCCCGCAGGAAATCCAGCAACGCCTGCAAGCCCTGGCGCTACTGAAGATTCATCCGCGTGACCAGCAGGTCAACACCGTTCTGACCGCGCGCCTTGAACGGCTCTATCAGGAAAGCCTGGGTGAGCTGCGCGAACAACTCGGGCATTGGGCCGCTCAGTTCCAGCAGGTGCTCGACACCCAGGACGAACGCCGCATCCGCGAAGCCCGCAGCGAACTGACCCGGCAACTGGAGCAGCTCGATAACGGCTTTTGGCGCTGAGGAAAGATCACATGGATTGTTGGACCGTACTGCAGCTGCCGGAAGATGCCGACGAGCGCACCATCAAACGCAGCTATGCGCGGCTGCTCAAAAGCTGCCGCCCGGATGAAGACGCCGCCGGCTTCCAGCGCCTGCGCGAGGCCTATGAAGAAGCGCTGAGCGAAGCGCGCTGGCGCATGGACAACGCCGAGACAGTGGCAGTCGAGACACCGCTGGCCGAGGCGGCTCCCGACAACCTCCGCGATCTGGCCGAACTGATGGACGTGCGCCCCCTCAGCCCGGCGCCGTTCGACGCCCCCGCGCCAGACCCTGCCGAGGCGCTGATCTGCGGCCTCAATGCCCATAACCTCGATGAACGCTGGGCGCAGGCTCGGCAACAGGGTTGCGCCGACGCGTTCCAGGCCGGCCTGTTGCGCCATTGTTTCAATGCCCCCGGCGAACGCAGCGCCATCGCCCAATGGGCCGCGCAGCACCTGGAATGGCTGACGCCGTGGCAGCAGGTAGCGATGACCCCTTGGCAATACGAGGCGCTGACCGGCGAACTGCTGCAGGACTATCGCCGCACCTTGCAAGAACTGCTGGAGCAACAGGCCGAGCGCGAGTTCATCAGCCAATTGACCCAGTACAACAGCCAAGCCTGGTTACAGGTATTCGACTTGCAGCAACAGTGGCAACGCATCGTTCTGCAATTGCTGCATGACACCCAATGGAGCGTGCCGCTGTTCGAACGGGTGTGCCAGACATTTGGTTGGGACGATCAGAAAGGGGTGTACCCGGAACCGGCGTGGATGTGGCGCCAGTTGGTGTCGCGTTGTGAGCAGGAGAGTTTCTTCACTCATCTGCAAGAAAAAGCCCAGGACACCCGACGCAACTCCGCCGACGCTCTGGCCGCGCGCTTATTGCTGACGCCGATGTCCACCACTCAACAAAAACGCATCATCGACACCTTCGGCGAAAACGAATGGAACGCCTGCCAGCACCTGGCCGAGACCCTGACCTGGCGTTATCCGCAACTGATCGAGCGGCTGCCTCAGCCTGACCTATTCTTCTGGCGCAAATTCGTGCCACGGCCGATCTACACCCAAGTGTTTATCCGGTTGTGGGCCGTGTTCGCCCTGGGTATCGGCCTGAGCATCGCCCACTCCAGGCCCGACAAGCTGGACTTGATGTCGGTGTCGATCTTTATGTTCATGGCACTGGTGCCGGCCGGTATCGGTTTTCGCGTTACGCAGTTTTGGGCCGGGATGAGTTCGACCTACAGAGTGCTGGACTTGTGGCTGAGCCAGCGCTTGATCCCCAAGCGACTCAACCCCAACGACTATTGGCTGGTGATCCGCCACGGCGTGCCGCAAGCGATCATGCTGGTGGCCTGCGCCTTGATGCTCGGCATCCTCGGAGCGTTCACCTATGCCGGCATGGTGCTGATCAACCTGCTGCACAAAAAACGCATCGGTCATATGAGCCAACGCTTCAGCGAAGGCTACCCGTGGCTCAACGGCCTGCATTGGGCGTTCTGGAGCCCATGGCAAGCGGTGTTCCTGGTGGCGATGGTGGCCGTGATCGTCGCGGCCCAGCATTACCTGCCGGCGTTCCCCTGGACCCACATCGATCTGCCCAAACGCTGAGCCTGCCGGGCCTGCGCGCCCGGCAAGTTGCGTTCGATCATCGCCCACAACCCGCCCTCCCCCGATTGAACCGCCCCCGCACCGCCGCGCACCATGGCCGCCACCTGCATAACCCCAATAACAACAGGTCCGATACCATGAGCACTTTCCACCCGCGCCGGCTGTTGCTGGCCACCGCTGTCGCCAGTCTTGCCTTGCCTGCCGTCGCCGAAGACCACGGTTTTTTCGAAGACGCCAGCGCCAACCTCAACCTGCGTAATTTTTTCTTCAACCGTAACTTCACCAACCCGAGCAAAACCCAGGGCGGCGCCCAGGAATGGACGCAGAGTTTTATCCTCGACGCCAAATCCGGTTTCACTCAGGGCACGGTGGGGTTCGGCGTGGACGTGCTGGGGCTGTATTCGCTCAAACTCGACGGCGGACGCGGCACCGGCGGCACGCAGCTGTTGCCGTTGGATCACGACGGTCGCCCGGCCGATGACTTCGGGCGTTTGGGCGTGGCGTTCAAGGCACGGCTGTCCAAGACCGAGCTGAAGGTGGGCGAGTGGATGCCGGTGCTGCCGATCCTGCGCGCCGACGATGGCCGCTCCCTACCGCAAACCTTGCGCGGCGGGCAGATCACGTCGAAGGAAATCGACGGCCTGACCCTCTATGGCGGCCAGTTCCGCGCCAACAGCCCGCGCGACGACAGCAGTCTGTCGGACATGTCGATGGTGGGCAAAACGGCCTTCACCTCGGACCGCTTCAACTTCCAAGGCGCCGAATACGCATTCAACGACAAGCGCACCCAGATCGGCCTGTGGAACGCCCAGCTCAAGGACATTTACCGCCAACAGTTCGTCAACCTGATCCACAGCCAGCCTGTGGGCGACTGGACCTTGGGCGCCAACCTCGGGTTCTTCTATGGCAAAGAAGACGGCAGCGCCCGCGCCGGCGAGTTGGACAATAAAACCTGGTCCGGCCTGCTCTCGGCCAAATACGGCGGCAACACGTTCTATGTGGGCCTGCAAAAGCTCAGCGGCGACAGTGCATGGATGCGCGTCAACGGCACCAGCGGCGGCACCCTGGCCAACGACAGCTACAACTCAAGCTACGACAACGCCCGGGAGAAATCCTGGCAAGTGCGCCACGACTACAACTTCGCCGCCCTCGGCGTGCCGGGCCTGACCCTGATGAACCGCTATATCAGCGGCAGCAATGTGCACAGCGGCACCGTCACCGATGGCAAGGAATGGGGTCGCGAAAGCGAAGTGGGTTACACGGTGCAAAGCGGCGCGGCGAAAAACCTGACGGTTCGCTGGCGCAATTCCAGCATGCGTCGCGACTACAGCAACAACGAGTTCGATGAAAACCGGTTGATCGTCAGTTACCCGATCAGCCTGCTGTAAACCGGCGCGGCACTTGCTGTATGGTGCGCGCCTGCCGCTGCTGATTCGCCCAGCAGCGGCCTCTTTGCCGAGCCCGTGCCCACCATGAAACTCTATGCTTTCGCCGCTGCCGTGCTGGCCCTGGCCCTGAGCCTCGGCGGCTGCATCAGCGCGCCAATCGCCTTGACGCCCCAGACCGAGCAACGCCTGCAAGCCCAGGCGCCAATCCGCTTTCTGTTGACCTTCGATGACGGTCCCAGTGCTTCGGGCTATAACAACCCGACCCGCTCGGTGATCGCCGACCTGGCACACAACCCGGTGCTGCCGGGCATCAAGGCCGTGTTCTTTTTACAGACCGAATCCGCGCGCTCAGGCGGCAGTTCACGGGGTCGCAAGACCATGGAACGCGAGTACGCCGGCGGGCATGTGCTGGCGTTTCACACCGCCACCACCTTCCACACCAATCACCGCTGGCTCAACGATGCCGAACTGGAGCGCACTCTCACCCAGGGTGCGGCCGATATTGCCGCCATCACCGGCGCACCGCCGCGCCTGGTGCGCCCACCGTTCTGGAACTACGACCGCCGCACTTTTGCTGCCTATCAGCGCCACGGTATGCAGGTACTGCTCACGGACCTGAGCGCCAATGACGGCAAGATCTGGGGTTTCAATGCCAGCCCACGCCGCCGCGCCAATCTGTATCGGCAACTGTCGGTGGTGCGCGAGCGCATCGCCCTCGGCGAATTGCCCACGGTGGACGGCGTGATCCCGGTGGTGGTGACCTTCCACGACATCAACCGCTACACCGCGCGGCACCTGCAGGAGTACTTGCAGATCCTGTTGGACAGCGCCCGCATCAACGGCATGAAAACCGCCGCAGAGCCTTTCTACACCGACCACCCAGCACTGGAACGCGCCGCCCTGGCCCGTACGGTCAAGGACGTGAATGACACCGTACACCTGCCGGGCGTGTGGAATTGGGTGTGGGATGCGGACTCCCACTGACCCCGTGTGGCGAGCGAACTTCAACCTTGGCGGGATTCAACGCCCAGCTCATCCCACACCGACTCGGCCAGGTGAAAGGTGGCATTCGCCGCCGGAATCCCGCAGTAGATAGCGCTCTGCATCAGCACCTCCTTGATCTCGGCGCGAGTCACGCCGTTGCTGGCGGCGGCGCGCAGGTGCAGCTTGAGTTCTTCGCTGCGGTTCATGCCGATCAGCATGGCGATGGTGATCAGGCTGCGGGTGTGCCTGGGCAAGCCCGGTCGGGTCCAGATATCGCCCCAGGCATGACGGGTAATCATCTCCTGGAACTCGCTGTTGAATTCGGTCAACGCGTTGAGGCTGCGGTCGACATGGGCATCGCCCAGCACTTCCCGACGCACTTGCAGGCCGTCGGCGTAACGTTGTTTCTCGTCCACGAAAAGCTCCTTAGCGGCACAACAGGAATTTAATCACCCGGTCACTGAAAGCAGCACCGGCCTGCACATTGGACAGGTGCGCGGCGTAGAACTCGGCGTACTCGGCAGCCTTGACCTGTTGCTGGATAAAGTGCCCACCCGCTGGCGGCGTGACGGCATCTTCACTGCCGGCGATGACCAGGGTCGGCACCTGGATCGACCCTAGGTTTGCGCGCAAATCCGCATCCCGTACCGCCGCGCAGTTGGCCGCGTAGCCCTGGGGCGAGGTGGCGGCGAGCATGTCGGTGATCAGTTTGGCCTGGTGTGGGTTGGCAGCGGCGAAGTCGGGGGTGAACCAGCGCGCAATCGACGCATCGCGCAAGGCCACCATCGCGTCCGCGCCATCGCGCAGCACCGTCTCGATGCGTGGGTTCCACACCTCGGGCGTGCCGATTTTGGCGGCGGTGTTGCACACCACCAGACGCTGCAAGCGCTCACCGGCGTTAATGCCCAGCCATTGGCCGATCAGGCCGCCCATGGACAACCCGCAAAAATGCGCGCGGCGAATCTGCAACGCATCCAGCAGCGCGAGCACATCGCGCCCCAATTGCTCGATGCTGTACGGCCCCTCGGTCACCAGCGACTTGCCATGCCCACGGGTGTCATAGCGCAACACGCGAAAATGCTCGGTGAACGCCGGGATCTGGGTATCCCACATACGTAGGTTGGTGCCCAACGAATTGGACAGCACCAACACCGGCGCATCCACCGGGCCTTCCAGTTGGTAGTGCAGGTCGCCCTCGGCGAGTTGTACAAAAGCCACAGCAGTCTCCTCAGGCAGTCAATGCAAAATGATCGGTCACGGCGCGGCTGACCCAAGTGTGCGCCTGCCCCAGGTAATGGGCCGGGTCGAGCAGGCGATCCAGCTCCGTGGCGGACAGTTCGGCGGTGATCTGTGGTTCGTCCGCCAATACCGCGCGCAGATGGCGCCCCTCAGCGACCGCCCGCTGACAGCATTGCTCCAGCAGATGGTGCGCGGTTTCGCGGCCCAGGCGCTGGGCGAGCACAATGCTCACCGCTTCGGCCAGCACCAGGCCCTGGGTCAATTCGAGGTTGCGTGCCATGCGCGCCGGGTCGACCTCCAAGCCCTGGCTCAGCAATACCGCCTGCTGCAAGGCACCGGAAACCAACCGGCAAATCTGCGGCAAGGTTTCCCACTCGGCATGCCACAGGCCCAGGCTGCGCTCGTGTTCCTGGGGCATGGCGCTGAGCATCGTGGCCACCAGCCCCGGTGCACGAGTGGCGGCGCTGATCAGGACGGCGGCGCCCACCGGGTTGCGTTTGTGCGGCATGGTGGAAGAACCGCCCTTGCCCGGCGCGGCAGGTTCGAACACTTCCGCCGCTTCGGTCTGCATCAGCAGGCTGATGTCCCGCCCCAGCTTGCCGAGGCTGCCGGCGATCAGGCCCAGCACACTGGCGAACTCCACCAGGCGATCACGCTGGGTGTGCCAGGGTTGATCGGGCAGGCTCAGATGCAGTTCGGCGGCCAAGGCTTCGCCCACCGGCATGGCCTGTTCGCCCAACGCCGCCAACGTGCCGGAGGCGCCGCCGAATTGCAGCACCAGCAAACGCGGTTTGAGTTCGGCCAGACGTTGCCGGCTGCGCGTCACCGCGCCCAGCCATCCGGTGATTTTCATGCCCAGGGTCACGGGTGTCGCATGTTGCAACCAGGTGCGCCCGGCCAATGGCACCGTGGCATAGCGCTGGGCTTGCGCGGCCAGCACATCCCCCAATTGCGCCAGGTCGCTTTCGATCAACACCAAGGCACGCCGCAGTTGCAGGACCAGACCGGTGTCCATCACGTCCTGGCTGGTGGCGCCCAGGTGCACATAGCGCTCGGCGTCAGCGTCCTCGCTGGCAATCAATTTGCCCAAGGCTTTCACCAATGGGATCGCCGAGTTGCCCGCCGAGGCAATCGCCATGCCGAGGGCATCCACGTCGTACAGCGATGCCAGGCACGCCTGGGCAATCGGTGCCACGGCCGCTGGCGGAATCAACCCAACGCGCGCCTGCGCCCGGGCCAGAGCGGCTTCGAAATCCAGCATGCCCTGCAAGCGCCCCTGGTCGCAGAACACCTCGGCCATGCTGTCGGCGGTGAAATAGGCGTCGAACAGTTGGTTGCTCGTGCGCAACGTCATAACTCAGTCCTTACAGATCGTGATGCAGGTATTCCGCCTGTTTCGGCAGACGCAAGCTGAACAGGAACGCCACCGCCATCATGCCAGTCACGTACCAGTAGAAAGTGTTTTCCATGCCCATGGACTTCAAGCCCAACGCCACATATTCCGCCGAGCCGCCGAACAGCGCATTGGCCACGGCGTAAGCCAGCCCGACGCCGAGGGCGCGAACATGGGGCGGGAACATTTCGGCTTTCACCAGGCCGCTGATGGAGGTGTAGAAACTCACAATCGCCAGCGCCAGAGAAATCAACACAAATGCCAGAAACGGACTGGTCACGGTTTTCAACGTCAACAGGATCGGCACCGTGCACAGCGTGCCGAGTGCGCCGAACCAAAGCATCGAGTTACGTCGGCCGATCTTGTCCGAGAGCATGCCGAACAACGGCTGCATGCACATGTACAAGAACAGCGCGCCGGTCATGATGAAGCTGGCCGTCTTGGCGTGCAGGCCGGCGGTGTTCACCAGGTACTTCTGCATGTAGGTGGTGAATGTGTAGAAAATCAGCGAACCGCCGGCGGTGTAGCCCAGCACTGTGATAAACGCGGCTTTGTGATGACGGAACAGCGCGGCCACACTGCCGGCGTTTTTGTCCTGGCGGGTTTCCTGGCTGGTGGTTTCTTTCAGGGTGCGACGCAGCAACAAGGAGATCAGCGCCGCAATCGCGCCGATCACGAACGGAATGCGCCAGCCCCAGGCGCGCAGTTCCTCTTCGCTGAGCAGCTGTTGCAGGATCACCACCACCAGCACGGCCAGCAATTGCCCGCCGATCAGCGTCACGTATTGGAACGAGGCGAAGAAGCCGCGCTGCCCCTTGAGCGCCACCTCACTCATATAAGTGGCCGTGGTGCCGTATTCGCCGCCCACCGACAACCCCTGGAACAACCGCGCCACCAGCAGCAATGCCGGGGCCCAGGCGCCGATATCCTTGTAGGTGGGCAGAAAGGCGATAACTAGCGAGCCGGCGCACATCATCAGCACCGAGATCATCATCGAGTTCTTGCGCCCGTGCTTATCGGCCACTCGACCAAACAGCCAGCCGCCGATCGGCCGCATCAGGAACCCGGCGGCGAACACACCGGCGGTGTTAAGCAGTTGAACGGTGGGATCATCCGATGGGAAAAACGCCGGAGCGAAATAAATGGCGCAGAAGGCATAGACGTAAAAGTCGAACCATTCGACCAGGTTGCCGGAAGAGGCACCGACAATCGCAAAGATGCGCTTGCTGCGTTCTTCGCCGGTGTAATGACTGGTGGTGGTGGTCATAGTGTTTTCACTCAGTGGGAACGGTTATAGCCTAGACACACTTTGCAACAGCCATGTTCCGAAAGCGGTGCCTGAGACGGCCTGATCGGGGGGCAAGCCCCTCCCACATCTTGACCGCACCGCCTATCAACTGTGGGAGGGGGCTTGCCCCCGATCAGGCCCTACCAAACGAATCAATAATCGAAGAACACCGTTTCCTTATCGGTCCCCTGCAAAATCACATTCCACTGATACACACCGTGCGCGTCCGGCTTGGCCACCAAGGTGCTCCGGCGCTCCGCGGGCACACAGGCCAGCAAAGGGTCATCCCCATTCAGTGCCTCGCCTTCGAAATAAATCCGCGTAAGCAAGTGCTTCACCAGACCACGGGCAAACACCAATATCACCAAGTGCGGTGCCTGGGTCGTGCCGTTGAGCCCCGGCACACTACCCGGTTTGATGGTGGTGAAGCGAAACCGCCCTTCGGCGTCCACCGGCACGCGGCCGAAGCCTTCAAAACTCGGGTCGAGGGCTTTGTCCTGCTCGTCCTCGGGGTGGTCGTACTTGCCGGCCGCGTTGGCCTGCCAGACTTCCAGCATGGCGTCATTGACGACCTCGCCCTTGCCATCCACCACTTGCCCGCTGATCGCCACGCGCTCGCCAAGGGTGGCCGGGGTGGTCAGGTCTTCGCGGTTCAGCCAGGTCAGACCAATGTGGTAGTACGGCCCGACGGTGTGGGACGTGGTTGCGTTGAGTGTCATCTTATTTCTCCATCGGCGTGGCATCGCGGCCGCGCAGGACGATGTCCCAGCGGTAGCCGAGGGCATAGGACGGAATGGTTTTTTCCAGATCGAAACGCGCGATCAGGCGTTCCTTGGCACGGGTGTCCGGCACGCAGTTGTAGATCGGGTCGTATTCGAGCAGCGGGTCGCCGGGGAAATACATCTGGGTCACCAAACGCGTCAGCACGCTGGGGCCGAACAGCGAAAAGTGGATATGGGCCGGACGCCACGCGTTGTGGTGGTTGCCCCACGGGTAGGCGCCGGGCTTGATGGTCTGGAACTGGTACCACCCGTCGGCGTCGGTAACGGTACGCCCGGTACCGGTGAAGTTGGGGTCCAGCGGCGCATCGTGCAGGTCGCGCGGGTGGTTGTAGCGCCCGGCCGCGTTGGCCTGCCAGATCTCCACCAGAATGCCTGGCACCGGCAGGCCGTTTTCATCCAGCACGCGGCCATGGATGATGATGCGTTCGCCCTGGGGCTCGCCGTCATGCTGGGCGGTGAGGTCGTTGTCCTTCTCACCGACCCGCTCGGCACCGATGGTCGGGCCGGTGATTTCCGACAAGGAATGGGGCAGAAACACCAACGGCTTGGACGGCGAACGCAGGTTCGTCGACTGGTACGCCGGATGCAGGTATTCAGGCTGGGTGCCCGCCTGGGGGCGCCGGTAACCGGGCTTATCACTCATGGAGCCATCCTCTCTTATTAGACTCAGACGCGTTCGATCGCCAGGGCCAGGCCTTGGCCGACGCCCACGCATAGGGTGGTCAGGCCTTTGCGGCCGCCGGTTTTTTCCAATTGATGCAGGGCCGTCAAGACCAGCCGCGCGCCGCTCATGCCCAACGGATGGCCAAGGGCAATAGCGCCGCCGTTCGGGTTGACCTGCGGCGCATCGTCGGCCAGGCCCAGTTCACGCAGCACGGCCAGGCCTTGGCTGGCGAAGGCTTCGTTGAGCTCGATCACATCGAAATCGCTTACCGCCAGGTCCAGACGGGCCAACAGTTTGCGCACCGCCGGCACCGGGCCGATGCCCATTACGCGCGGGGCTACACCGGCACTGGCCATGCCCAATACGCGGGCGCGGGCCGTCAAACCGTGTTGGCGCACAGCCTCGGCGGACGCCAGAATCAGCGCCGCCGCGCCGTCGTTGACCCCCGAGGCATTGCCGGCGGTGACGCTCTTGTCGGGGCCGTTGACCGGCTTGAGTTTGGCCAGGGCTTCCAGGGTGGTGTCCCGTGGATGCTCGTCGCGCTCCACCACGGTTTCGCCTTTTTTATGGGCGACCCGCACCGGCACGATTTCCTCGGCAAAGTAACCGGCGGCCTGCGCGGCAGCCGTGCGTTGCTGGCTGCGCAGGGCGAACGCGTCCTGGTCGGCGCGGGAGACGTTGTAATCGTCGGCCACGTTATCGGCGGTTTGCGGCATCGCATCCACACCGTATTGGGCTTTCATCAACGGGTTGATAAAACGCCAGCCGATGGTGGTGTCTTCCAGCGTCATGTTGCGCGAAAACGCGGCATCGGCCTTGCCCATCACAAAGGGCGCACGGGACATCGACTCGACGCCACCGGCAATCACCAACTCCATCTCGCCGCTGGCAATGGCACGAAACGCAGTGCCGATGGCCTCCATGCCCGAGGCGCACAAACGGTTGAGGGTCACGCCCGGCACGCTCTCCGGCAGGCCGGCCAGCAGCAACGCCATGCGCGCCACATTGCGGTTGTCTTCGCCGGCCTGGTTGGCACAGCCGAGGAACACCTCATCGACCGCGTCCCATTGCACCGACGGGTTGCGCGCCATCAGCGCCTTGATCGGCAGCGCCGCCAGGTCGTCGGCGCGTACGCTGGATAAACCACCGCCAAAGCGGCCGATGGGGGTGCGAATGGCGTCGCAGATAAATACCTCGCGCATCAGACTTCTCCCGGGGCTTGGCCATGAGCGGCGGCGGTGCGGGCTTCAAGGTCGCGCAGCGCGGTCAGCTCGACCTCAGTGGGTTCGGCGGTGGTGCTGACCTGTTCGGCGAAACGAATCGCCCAACCGGTGGCGGCCACCACCTGTTCACGGGTCACGCCGGGGTGCAGCGCGGTGACCACGAACTCATGGGTGCCCTCCTCCGGCTCCATGACGCACAGGTCGGTAATAATCCCTACAGGCCCTGCGCCTGGCAGACCCAGGCGTTTACGCGAGTCGCCGCCTTCGCCATGGCCGACCGAGGTGATGAAGTCCAGCTTGTCGACGAACGAGCGCGCCGACTGCTTGAGAATGATCAACACGCTCTTGGCCGAGCCGGCGATTTCCGGCGCGCCCCCGGCCCCCGGCAAACGCACCTTGGGCTGGTGGTAATCGCCGACCACGGTCGTGTTGATATTGCCGAAACGGTCGACCTGGGCCGCGCCGAGAAAGCCCACGTCAATGCGCCCGCCTTGCAGCCAGTAACGGAAAATTTCCCCAGTGGGCACCACGGTGTCGGCGGTTTCCGCCAGCTCGCCATCGCCGATGGACAGCGGCAGCACGGACGGCTTGGCGCCGATCGGGCCGGACTCGTAGATCAGCACCACGTCCGGCGATGAGGTCAGGCGCGCCAGGTTGGCGGCCTTGGAGGGCAGGCCGATGCCGACGAAGCACACTGAACCGTTGTTGAGGCGGCGCGCGGCGGCGACGGTCATCATCTCATTGGTCGAATAGGTCATTACTTGGCCTCCGGTGCGGCGGCCAGCTTGGCCTGGAACTCAGTGAAATCGGCAGTGCCGCGGATGTAGTCGTCGATCCATGCGGTAAAGGTCTCACGGTCGCGAGCGATTGGGTCCCACGCCTGATAGAAACGGTTATCCCGCTCGTTGTAGCCATGGGCGTAGGACGGGTGCGCGCCGCCGGGCACATGGCACACCGCTGTCAGGGCCCAGGTCGGCAGCACACAGCTGTTCATCGGCGCGTTCAGGTCGTCGACGATTTCTTCCACGGTGACGATGCAACGCTTGGCGGCCAGCGCGGCTTCTTTCTGCACACCGAGAATGCCCCAGAGCAACACGTTGCCCTTGCGGTCGGCCTTCTGCGCGTGAATCACCGTGACATCCGGGCGCACCGACGGCACCGCTGCCAGCACTTCGCCGGTGAATGGGCAAGTCACGCTCTTGATCAGCGGGTTGACCTTGGGCAAGTCGGAACCGGCGTAAGCGCGCAGCACCGCGAACGGTAGGCCGGAGGCCCCGGCTACGTAAGCATTGGCCAGGTCGGCGTGGCTGTGTTCTTCGATCTCCAGCGGTTGCGGCCACTGTTTTTCGACCGCGTCCCGCAGACGATGCAGGGAGCCTACGCCGGGGTTGCCGCCCCAGGAAAAAATCAGCTTGCGGGCACAACCGGCACCAATCAATTGGTCGTAGATCAGGTCAGGCGTCATGCGTACCAGCGTCAGGTCTTTCTTGCCTTGACGAATGATTTCATGACCCGCTGCCGTAGGAATGAGGTGGGTAAAACCTTCCAGTGCGACGGTGTCGCCGTCGTTGACGAATTGCTTTACCGCATCACGCAGGGCAAGGATTTCAGCCATGGGGGTCGGGCTCCCGATGTTGATCGAAAAAGGCGCTGAGGGCGCGCCGAGTGCTTGCAGATTAAGCCGGGCAAATGGGCCGAACAATCCGATAATCGACTAAGCGTTCGATTATCGAACTGATTGTTGGCAGGCTATCGATCAGGTCGCGTCGGCATGGCTGACCATGCCTTTGATCACAACGGCGGTGGTGGCCAGTGCGGCGGGAATAACCAGGGCGGTGAGCACTTGCTCGAAGTTCCAGCCCAGGCCCAGCAGCGTGGCGCCCATCCAGGCCCCGAGAATCGCGCCGAAACGCCCAATGCCGAGCATCCACGACACCCCAGTGGCGCGGCCTTGGGTCGGGTAGAAGCGCGCCGCCAGGGAAGGCATCGCCGATTGCGCGCCGTTGACGCACATCCCGGCGATCAGCACCAGGGTTGCCAGTAGCGTGATGTTGCCCAGGCTCTGCCCGACCGCGTAGGCAAATACACCGGCCAGCAGGTAAAACGTACCGATGACCTTGTGCGGGTTGAACCGGTCCATCGCCCAGCCCACGCCGACCGCGCTCAATACACCGCCGAACTGGAACAGCGCGCCGATAAACGCGGCCTGCTCCATGCTCGCGCCGCTATCGCGCATCAGGGTCGGCAGCCAACTGGTCAGCAGGTACACGATCACCAGGCCCATGAAGTAGGTCAGCCATAGCAACAAGGTGCCGGCGCTGTAGGTGCCGGAAAAGATCACCGCGAACACGTTGCGTGCCTTCACGGTTTTTTGTTCGGGCACACTGAAATGGGTGGCCTGGGCGACGAGATTGGGTTCGATGGGCGAGAGGGTCCGGCGCACTTTGTCGGTGCCACGGTTGCGTACCACCAGATAACGCGCCGATTCCGGCAACCACACCAGCAGCACCACGGCCAGGATCAACGGCAGAATGCCGCCGATCAACAACAGGCTATGCCAGCCAAACGCGGGGATCAGCTTGGCCGAGATAAATCCGCCGCCGGCCATGCCCAGGTTGAAGCCGCAGAACATGCTGGTCACCAGCAGCGATTTGTGGCGCTCAGGGGTGTATTCGGAGAGCAAGGTGGTGGCATTGGGCATACCCGCGCCCAGGCCCAAGCCGGTGAGAAAACGCAACACCAGCAACTGATCGACGCTGCTGCTGTAGGCCGAAGCCAGGCTGAATGCACCGAACACCAGCACCGCGCCTACCAGCACGACTTTGCGCCCGAAACGGTCGGCCAGCGGGCCGGAGCCCAGGGCACCGAACACCATGCCGATCAACGCGGCGCTCATCACCGGGCCAAGGCTGGCGCGGTCGATGCCCCAGTCCTGGGACAAAGCCGGCGCGATAAAGCCCATGGCCGCTGTATCGAGGCCATCGAGAAACACGATCAGGAAACATAGGATGACCACGCGCCACTGATAGCGCGACAGTGGCTGGCTATTGATAAAGGACTGCACGTCCAGAGAAGTACCGACAGAAGGCTGATTCATTATTTTTATTCCACACCGATGGCGGGCTGACGGCCTGGGGCCGTCATTCTTATTAAAGGGCGCTGGAACAGCGCTGCCGCACATTAATAAGCCGGGGGAAACACCGTCAATTGATCAGACCGGGATCTGTGCGGTCACCGAACACTTAGGCAAACAGCTGCGCACTCAGCTCGCGGCTGGCGCTGAGCATATTGGGCAAGAAACGCTGCTCCAGCTCGCTGCGACTGACCCGCCCGGCGTGGGTGCTCACATTCAGCGCCGCGAGCACTTGGCCGGAGGCGTCATACACCGGCACGGCGATGGAGCGCAGGCCCTGTTCGAGTTCCTGATCGACGATGCACCAGCCCTGCTGACGCACCTGTTGAAGGCATTCGAACAAGGCTTGAGGCGTGGTAAGGGTACGGCTGGTTTTGGTTTGCAGGTCGGCGTGGTCGAGATAATCCTGTAGCGATGCGTCGTCCAGCGCTGCCAGCAGGATGCGACCCATGGAGGTGCAATACGCCGGCAAACGCCCGCCGACGGAGAGGTCCACAGAGATCAGGCGCTGAGTGGTGGCCGAACGGGCGATATAGAGGATGTCGTCGCCTTCGAGGGTTGCCATGTTGCAGGCTTCATGGAGTTGCTCGCTCATGCGATCCAGATAGGGCTGTGCCGATACCGCCAGCGGCGTGGACGACAGATAAGCGTGGCCCAGGGTCAGCACCTTGGGCAGCAACGAATAGGTGCGTCCGTCAGTGGTGGCATAGCCAAGCTTGATCAGGGTGTGCAAGCAACGGCGCACGGCGGCACGCGGGATTTCGGTGCGATGGCTGATCTGGGCGATGGTCAGGTGGCGTTTGCGCTCCTGGAAGGCTTGCACCACGGCGAGGCCGCGGGCCAGGGAGGTCATGAAGTCGGGATCACCGGTAAACGCCTGGATGCGTTTTGCCGGCGAGGCAACGATCGGAGGGGCTACGGACGCGAAAGAATTGCGCAATTGATCGTTCATCTCGATGCCTTCTCTTATTGTCAGCCGCACGGGGAGGTTTGCCGGGTATTACAAGCCGCGCCGGCCGCGTGATACAAGGTAGGGCCGACGACATCGTGCGATTATCGAACGAGTATTCGATTATCGCAATTCGCCGCGCCTCCCCCGGGGGTTCCGCGCTCAACCTGATGGTTCTGCAAAGACTTATACAAATGATCTTGGCCGTTAAAGCAAATGCGGACTTTCTGACGCCAGACATTTATTAATACTCACACGTGGGTGTAACAAAACACTCACACACCGTTGAAGCTTTTTAACTTCATACCGATAGTGTTATTCAGATGCGCCGCTATAATGCACCGTGTGCTCAGGCCCATTCGACGTTGCTAGCGCAACCGGGCCCGAAACCGTGCACAGGCAGTGCATGACCGAGCGCAACTACTTGCCTGAATGACCGCCGCGTCTGTCTTCTGTATTTTCAAACTTGAACACGACAACGGTTCAACTTTGAACAATCCGGGACGGCCATCAGGCATGACGCTTGAACTTAAATACACTCAACTCATTTAGGTAACAATGTGACGAAAGATGAACTGCGCGCGGAACTTGAGCGCCAGGAACAACGTTACAAGGACGTTTACGGCGGGGAAGTCACCACCTACGCCGCCCAGCCTGAACCTGAGCGCAAACCGTGGCGCAAGCGCGCCAGCCTGCTGGATCAGGCGTTTGCCCAGGAAATCCAAAAGATAGAACAGGAACTCAAGGCCGAAGAGCCATAAGCGATTCGGTTACAGCCTGGGTGTGGCATTGGCTGCTGGCGTATGGCTAGCAGCCGGCTTCTTGGCATCTCACCACTCACAGTAAAATTTCATACAAATGTTTCCGACATGACATTTTGGTGACATTCCCCCTCCTCGCACGCCCTCTGCTTTATAAATCAAACACTTGCCAAAGCCCCGGAATCCTTGGGATACACGCCGTCCCTGGGTATTTTTTCATTGATGAATGTTACCGATGAGCAGCTAGTGCATCGATTACCGAGGTTTTCTGGCATAATCGCGCCCCCTTACGACCGGGTCAGAAAACCTTCATGATCGATTTATTCAGCGGACTGGATGCGTGGGTTCTAGTGAGCCTGTTGCTCGCCCTGGCCTTTGTCCTCGCCTTCGAGTTCATCAATGGCTTTCATGACACCGCTAACGCGGTGGCCACAGTCATCTATACCAAAGCCATGCCGCCACACCTGGCCGTGTTCTTCTCTGGGGTGTTCAACTTCCTCGGCGTGTTGCTCGGCGGTGTGGGTGTCGCTTACGCCATCGTGCATCTGCTGCCGGTGGAGCTGCTGATCAATGTGAATACCGGCCATGGTCTGGCCATGGTCTTCTCATTATTGGCGGCGGCGATCACCTGGAACCTCGGCACTTGGTATTTCGGCATCCCTGCTTCCAGTTCCCACACCTTGATCGGCTCGATCCTCGGTGTCGGCCTGGCCAACGCACTGATCAACGATATCCCCCTGGCTGACGGTGTGAACTGGCAGAAAGCGATCGATATCGGTGCCTCCCTGGTGTTCTCGCCGATGGCCGGGTTCCTGGTCGCGGCCCTGGTGCTCATCGGCCTGAAGTGGTGGCGCCCGCTGTCGAAGATGCACAAGACGCCGGACCAGCGCCGCAAGCTCGACGACAAGAAGCATCCGCCGTTCTGGAACCGTCTGGTACTGGTGATCTCGGCCATGGCCGTAAGCTTCGTGCACGGTTCCAACGATGGCCAGAAGGGTATCGGCCTGATCATGCTGGTGCTGATCGGTATCGTGCCGGCGCAGTTCGTACTCGACCTGGGCAGCACCACTTACCAGATCGAACGCACCCGCGACGCCACCGTGCATTTGAGTCAGTTCTATCAGCGCAATAACGAAACCCTCGGCGAGTTCCTGGCCCTGGGCAAAAGCATGAAGGACGACCTGCCGGGCAAGTTCCAGTGCAACCCGCAACAGACCGAGCCGACCATCAACGCGTTGGTCAACACCTTGAAAGGTGTGTCCGACTACCATTCGCTGAGCGCCGATCAACGTATCGAAGTGCGTCGCTACCTGCTTTGCCTGGACGACACCGCGAAGAAAGTCGGCAAGCTGCCAGGCCTGGATGCCCGTGAGAAATCCGACCTCGACAAGCTGCGCAAAGACCTGACCGCCACCACCGAGTACGCACCGTTCTGGGTGATCCTGGCCGTTGCACTGGCCCTGGGCCTGGGCACCATGGTTGGTTGGAAGCGCGTAGTGCTGACCATCGGCGAGAAGATCGGCAAGCAAGGCATGACCTACGCCCAAGGCATGTCGGCGCAGATCACCACGGCGAGCATGATTGGCCTGGCCAACATCTTTAGCCTGCCGGTGTCGACTACCCATGTGCTGTCGTCCGGCGTTGCCGGCACCATGGTTGCCAACAAAAGCGGCCTGCAAGGCGGCACGGTCAAGACCATCCTGATGGCCTGGGTGCTGACCTTGCCGGCGACGGTGGCGTTGTCGGCCGGGTTGTTCTGGCTGGCGTCCAAGGCGCTGGGTAGCTGATCGCCCTGCGCTGAATAAAGAAGGTGCGGCCTCGCAGGAGGACCGCACCTTTTTTTATGGCTGCGCATTAATGCCAGGCATAAATAACAGGCAAAAAAAAGGGCGACCGAAGTCGCCCAAAATGCCTTGCGTGCTCATGTAACCCGGAAAGACTTAAGGTTTTTTACGCTTATGCGCGTCTTTCCAGATAAAAATTCCAAACCCTACAAAGAACAACACCATGAGGCTGACCGTCAGCACTCCGGCAAACACCACATTATCGATAAACATGACCGGCCTCCTGTGCTTGCCCTGTTGCGATGGGGCTAAGTTAATGGAGAAGGCACATTGGAAAATTGACGGGGATCAATGTCGCCCGCAACGGGGCGTAAAGGAGGGAAATAACTGACCTGCATCAATAGATGCAGGTCATTTCAACGCTTTTTAGGTTTGTTTTTTGGTTTCTTCTTGGCTTTTCCAAGGGGCATGGCCTGTTCGAATGCCTGGCGAACTTCATTCAGACGTTTCTCGTTAAGGTCATGCACCCGCTTGGCGCGTTCGGCATTCAGGTCGATCAGCTTGGGTTCATCACTCATGGCTTGGCTTTTGTGGTGGCGGGAATGCCCCAATAATGCGGCCAACCCCGCCCCACGGCAAATCAGCGAACGACAAAAGGCAGGCCATCGACCAAGATCGGCGCATCTGCCCAACCGTTCGAGGTGCATTCAGGTGGCACTGCACAAAGACCTTCCGCCGTTGCCGGCCCTGCGAGCGTTCGAAGCCGTGGCACGCACGGAAGTTGACTTGGGCGAGCATCAATCGGGCTTGATCGCCTTCACGCTCGACGACTGAGATGGGTTCGAACTCAAACGGCGGTTGGGCTTGCTGGGCATCAACATTGGCGCCAACGGCGTGGCCTACAGCCGTGGGACATGCAGGCACGGGGCCTGTCCAGCATTGCGCGCATCTGCGTCTGCCCGCTCAGCGACGATGACGATGACGATATCGATGCCCTGCTAAACGCCCTGCGGGCGTTGCGTCGCTAGACTTCGACGTCCACCCACAGGCCCTGGCGGGGCGCGTCCTCAATCAGCGGCACTACCGGCACAGTATTATCGGCGTTGAGCAGATCGCCGGGGATGGCCAGGTGCTGCTCGGGATCTTCATCCGCCTCGCGCCGACGCTTCTGCTGCTCCTGCTGACGACGTTGTTCCTCGCGCAGCAGAAAAGTGGATTGTTCCGCATCGCCCTTTTTCAGATCGATCGTGCTTTCGTTGGAGCCTTGTTGCACGGGCACCACGGGCGGGATATCCGGCTTCTGGCGCACCGGATCGAGTTGTGACGTGACCGGCACAACGCTGACGGGCAACATGGGTGGCAGCATAAGTTTTCATCTCCTGATCTCAGGCTGTCGGCGTAGTGCGGAGCGACTTGAGCGCCACGGTTTGAAGCTGTGACCCAGTCGACACTCGCAAGTGCCCGCCACCCGTCGATTCAGCGCCCAAGGCAGCATGCAAACGGCGTAGTTTTTGTCAGAGTCCTTGGGCGGTGGACCTTGTTCCGTTAAGATAGTCGGCTTTTTCACGGCGGGAGTCAGGCAGCATGGCGCAGCAGTATCAACCGGGGCAACGCTGGATTAGTGACAGCGAAGCAGAGCTGGGGTTAGGCACCGTTCTGGCACAGGACGGCCGCTTGTTGACCGTGCTCTATCCGGCCACTGGCGACACCCGCCAGTATGCGCTACGGAATGCGCCTCTGACCCGTGTGCGGTTCTCGCCGGGCGACTCCATCACCCATTTCGAAGGCTGGAAAATGACCGTGCAGGAAGTCGACGACGTCGACGGTCTGCTGGTGTATCACGGCCTCAATGGGCAGAACGAGCAGGTCACCCTGCCGGAAACCCAACTCTCCAATTTCATTCAGTTCCGCCTGGCCAGCGACCGGTTGTTCGCCGGGCAGATCGACCCGCTGGCCTGGTTCTCGCTGCGCTACCACACCCTGGAACACACCAGCCGCCAACTGCAATCTTCGCTATGGGGCCTGGGCGGCGTACGTGCGCAACCTATCGCGCACCAACTGCATATCGCCCGTGAAGTCGCTGACCGTATCGCGCCGCGGGTATTGCTGGCCGACGAAGTGGGCTTGGGCAAAACCATCGAAGCCGGCCTGGTGATCCATCGCCAGCTGCTGTCGGGCCGCGCCAATCGCGTGCTGATCCTGGTTCCGGAAAACCTCCAGCACCAATGGCTGGTGGAAATGCGCCGCCGCTTCAACCTGCAGGTTGCGCTGTTCGACGAAGAACGTTTTATCGAAAGCGATGCCACCAACCCATTCGAAGACACCCAGCTCGCGCTGGTGGCCCTGGAATGGCTGGTGGACGACGAGAAAGCCCAGGACGCGCTATTCGCCGCCGGCTGGGACCTGCTGGTGGTCGACGAAGCCCATCACCTGGTGTGGCATGAAGACAAGGTCAGCCCGGAATACGCGCTGGTCGAGCAACTGGCCGAGGTCATTCCCGGCGTGCTGCTGCTGACCGCAACCCCGGAGCAACTGGGCCAGGACAGCCACTTCGCGCGCCTGCGCCTGCTTGACCCGAACCGCTTCCATGACCTTCAAGCCTTCCGTGCCGAGAGCGAAAACTATCGCCCGGTGGCCGAAGCCGTGCAGGAACTGCTGGACAAGGGTCGTCTGTCGCCGGCCGCACACCAGACCATCCACGGCTTCCTCGGCAACGAAGGCGAAGCGCTGCTCACCGCCGTCAACGATGGCGACACCGATGCCAGCGCCCGTCTGGTGCGTGAGCTGCTGGACCGCCACGGCACCGGCCGCGTGCTGTTCCGCAACACCCGCGCCGCGGTGCAGGGGTTCCCGGAGCGCAAGCTGCACGCCTACCCGCTGCCGAACCCGGACGAATACCTCGAACTGCCCCTGGGCGAGCACGCCGAGTTGTACCCGGAAGTCAGCTTCCAGTCGCAGCCGGATATCGACGAAGAAAACCGCTGGTGGCGTTTCGACCCACGGGTCGAGTGGCTGATCGACCAGTTGAAAATGCTCAAGCGCACCAAGGTCCTGGTGATCTGCGCCCACGCTGAAACCGCCATGGACCTGGAGGACGCCCTACGCGTGCGTTCCGGTATTCCGGCCACGGTGTTCCATGAAGGCATGAACATTCTTGAGCGTGACCGCGCCGCCGCCTACTTCGCCGATGAGGAATTCGGCGCCCAGGTGTTGATTTGTTCGGAAATCGGCAGTGAAGGCCGCAACTTCCAGTTCGCCCACCACCTGGTGCTGTTCGATCTGCCGTCCCACCCGGACCTGCTGGAGCAGCGGATCGGCCGTCTGGACCGGATCGGTCAGAAACATGTGATCGAACTGCATGTGCCGTACCTGGAAACCAGCCCGCAGGAGCGGCTGTTCCAGTGGTACCACGAGGCGCTGAACGCCTTCCTCAACACCTGCCCGACCGGCAACGCCTTGCAGCATCAGTTCGGCCCGCGCCTGCTGCCGCTGCTGGAAAACGCCGACGATGGCGAGTGGCAAGCGCTGATCGACGAGGCCCGTGCCGAGCGCGAGCGTCTGGAAGAGGAACTGCACACCGGTCGCGACCGCCTGCTGGAACTCAACTCCGGCGGTGCAGGTGAAGGCGATGCGCTGGTGGAAGCCATCCTGGAGCAGGACGATCAGTTCGCACTGCCGATCTATATGGAAACCCTGTTCGATGCGTTCGGTATCGACAGCGAAGATCATTCGGAAAATGCACTGATCCTCAAGCCCAGCGAAAAGATGCTCGACGCCAGTTTCCCCTTGGGCGACGACGAAGGCGTGACCATCACCTACGATCGCGACCAGGCGCTGTCGCGCGAAGACATGCAGTTCATCACCTGGGAACACCCGATGGTGCAGGGCGGCATGGACCTGGTGCTGTCCGGTTCCATGGGCAACACCGCCGTGGCGCTGATCAAGAACAAGGCGCTCAAACCCGGCACCGTACTGCTTGAACTGCTGTATGTCAGTGAGGTGGTGGCGCCGCGTTCGCTGCAACTGGGTCGCTACCTGCCGCCGGCGGCCCTGCGCTGCCTGCTGGACACCAATGGCAACGACCTGGCCGGTCGAGTGTCGTTCGAAACCCTCAACGATCAATTGGAAAGCGTGCCACGGGCCAGCGCCAACAAGTTCGTACAGGCCCAGCGTGATCAACTCACCCCGCGCATCAACGCCGGTGAAGAGAAGATCACCCCGCGCCATGCCGAACGCGTGGCCGAAGCCAAACGTCGCCTGGCGGCGGATACCGATGAAGAACTGGCGCGCCTGACCGCCTTGCAAGCGGTCAACCCGACCGTACGCGACAGCGAACTGGTTGCCCTGCGCCAGCAGCGCGAGCAAGGCCTGGCCATGCTCGACAAAGCTGCGCTGCGTCTGGAAGCGATTCGGGTGCTGGTGGCGGGTTGATGACTCTCCTGCCCTGGTGACCTTATCGGGGGCAAGCCCCCTCCCACATTGATCTGTGATCGACATGACAACTCGGTCAACTGTGGGAGGGGGCTTGCCCCCGATGGCATCACCTCAGTCTCAAGCGGTCGCGGCAACAGCCGGCACTTCAACCGCACTTAACCCCTCCTTCATCCGCTTGGCATCCCGCACAAAACTGCGCGAGGCCTGGAACAGAAACAGCATCGTCAACAACAGCGCCACCGGAATCAGGTACATGGCGTCGTGCAACCCCACGGCCTTGTAGGCTTCCGTCATCTGTTGCGCCCCGTCCGCATACATCGCCGAATGGGCAAAGTAGTCGGACAAACCGCCCACCACAATCGGCCCCATGCCGCCGCCCAGCAGGTACAACCCAGCAAAAAACAGCGCCATCGCCGTAGCCCGCAGGCGCGGTTCCACCACGTCTTGAATCGCGGTGTAGACACAGGTGTAGAAGTTGTACGCAAACAACCAGCCAACGCTGAACAGCGCGATAAACACGCCGATTTCAATGCGCCCGGCATGCAGGGCCCAGGCGGTAGTGACGGTGGAAATAATCAAACTGCAGGCGGCGAACAACAGCCGACCATTGGCAATCCGCTGGTGAATCTTATCGGCGATCCAGCCGCCCAGGGTCAGACCGACCAGGCCGGTCACACCGACGATAACCCCAGTGGCCACCGCCGCGTCTTGCAACGGCAGCAGAAAATAGCGCTGCAACATCGGCACCAGAAAGGAATTGCACGCGTAAGTCGCGAAGTTGAAGCACAGCCCGGCCAGTACCAGCCACAGGAATGTCGGCACCGCCAGCACACGGCGGATCGGGCGGTCGACACGCGTCTGCGACACCTGCACAGTCTCGGCCGCGCCACGCTTGGGCTCTTTGATATAGAACATGAACACCGCCAGGATCAGCCCCGGCACTGCGGCAATAAAGAACGGCGCGCGCCAGCTGTCGAACGCCTTGACCATCGCCCCGATGGTAAAGAACGCCAATAGCAGGCCCAACGGTAGACCGAGCATGAATATCCCCATGGCGCGGGCGCGGCGGTGCGCTGGGAACAGGTCGCCAATCAGCGAGTTAGCGGCCGGTGCGTAGCTGGCTTCGCCGATGCCGATGCCCATGCGCACCAGCAGAAAACTCCAGAAACTACCTACCAAGCCGTTGACCGCCGTCAGCCCGCTCCAGGCAAACAGGCCCCAGCCCATCAATTTGCTGCGCGAACCGGTATCGGCCAGACGCCCCAGGGGCAGGCCGGCGATGGCATAGACGATGGTGAAGGCGGTGCCGATGATGCCGAGCTGGAAGTCGCTCAGGTGCCATTCCATGCGAATGGGTTCGATGATGATCGCCGGGATAGTGCGATCAAAGAAATTGAACAGGTTGGCGAGGAACAGCAGGAACAGAATGCGCCAGGCATTCGCCGCTTGGGTCGAGTTCTGCATGGGTCCGTCTCTTTTATTGTTATGAGAGCTGCGATGCCCGCTGCATCCTGCTCAGGTTCCTGCAACATAGTCACGCTGGCGGTGGTTGTCTGTAATGATTCGTAAAGCTGATAGGACGTAATTTCACCCGGCGCTGCGGGACTTTGCGTACGCAAAATATATGTGCGCCCCCCTCTTCCCAATGGCGATGGCGTGGATAGAATGGCGAGCCTTCCTGTAGTGCCCCTATCCCACTTTTCGTATCGATGACGCCCATGTCCGAAGCCAGTCCGTGTCTGAGTTGCGGTGCCTGCTGTTCCTATTTTCGCGTGTCATTCTTCTGGGGCGAGTGCGCCTCGTCGGGGGGCACGGTGCCCGATGATCTGGTGGTACAGATCAACCCCACCCGCGTGGCGATGATCGGCACCGACCAAAAGCCCGCGCGTTGCTGCAGCCTAGAGGGCCAGGTGGGCGAAGGCACCCGTTGCACGGTCTACGAACAACGCTCCAGCGTCTGCCGCGAGTTTGAATCGTCTTGGAGCCAGGGCGTGCAGAACGTCGACTGCGATGCTGCGCGCGCTGCGTTCGGCCTGGCGCCGTTGCCAGCACCGTTCGAAGTGGAGCTTCCCATCAGCGCTTAGCATCAAACGCTATGAACGGCATGCCGAAATGGTCCAGAGCAAAGTGCCATTAGCCATGGAAAATCCCGCGAGGCTTCTATACTCGACCTCATAGGTCATCGCCGTAGGCAGTGACGTGACCCTATGACAGGACATGCTATGGAATGGCTAGGTCTGCACTTTTTTACCGACCTTCCAGCGAACGGGCACTTATTACTCAACTGCAGTCATAACCCATTCCTGGTGCTGCTGGCTTATTTGGTCGCCTGCGCGGCGGGGTTCGGCACGCTGGATATGGCTGAACGGGTCGGCCATGTCGAAAACCCTACCGCCCGCCGCCACTGGCGCTGGCTTGGTGCGGGTTGCCTGGCCGGCGGCATCTGGTCGACTCACTTCATCAGCATGCTGGCCTTCCAGGCTCCCATCGCGTTTCACTACGAACTGCTCACAACCTTCACGTCCCTGTTGATCGCCCTCGTCGCTTCGCTGTTCGCAATGAAAACCCTCAGCCATACGAAGGTGCGACTGCATCAATACCTGCTCGCAGCTGTGTGGATAGGCATCGGCATCGCCCTGATGCATTACGTCGGCATGTCGGCCATGCGTTCTCAGGCCCAAATGTATTTCGACTCATGGCTGCTGCTGGCCTCAATCGGCATTGCCATGGGCGCCAGCCTGGCGGCGTTGTTGCTGTCGAGTTACCTGCGCACCGGCGCCGGAATATTCCATCAACTGCTCAAATACGCCGCCAGCCTGGTGCTGGGCGCGGGCATTATCAGCATGCATTTCACCGGAATGGCAGCCCTGCAATTGGTGGTGCCAACGGGTGCAGACCTTTCGCTACGGCTGGACAACAATCCCATCCAATTGGGTCTGTCGGTGGCTGTCATCACCCTGCTGGTCATCAGCAGCAGCATCAGCGCGGCCCTGGCGGACAAGAAGCTGCAGCACAAGGAACGCGATTTGCGCCGAGTCAACGCATTGCTCAGCGAACTGGACCAAGCTCGCGCCTCCTTGCAGCAGGTGGCCCATTACGATGCGCTGACCAGCCTGCTCAATCGTCGCGGGTTCAACCAGGTCTTTGCGGAGAAAGTTGCAGAAAACACCGTTAACCACGGCATGATGGCGGTGATCTTCCTCGATATCGATCATTTCAAGCGTATCAACGATAGCCTCGGCCATGACGCCGGCGACCAGCTCCTGACAGTGCTGGCCAGCCATATCAAAGGCTCGGTACGCAGCCATGCCGACGTGGTCGCCCGGTTCGGCGGCGACGAGTTCTGCATCCTCATCAGCATTCACCACCGCGATGAAGCGCGGCATCTGGCCCAACGCATCATGCAGAAAATGAAAGAACCAGTGGAACTGGCGGGCCGTCGGATGGTGATGACCACCAGCATCGGCATCAGCCTGTTTCCCGATGACGGTCAGACATGCGAAGAGCTGCTCAAAACCGCCGACCTGGCGCTTTATCAGTCCAAAGATGCGGGGCGCAACAGCCTGAATTTCTTCAGTTCCAACTTGAAGACCCGCGCCACCCTCGAATTGCAATTGGAAGAAGAACTGCGCAGTGCCCTGCGTACCGGAACCCAATTGGTGCTGTTCTACCAACCGATCTTCGACATGAAACTGGGCAAAGTCAGTCGCCTGGAAGCCCTGGTACGCTGGCAGCATCCACAGCACGGGCTGCTAGCCCCCGATCGGTTTATCGAGATTGCCGAAAACAACGGCTTGATCGCCGACCTGGACCACTGGGTGCTGCGCCAAGCCTGCCATGACCTGAGCCTGCTCACGGACCGGGGCTACACCGACTTGACCCTCTCGGTGAACTGCTCAGCCCTGAACCTGGAGCGGGATGAGCTGGCGGATGAAATCGAAGACGCTCTGCGCTTCAGCGGCCTGGCCGCCAATCGACTGGAGCTGGAAGTGACCGAGAACGCGCTGATGGGCAATATCAGTAGCACTCTGGCGCTGCTGCGGCAAATTCGCTCACTGGGCGTGTCGCTGGCGATTGATGATTTCGGCACCGGCTATTCGTCCCTCGCCTATCTCAAACGCTTGCCGCTCAACACATTGAAGATCGATTGCTCGTTTATCCAAGATATTCCCAAGTCCACCGCCGATATGGAGATCGTCCAGGCGATCATTGGCATGGGCCATACCCTTCACCTCCAAGTAGTGACCGAAGGCGTGGAAACCCAGAGCCAATTCGAACTGCTGCACGGCCTGGGCTGCGATTTCATCCAAGGCTACCTGTTAAGTCCGGCGGTGGCCGTCAGCGACATCATTGGCGTGGTTCAGGGCATTGAGCGGCGCAACCCTCTCCACCGGATGCGCGCCGCCGCCAGCAAGGAGTCGGCACTTTTGAAGGAGCCTTCGGCCAGCCGCAGCGGCGCCGGTTCGATCGTAAGGCCCATCCGTTGATCATCAATCTTTGGCATTTCGCCATCATTTCCCTAAAGATCGCCGACGAACGGCCGATTCATCAGAGTCCGCATCAGCGTTTTCTTGAGTGCTTCAGCCTCAAGCCCAACGGCGCAGGACAACGACGCACTGTAAAGTCGCGAACTCCCATTCCGTGATGGCCTTTTGATGCACTTCAGCCATCCGCCCAGGCACATGGCGCACAATGACTTCTAAAAATAACTCTGCCAACGTGGTATCCGACGTGTTGCTCACAGCTCCTGCGGAAAAAACCTCAGGTTCAAAGTCATTGAGCACCCCCTCCGCGCTGGCCACTCAGCAGTATTTGTACTTCACCGAAACCAACACCGACCGCATTCTCGATAACCTCGACGGCCTGCGCGACATGGTGTTCCCGCGCCCACCCCACGCCGAAGGCGATGGCGAACAGCACAGCGACCAGGAATTCCCCTCGGTGTGCCTGATCGGCCTGGGCCGTTGCGGTTCCAACATCGCTCTGGACGTGGCAGAACTGGTGTACAACGCGCGCAAGTTTTACCTGAACGAGTTCAGCACTGAAGACAAGTCGATCGATAAGGGTTACAGCCCGGCCCAATGGATTCGCAACAACTTGCGGCTGGGCAGCGGCAAGGCCAGCAAACCGGTGTTCCTGGTGGAGCCGCTGGTGATGCTGGGCGACCTGGATAAAGACATCGCCGGGCGTATCCGCTTCTCGCGCAAAAACGAAAAGAGCGGCTTCCTGCGCGATTACAGCAAAATGAAAATCATGGACCTGTCGGAAGTGCATGCCGGCGGCGCCGGTAACGCCCCGATCCTCGGCCAGTACCTGGCCAAGATCATCCTCAACAAAGATACCCAGCGTTTCTCCAGCCCCGACTGGAAGATGATCCACTCGTACCTCATCGACTCCTGCGGCATCAAAGCCAACCAGTCGCGCCTGTACTTTTCGATTTTCAGCGCCGGCGGCGGCACCGGCTCGGGGATGGCGTCCGAATTCGGCCTGGCTCAACAACACTCGTACATGAACAAAACGTTCGATACCAAACCCGCCGACGAGCACGACAGCAAGAGCGGACATGCCTTTGTATTCGAGCCGATCTTCACCAGCGGCATTTGCGTACTGCCGAATATTTCCGACCACCGCAGCGAAATGTCCGAGGCCTTGCACATCAACGCCGGGCGCCTGCTGTGCAAATACCTTTCCGAAGAATGGGACTTCTCGTACAACTTCGCCAATGAAGACAGCAGCGAAGCCAGCGTGAAGGGCCGTATCCGGCCGTGGAACGCCATGATGCTGATCTCCAACGACATCATGCGTTACGCCGAAGAGAGCGACGACGGCAATATCCAGAACATTGATGTCAATGCCATGGAGAAACACGCCAACCAGTACATCTCCCAGCAGATTTTCAACATCCTCACGGCCCAGGCGGTGACCACCGACTACGACCAGAACTATTTCCGCCGCGCCGGTATCGACATCGGCGAAACCATTCGCCTGGATGCCAACGACCTGTTTATGAGCCTGGCCGGCCCGGTGGCGATTGCCTACGCCGAATCCGTGGTCCCGGAAACCCCGGCGCCGTCGAATGACAAGTTCAAGGTGTTCGAAAAAGAACCTCAGCGCCTGAACATCGACGACCTGTTCTTCCGCTCCATCGATTTGCCGCACTTCAATAAAGTCACCCAGGCCATCGAAGGCATCAGCCTATTGCCGATCGAGTCCAAGCGTTACAAGGCGTCCCTGGAACAATACAAGAACTCCGGCTATGACGCGGCGGCGCTGCACGACCTGCACTTCTTCAAGAACTGCTCGTCGGTGGTGTCGATCGTCTCGCTGCCCAAGGACTACAAGCTGTCCTATATGGACCTGAATCGGCTCAAGACTCACCTCAACAGCCTGTTCCCCAACACCACGCTCAAGCGCTATGCCCTGGTGATCGGCGCGTCGGCCAACCTGTCACTGACCACCTTGATCGCCAAGAGCCCGTGCCTGTCGGACGACTTCCTCACCTTGATCGTGGCGTTTATCAAACGCTGCTTTGCGCGCAACCCGTATCGTTTCGACGACACCCTGGACAACTCGATCCTGGACTTCATCATCCACGAGGATTTCGACGAAGACCGTATCGACGAGTTGCTCAATGAGTTTGAAAACCCGGCGAAGATCCTCGATACCAACTGGTACGCGATCAAACCGATGTATGAGAAGAAGTACCGCGAGCTGATCAACGACAAAGAGAAGTTCGTGTCGATCAATGACATTCGCCTGTCACGGGATTGCGTGAAAAAGGCGATCAAGTACCTGCGTGAGATTTACCGTCATCGGATCGGGAAGACCAAGGTCATTTCGTTGAACAACCATACCGGCAAGACCGGCTGACGTGAGGCGATGCCATCGCGGCGGGTCCGCGATGGCGCTTTGAATGAAGGCCTTCATTTCACTGGCATACTTCGAAACAATTGCCCAGGCCTTCCTAGCCCCCTGAAACTGTTCCCGTGACGTGCACGTCACCCTCGGCTGTGACCTTTCTCTACGGCAAGATGCCATCACGCCGCCAGCGGTTACTCCGCTACACACTTCTTCGAGCAGAAATCACGCACCATTCTCGTGCAGAATTTTCTTACGACGCCCTTTCCTGGATCAGAATCCACGGAGAAACCACCACCGCCCATAGGCTTGGATCACGCTCCACCAGGTCCAATGCCCGCGGGGCAGACACTTCGCCGAGGCTGCCCGCGGCCAGCCAGGCCGCGACTTTGTCGCGATTGTCCTCGGCCATTCCCTCTGCGGCTTCGATCAAATCCAGGCTGGGGTCGACCCACAATAGGGCACCCTTGGCAAAGAACGGTTCAAGCTCCTTCCAGGAGATCTCGGCGGTTTCGCCGAGCAGCTTGGCATAGAGGGTGCTAGGTTCTTGCGTCATGGGAGTTCACCTGAAGAAAAAATCGGCGCAATCATAACGTCACGCTTCAGGCAGAAAAACCCAGTTGCAAATGCGTCAACGATTGAAAAGTGTCAGGAAAGCCAAGGAATGCGCGAGATACAGGTATCACCCCCGCCGCAATTCTGTCTTTTTCTTTCATTTAAGCGACACCCCCGGATTTGCCCCTGGCAGCCAGCTTTTCAAGCGATCAACCGGCGCTCTACACTGTACCGGTACAGTTGCCAGGCGGTTGCCGGGGGGATATCCGAGATATCCGATCCGGTTCAGCAGCTCACAAGGCCGCCAGAACTATAAAAAATACAACAGTAAGAGTGGAGCACTATGAATAAGGCTACTAAGCAGATTTCCAAACTGTTTGCCGCTATGGTCCTGGCTGGGGTTGCCGGCCATTCGTTCGCAGCCGACACCATCAAGATCGGCATCGCCGGCCCTAAAACCGGCCCTGTGACTCAGTACGGCGACATGCAGTTCATGGGTGCCAAGCAGGCCATCGCCGATATCAACGCCAAAGGCGGTGTCGACGGCAAGATGCTCGAAGCCAAGGAATACGACGACGCCTGCGATCCTAAGCAAGCCGTGGCCGTAGCCAACAAAGTGGTCAACGACGGCGTCAAATTCGTAGTCGGCCACCTGTGCTCCAGCTCCACCCAACCCGCCTCGGATATTTATGAAGACGAAGGCGTCATCATGATTACCCCGGCAGCCACCAGCCCGGAAATCACCACCCGTGGCTACAAGATGATCTTCCGCACCATCGGTCTGGACAGCGCCCAGGGCCCTGCGGCCGGTAACTACATCGCCGACCACGTGAAACCGAAAGTCGTTGCGGTACTGCACGACAAACAGCAATACGGTGAAGGCATCGCCACCGCCGTCAAGCAGACCCTCGAGAAGAAAGGCGTAAAAGTAGCCGTCTTCGAAGGCCTGAACGCTGGCGATAAAGACTTCTCCTCGATCATCCAGAAGCTCAAGCAAGCCAACGTCGACTTCGTCTACTACGGCGGCTACCACCCAGAGCTGGGCCTGATCCTGCGCCAGTCCAAGGAAAAAGGCCTGAACGCCAAGTTCATGGGTCCGGAAGGCGTCGGCAACGACTCCATCTCGCAGATCGCCCAGGACGCTTCCGAAGGCCTGCTGGTGACCCTGCCGAAGTCCTTCGACACCGACCCTGCCAACAAAGCCATCGTGGAAGAGTTCACCAAGAACAAGCAGGATCCAACCGGTCCGTTCGTGTTCCCAGCCTACTCGGCCATCGAAGTCATCGCGGGTGGCATCAAAGCCGCCGAGAGCGAAGACACCGCCAAAGTGGCTGCAGCCATCCACGCGGGCACTTTCAAGACGCCTACCGGCGACCTGAGCTTCGACAAAAACGGCGACCTGAAGGACTTCAAGTTCGTGGTCTACCAGTGGCACTTCGGCAAACCTAAAACCGAAGTATCCCCTCAGTAAGCCAGGCGTTACTGGTCAACAAGCCCACTGTGAAAGCAGTGGGCTTTGTTTTACGAGGTTTATGGGCCATGTCACCCGCGATCCGGGCGCTGGCTCACCTGAAAATCTTAAAACCGTCACCAGCGGTTCGCTGGCAAACGCAACGTGCAAATGTGCTCACAGAACACAGCACGGGGCCGGAACATGACTCCACCAGTGAAATGCGTATCGGGTTTTTAGGAGCGCTGTAATGCCTGAGATCTATCATTTTTTCCAACAGCTGGTTAATGGCCTGACCATTGGCAGCACCTATGCCTTGATAGCTATTGGCTACACAATGGTTTACGGCATCATTGGAATGATCAACTTCGCCCATGGCGAGGTGTACATGATTGGTTCCTACGTGGCCTTCATCGCCCTTGCCGGGCTGGCCATGATGGGTATCCACTCCCTGCCGCTGTTGATGACCGCTGCCTTTATTGCATCGATCGTCGTAACCAGTGCCTATGGCTACAGTATCGAACGCGTCGCGTACCGCCCCTTGCGCGGCAGCAACCGTTTGATCCCGCTGATTTCCGCCATCGGCATGTCGATTTTCCTGCAGAACACTGTATTGCTGTCCCAGGACTCCAAGGATAAATCCATCCCCAACCTGATCCCGGGGAGCATCTCCTTCGGCCCGGGCGGCGCGGAAGAAGTCCTGATTTCCTACATGCAGATTCTGGTCTTCGTGGTCACGCTGGTGGCCATGCTGGGCCTGACCGTGTTTATCTCTCGCTCCCGTCTGGGGCGCGCCTGCCGGGCGTGCGCCGAAGACATCAAGATGGCCAACCTGTTGGGCATCAATACCAACAACATCATCGCCCTGACCTTCGTGATCGGTGCCGCGCTGGCTGCCGTCGCGGCGGTGCTGCTGAGCATGCAGTACGGCGTGATCAACCCCAACGCCGGATTCCTGGTGGGCCTCAAGGCCTTCACTGCGGCGGTATTGGGCGGCATCGGCAGTATTCCGGGCGCGATGCTCGGCGGGTTGGTGCTGGGTGTGGCCGAAGCGTTTGGCGCCGATATCTTCGGCGACCAGTACAAGGACGTCGTGGCGTTCGGCCTGTTGGTCCTGGTGTTGTTGTTCCGTCCGACCGGCATCCTGGGCCGTCCGGAGGTTGAGAAAGTATGAGCAGATATCTTAAATCGGCGTTTTTCAGCGCCCTGTTGGTATGGGCCGTGGCGTTCCCGGTCCTCGGCCTCAAGCTGAGCATTGTCGGCATCAACCTGGAAGTGCATGGCACCGGTCCCGTGACCCTGACCATCATTGCCCTGTGCTCGGTGCTGATGTTCCTGCGCGTGCTGTTCACCCAGCAGGTGGGCGCCTTGTTCAAAGGCAACCGTGGCCCACTGGTATCGCCCAAGGTCAGTCAATTCCTAACCTTGCCGCGTACCCAGCGCTACATCATCGTCGGCCTGATCGTGGCCGCATTGATCTGGCCATTCTTCGGCTCGCGCGGCGCGGTGGACATCGCCACCCTGATCCTGATCTACGTGTTGCTGGGCCTGGGCCTGAACATCGTGGTGGGCCTGGCTGGTCTGCTCGACCTGGGCTATGTGGGCTTCTACGCGGTGGGTGCTTACACCTATGCGCTGCTGTCGCACTATCTGGGCTGGAGCTTCTGGATCTGCCTGCCGTTGGCGGGCATGGCGGCGGCGACGTTCGGCTTCCTGCTGGGCTTCCCGGTGCTGCGCCTGCGCGGTGACTACCTGGCCATCGTGACCCTGGGCTTCGGTGAAATCATCCGCTTGTTCCTGCGTAACCTCACCGACATCACCGGCGGCCCCAACGGCATCAGCAGCATCCCAAAGCCGACGTTCTTCGGGCTGACGTTCGACCGTAACGCCGCCGAAGGCCTGCAGACGTTCCACGAATACTTCGGGATCGACTACAACCCGGTGAGCAAAGTGGTGTTCCTCTACCTGGTCGCCCTGCTGCTGGCTCTGGCCGCGCTGTTCGTGATCAACCGCCTGTTGCGCATGCCGATCGGTCGTGCCTGGGAAGCGCTGCGCGAAGATGAAATCGCCTGCCGTGCCCTCGGCCTGAACCCGACCATCATCAAGCTCTCCGCGTTCACCCTGGGTGCTGCGTTCGCCGGTTTCGCCGGCAGCTTCTTCGCCGCGCGCCAAGGCTTGGTGACGCCGGAGTCGTTTACCTTTATCGAGTCGGCGATCATTCTCGCCATCGTGGTACTGGGTGGCATGGGCTCGCAGTTGGGCGTGATCCTGGCGGCGATCGTGATGATCCTGCTGCCGGAAATGATGCGTGAGTTCAGCGAATACCGCATGTTGATGTTCGGCGCCCTGATGGTGCTGATGATGATCTGGCGACCTCAAGGCCTGCTGCCCATGCAACGTCCACACATGGAGCTGCGCAAATGAGCCGCGAGATCCTGAAAGTCGAAAACTTGAGCATGCGCTTCGGCGGCTTGCTGGCGGTCAACGGCGTAGCCCTGACCGTCAAAGAGAAACAGGTCGTGGCATTGATCGGCCCCAACGGCGCCGGCAAGACCACGGTGTTCAACTGCCTTACCGGTTTCTACAAACCGAGCGGCGGCAGCATCCTGCTGGACGGCCAACCGATCCAGGGCCTGGCCGGCCACGAGATCGCCCGCAAAGGCGTGGTGCGCACGTTCCAGAACGTGCGGCTGTTCAAGGACATGACCGCCGTAGAGAACCTGTTGATTGCCCAGCACCGTCACCTGAACACCAACTTCTTTGCCGGCCTGTTCAAGACCCCGGGGTTCCGCAAAAGCGAACGCGAGGCCATGGAATACGCCGCGTATTGGCTGGACAAGGTCAACCTCACCGAGTTTGCCAACCGTCCCGCTGGCACCCTGGCCTACGGTCAGCAACGTCGCCTGGAAATCGCCCGCTGCATGATGACCCGCCCGCGGATTCTCATGCTCGACGAACCGGCCGCCGGCCTGAACCCCAAGGAAACCGAAGACCTCAAGGCGCTAATCAGCGTGCTGCGCGAGGAAAACAACGTGACGGTGCTGCTGATCGAGCACGACATGAAACTGGTCATGAGCATCTCCGACCATATCGTGGTGATCAACCAGGGTACGCCGCTGGCTGACGGGACCCCGGAGCAGATCCGCGACAATCCCGAAGTGATCAAAGCCTATTTGGGGGAAGCGTAAAATGCTGCAATTCGAAAACGTTTCCACTTTCTACGGCAAGATCCAGGCCCTGCACAGCGTCAACGTGGAGGTACGCCAGGGCGAAATCGTCACCCTGATCGGCGCCAACGGTGCCGGCAAATCCACCCTGCTGATGACTTTGTGCGGTTCACCACAGGCCTACAGCGGCAGCATCCGCTATATGGGTGAGGAACTGGTGGGCCAGCAGTCATCACACATCATGCGCAAGAGCATTGCCGTGGTGCCGGAAGGCCGCCGGGTGTTTTCGCGCCTGACCGTGGAAGAAAACCTGGCCATGGGCGGGTTCTTCACCGACAAGGGCGACTACCAAGAGCAGATGGACAAGGTGCTGCACCTGTTCCCCCGGCTCAAGGAGCGCTTCAGCCAGCGCGGTGGCACCATGTCCGGCGGCGAGCAACAAATGCTCGCCATCGGTCGGGCGCTGATGAGCAAGCCCAAGTTGCTGCTGTTGGACGAACCGTCCCTGGGCCTGGCACCGATTATCATCCAGCAGATCTTCGACATCATCGAACAACTGCGCAAGGACGGTGTGACCGTGTTCCTGGTGGAACAGAACGCCAACCAGGCACTGAAAATCGCCGACCGTGCCTATGTGCTGGAAAACGGCCGGGTGGTGATGGAGGGCTCGGGCGAGCAGTTGTTGACCGATCCGAAAGTGCGCGAGGCGTACCTGGGCGGTTAACACCCGGTTGCTACATGAACCGGGCTATCAATGTGGGATGGGGCAACCCCTCCCACATTTTTTTTGCATTATTCGAAGTTAATTCTCCCGCCCCTGTAACGAACTGCGTCGTCCCGCCTCTAGTGGTGCAAGCAGGCATTCAAGCCCGCTCCTCAACCCACTGCTGGAGATAATTCAATGACCACCAAACTGTCCGCTACCGCCCTGATCCTCGCCCTGGGCTCGTCCCTGAGCCTGTCCGCCCTGACCACCACCGCCCACGCCGCCGACGACGTGAAATGCTATGGCATCGCAGAAGCCGGCAAGAACGATTGCGCCGCAGGCCCCGGCACTTCCTGCGCCGGCACTTCGAAAACCAAGGATCAGGCCAATGCCTGGAAACTGGTACCTGCCGGCACCTGTACCCAAACCCCTAGCACCACCTCGCCGACCGGTTTCGGCCAGGAAGCCGCATTCGACGCCAAGTCCTGAAACCCGGCCGCGCCTGAGTACTGACGATGACACCTATATTCGCGCACCCGTCCTCACCGGCTCAGGCGCCCGGCTTGCCAGATCGAGCCGGGCTGGGGCTGAAACACGAGCACTTCATCGAAGTGCTCGAAACCTCACCCGACCTCGGTTTTTTTGAAGTACACGCCGAGAACTACATGATGGCCGGCGGCCCCTTTCATCATTATTTGGGGCTGATCCGCGACCAGTACCCGCTGTCCATGCACGGCGTGGGCCTGTCCATCGGCGGCGAAGGTTCGCTCAATCGCGAGCACCTGGCGCGCTTGGCCGCGCTGATCGAACGCTATCAACCTCAAGCCTTTTCCGAACACCTGGCTTGGTCCAGTCATGGCTCGGTGTTTCTCAATGACCTGCTGCCACTGGCTTACGACAGCGCCACCCTGCACCGCGTCTGTGAACATATTGACCAGGTACAAAGCACACTCAAGCGGCCCATGCTGCTGGAAAACCCATCGACTTATCTGCAATTCGAGCGTTCCACCCTGGATGAAACCGACTTCATCACCGAGGTCATCCGTCGCACCGGTTGTGGGCTGCTGTTGGACGTCAACAATGTCTACGTCTCATGCATCAACCACCAACGTGATCCGTCTGCCTACATCGATGCACTGCCATTACAGGCCGTGGGCGAGATTCATCTGGCCGGGTTTGCCGAAGACAGCGACAGCCTCGGCGATCGCCTGCTGATCGACGATCACGGCGCGCCCGTCGATAACGCCGTGTGGCAGTTGTATGAACAGGTGCTGGCGCGCATCGGCCCGATACCGACACTGATCGAACGCGACAATCAGGTGCCCGCATTGTCGGTGCTGCTGGCTGAAGCCCAGCATGCCGATGGGCTGTTAACGCAGGTGCGCCCATGAACCATCAAGCCACCTTCGCCAAGGCCTTGCTCGCGCCCGACCAAACCTGCCCAGACGGCCTGTTCAGTGGCAACGGCGCCGACCCGGCCAGCCGTTTCGCGGTGCATCGCAACACAGTGCACAACGGGTTGATCAACGCGCTGGCAGTGGCGTACCCGGTGACGCAGCTCCTGGTGGGCGAAGCGTTCTTTCGAGCCATGGCCGGTCTTTACGTGCAGGCGTGCCCGCCCACCAGCCCGCTGATCAGCGAATACGGCAGCACATTCGCCAACTTTATCCAGGGCTTCGAACCGGCGGCGAGCGTGCCTTACCTGGCGGATATCGCACGCTTGGAACGCCTGCGGGTCCGCGCTTACCACGCCGCCGATGACCGCCCGCTGGAGCCGCACACCGTACTTGCTGCCCTGCAGGCCCGCGCCGACCTCGGCACGGTGCGCCTACGGCTGCATCCCAGCGTCGCCACCCTGGCTTCGGCGTATGCCGTGGTCACAGTGTGGGCGGCGCATCAGACCGAAGGCGGCCTGGCCGCCCTTGATCCCGGGCATGCCCAAAGCGCACTGGTCCTGCGCCAGGGCCTGGAAGTCAAAGTGTTCGCCATCGACGCAGGTTCAGTGGCCTTTATCCAGCGCCTTGCCCAGGGCGAAGCCTTGCAGACCGCCGTAGAACGGGCCCTGGAGGCCAGCAATGACTTCGACCTGCACCAATGCCTGACGCTGTTGATCAGCCATCACGCCATCACTCATTTACACCTGGACTCAAAGGTATCGCCATGAACACCAGCGCACAGTGCCTGATCAAACGGGCCATCCAGCTTTTTGAACAAATCCCTTACAGCCTGATCGCCTTCCTCGCGCGTTTTTCCATCGCCGCCGTGTTCTGGAAATCCGGGCAGACCAAGGTCCAGGGTTTTGCCATTGACCTGATCAACGGCACCTTCGAGCTGGGAGAGCCGCGCCTGGCGGCTTCGACGCTGCCGCTGTTTCGCAGCGAATACAAGGTGCCATTGCTGTCGCCGGAAGTGGCCGCGCACCTGGCCGCCTTCGCCGAGCACTTTTTCCCACTGCTGATCCTGCTGGGACTGGCCACGCGGTACTCCGCACTGGCCCTGATCGGCATGACCCTGGTGATTCAACTGTTCGTCTACCCGGACGCTTATCCAACCCACGGCACCTGGCTCACCGTACTTTTGCTGCTCGTTGCCAAGGGGCCGGGGCGTCTGTCCATCGATCACCTGATTGCACGGCGCTACGGTTAAAGCCGGTCCAAAGCCTCGCCGCTGCGCTTGAACCACTCCACCAGGTAATCGGCCAGCACCTGGGTGCGGCGCGGCAGGCCGCCCTGGTAAGGGTGAACCAGATACATCGGCTGACTTCGCGTTTGATAATCGCGCAACAGCCAGCGTAAACGTCCGTCAGCCAGCTCAGCCGGCAGTACGTAGGACGGCAGACGGGCGATCCCCGCCCCCACCAGCGCGGCTTTTTTCAGCAGGTTGTAGTGATTGGAGGCGAAGGTGCCGCTGACCCGCACCCGCAGCAATTCGTGTTGCTGGTGGTACAGCCACTCTTCGCGGCCGCTGTAGTGGCTGTTGAGCAGGCAACGGTGCGTGGCCAAGTCCGCCGGGGTTCGCGGTTCGCCGTGCTGCTCCAGGTAGGCCGGGCTGGCGCAGGTCATTTCGTGCCAGGCCAGCAATGGTTTGGCGACAAGGCGCTCATCTTCAATCGCCCCCGAGCGCACGCCCAGATCGAAACCGTCCCGCGCCAGATCCCGGTAGCGGTTGTTCAGCTCCAGCTCGATCTGGACCTGCGGATAGCGCTCAGTGAACTCCAGCAGCACGCCATCGAAGAAGGTTTCCCCCAGGGAAACCGGCACCGTCATGCGCACCGGCCCCGCCAGGTCGTCCTTGAGTCGCGCCAGGGCCTGACGCGCCCGCTCCACCTGCACCACCAAGGCCTGGGCCTGAGGTAGCAACGCCGCGCCGGCGGCCGTCAGGCTGAGCCGGCGTGTGGTGCGGTGCAGCAACACCACGCTGAACTGCGCTTCCAGCTGGCTGATGCGCTTGGACAGTTGCCCCTTGCTGCAACCCAGTTGTTCGGCAGCCAACGTAAAACTGCCCGCTTCGATCAACACGGCGAAGGCCGCCAGGTCATCCATTTCGCTCATGGATTGTTTCCATTTGAAAACCAAAGGTTGCCTATTAGCGCGTTTATCCCATGCAAAAGCCAGCCTAGACTGGCCCTTCAATCAGCCCTTGAAGGAATAGCAACATGAAAATCCTATTGATTGGCGCCAACGGCACCGTCGGTTCAGCCGTCAAGGCAGAGCTGGCTCAGCGTCACGAGGTGATCAGCATCGGTCGCAACAGCGGCGATTTCCAAGTGGACATCAGCGACAGCGCTTCCATCCGCAAGTTGTTCGAACAGACCGGCAACTTCGACGCCCTGATCTGCGCCGCCGGCAGCGTGAACTTCGTGGCGCTGGGCGAGATGCAGGACAGCGACTTCGAACTGGGCCTGCGTGACAAGCTCATGGGCCAGGTCAATCTGCTGCTGATCGGCCGCGAGTACGCCAACGATGGCGCCTCCTTTACGTTCACCAGCGGCATTCTCAACCGCGACCCGATTCGTACCGGCGCTTCGGCGGCCTTGGTCAACGGCGCAATCGATGGGTTTGTCAAAGCCGCCGCGATCGAATTGCCGCGCGGTCTTCGCGTCAACTCCGTGAGCCCGACGGTGCTGGTGGAAGCCATGGGCAGCTACGCGCCGTACTTCCGTGGCTACAAGCCGGTCACCGGTGCCGATGTGGCATTGGCCTACGCAAAAAGTGTCGAAGGCTTGCAGACCGGCCAGACGTTTATCGTGGGTTGACTGTAGCGTCTGTCAGAACTGCCTGAAGCTGGCGAGTGGGCTTGTGATGCAACGCCAGCCTGCGTAACGTGGCGGCACTTGCCTGGAGACCCTTTATGCGTGCCGCCCGTACCTTCGCCCTGTTCGCCTTGCTTCCTTTGTTCACCGCTTGCCAAATGTTCGAAAGCGAGCCAGCCAAACCCTCCCTCGCCGGGTTGACTCGCATGCAGGGCGAACTCACGGCCGATGGTGGCAAACTGCTGTTCCAGCCGTGCAACGACAAGCGCAACTACGTGGTCAAGGACACCGGCGGTACCAGTATCCTGCAGGAAGCGGCAGCGCTGGCCGGGCAGCAAGGGGCGTTATTTGCCGACTTGCGTGGCAAGTTTTCCGGCGTGGCGGCCGGCGCCCAGGGCGAAGTGGAGCTGCAGCAGCTGTACCGCGTGGAACGTTCCACCGACGCCTGCAACGACCCGGACTTCAAACGCATGATCCTGCGCGCCAACGGCCACAAGCCGGCCTGGGCCCTGAACGTGGCGGCCAAGGGCATGGTGCTCGAACGCGAAGGCCAACCACCGCTGGCGGTGCCCTATGTGGAAGAACAGTTGGGCGACGGCCGTTTCAACCTGATGACCGAAGCCAATAACGAACACATCGAACTGTGGGTGGCCCCGCAACGCTGCGTGGACAGCGTCAGCGGCAGCCTGCAGCACATGAGCGCCGAATTGCGGATCAACGGTAAAGTCCAGCGTGGCTGCGCAGCTTTCGGCGGTTCGCGGGACGATTGATCGGCGCCCGCGCTGTTTTAGCATGACGGGATACCCAGGTTGGGGCTTATAATCGCCGGTTTGCAAAACCGCCGGCCTTACCAGACGCCGCACACCGGATCCCGTCATGTTACGAATCACCGAACTCAAGCTGCCCATCGACCATCCCGAAGAAGACCTGCGGCCCGCCATCGTGCAGCGCCTGGGCATCGCCAGTGATGACCTGCTCGATTTCACCCTCTTCAAACGCAGCTACGATGCGCGCAAGAAATCGTCGGAACTGTGCTTTATTTACACCATCGACCTGACCGTCAAAGGTGACGAAGCCGCGCTACTGCGCAAGTTTGCCGATGACCGCAACGTCAACCCGGCGCCGGATGTCAGCTACAAAGTGGTCGGCCATGCCCCGGCCGATCTGGTGGAACGACCAGTAGTGGTCGGGTTCGGCCCATGCGGCATCTTTGCCGGGCTGTTGCTGGCGCAGATGGGCTTCAAGCCGATCATCCTCGAACGCGGCAAGGAAGTGCGCCAACGCACCAAGGATACCTGGGGCCTATGGCGCAAAAGCGTGCTCAACCCCGAGTCCAACGTGCAGTTCGGTGAAGGCGGCGCCGGGACGTTTTCCGACGGCAAGCTGTACAGCCAGATCAAAGACCCGCAGTTCCACGGCCGCAAAGTGCTGCACGAGTTCGTCAAGGCCGGTGCGCCGGAAGAGATCCTCTACGTCAGCAAGCCCCATATCGGCACCTTCCGCCTGACCGGCGTGGTGGAAAATATGCGTCAGCAGATCATCGCCCTCGGCGGTGAAGTGCGCTTCGAGCAACGGGTAACCGACGTGCTGATCGAAGACGGCCAATTGAACGGCGTGGTGCTCGATGGCGGCGAGCAGATTTTGTCCAAGCATGTGATCCTCGCCCTCGGCCACAGCGCGCGCGATACGTTCCGCATGCTGCACAGCCGTGGTGTGTACATGGAAGCCAAGCCGTTTTCGGTGGGCTTTCGTATCGAACACCCGCAGTCGTTGATCGACGCCGCACGCCTGGGTAAGTACGCCGGTCACCCGAAACTCGGCGCCGCCGACTACAAATTGGTGCACCACGCCAAGAACGGCCGTTCGGTCTACAGCTTCTGCATGTGCCCGGGCGGTACGGTGGTCGCCGCTACGTCCGAGCCGCACCGCGTGGTGACCAACGGCATGAGCCAGTACTCGCGTAACGAACGCAATGCCAACTCCGGCATCGTGGTCGGCATCACGCCGGAAGTGGACTACCCCGGCGGCCCGCTGGCTGGTATCGAGCTGCAGGAGCGCCTGGAATCCCACGCTTATGTTCTCGGCGGCAGCAACTACGAGGCACCGGCGCAACTGGTCGGCGACTTCATTGCGGGCAAGCCGTCCACCGCCCTGGGCAGCGTGGAACCGTCCTACAAACCGGGGGTGTCCCTGGGCGATCTGGCCTTGGCACTGCCGGACTTCGCCATCGAAGCGATTCGGGAAGCGTTGCCGGCGTTCGAGAAGCAGATCAAGGGGTACTCGCTGCACGATGCCGTGTTGACCGGTATCGAGACCCGCACCTCATCGCCGCTGCGGATTACTCGTAACGAATCGATGCAGAGCCTGAACGTAAAAGGTCTGTTTCCGGCCGGCGAAGGCGCGGGTTATGCCGGTGGAATTCTGTCGGCGGGCGTGGACGGGATCCGGATTGCCGAGGCATTGGCGCGGGATATGTTGGCCAGACGGGGCTGAAGCGGCAAGCGGTAAGCGGCAAGTGCGTTTGCTCTGACTTGCCGCTGCTCTCTTAAATATTCGCCCGCAGTACGCTGGCGGGCAGCGGTTCGCCGCGCTCCACACTGGCGGCAACGGCCGATATCAAAGCACCCAGTTCATACCCCTGCCCCGCCAGCCACGCGTGATCGTAATAGGTGGTGGCATAGCGCTCGCCACCGTCACATAGGATCGCTACGATCGAGCCCGACTCCCCCGCCGCTTTCATCTGCTGCGCGGCCATCAGCGCGCCGATCAGATTGGTCCCGCTGGACCCGCCGACGCGTCGTCCCAGGCGCTCGGCCAGGTAATGCATGGCGGCCAAGGACAGCGCATCCGGCACCTTGACCATCGCGTCGATGACTTTCGGCAGAAACGACGCTTCCACTCGTGGCCGGCCGATGCCTTCGATGCGCGAACCGCAATCCAGGCGCAGGCTGGCGTCGCCGCTCTGATAGAAGTCGAAGAACACCGAGCGTTCGGCATCGGCGCATAACACGCGGGTGCAATGCTGGCGATAGCGCACATAACGCCCCAGGGTGGCGGTGGTGCCGCCGGTGCCGGGGCTGGAAATCAGCCAGCTCGGCTCGGGGTGCTGCTCAAAGCGCATCTGCTGGAAGATCGACTCGGCAATGTTGTTGTTCGCGCGCCAGTCGGTGGCACGCTCGGCATAGGTGAACTGGTCCATGAAGTGACCGCCGCTTTCCTGCGCCAAGCGTTCGGACTCGGCGTAAATCTGGGTCGGATCCTGCACCAAATGGCTCTTGCCACCGTAGAACGCGATCTGCGCGATTTTTTCCTGGGAGGTGGTGGCGGGCATGACCGCAATGAAAGGCAAGCCGAGCAGCCGCGCAAAGTACGCCTCCGAAATCGCCGTGGAGCCGCTGGACGCTTCGATCACCGGCGCGCCTGGTTTAAGCCAGCCGTTACACAAGGCATACAGAAACAACGAGCGCGCCAAGCGATGTTTCAGGCTGCCGGTGGGGTGGCTGGACTCATCTTTGAAGTACAACTCAATTCCCGGCAAGCCCGGTAACGGCAGGGGAATCAGGTGGGTGTCGGCGCTGCGCTGGAAATCCGCTTCAATGATGCGAATGGCTTCGCGAGCCCAGGGGCGGTGGTCACTCATCGGGGGTGATCTCTCAAGGATTTTGAACGCAATCTTAGGATGTTTCCTACACTCCACACAGATACAGTGAGGACGCAATCAGACACACAATTGCTAGTGTTTGGCGCGATGCCTTTGTCGACCGCTGCTTATAACAAATAAGAATATAACTTTTGTTTTAACAACTATCGGTACGGGTTAGGGTAGCCACCTATTGAACTTGGATTGGAGAGCATCCCTTGGCTCTGCGTAGCACGTTTACCCGTTTCTTTCAGCTCGAAGCCGCCAGTGGCCTGCTGCTGATCGCCGCTGCGGCGTTGGCGCTGATCGTCAACAACTCGCCGTTGTCGCACCTTTACGCCGCGTTTCTCGACGTGCCCGTGGTGGCGCAGGTCGGTGCCTTGCAAATCGCCAAGCCGGCCCTGCTGTGGATCAACGACGGCCTGATGGCCCTGTTCTTTCTGCTGATCGGCCTTGAGGTCAAGCGCGAGCTGCTCGACGGCCACCTGTCCAAGCCCTCCCAAGTGGTGCTGCCGGGCGCCGCGGCGATTGGTGGCATGGTGGTGCCGGCGCTGATTTACTGGGCCATTAACAAGGACTACCCCGCCGCACTTTCTGGCTGGGCGATCCCGATGGCTACCGACATTGCCTTCGCCCTTGGCGTACTGGCCCTGCTCGGCAAGCGTGTACCGGTGTCGTTGAAACTGTTTCTGATGACCTTGGCCATCATCGATGACCTGGGTGCGATCATTGTGATCGCCGTGTTCTATTCCACCGACCTGTCCGGTGTCGCCCTGGCCGGCGCGGGCGCATGTCTGTTGGCGTTGATTGCGATGAACCGTCTGGGCGTGATCAAGCTCGCGCCTTACCTGATCGTCGGGCTGATCCTATGGGTATGCGTACTCAAGAGCGGCGTACACGCCACGCTGGCCGGTGTGACCCTGGCATTCTGCATTCCGATGCGCACCAAGAACGCCGAGCCTTCGCCGTTGCTGACCCTGGAACACGCCCTGCACCCGTGGGTGGCTTACGGCATTCTGCCGCTGTTCGCCTTTGCCAATGCCGGCGTCTCCCTCACTGGTGTCAGCCTGGAAAGCTTTACCCACCATGTGCCGATGGGCATCGCCACCGGGCTGTTGATCGGTAAGACCGTCGGCGTGTTCGGCTTGACCTGGCTGGCCATCAAGACCGGCCTGGCCGCGCTGCCGGAAGGGGCCAACTGGGGCCAGGTATTCGGTGTGGCGATCCTGTGCGGTATTGGCTTCACCATGAGCCTGTTCGTCGGCTCCCTGGCGTTCGTACCAGGGGCCAGCGAATTTGCCGGTGAAGACCGCATGGGCATTCTGACCGGGTCGATCCTGGCGGCCTGCATCGGCTATGCCGTGACCGCGATGGCGAGCCGCAAGAAAGCCTGATTACCCAGGTACACGGCGTACAAAAAAACCCCAACCGGTGACCCGGTTGGGGTTTTTCTTTACCTGCTGATTACGCCTTAGCGGGTAACACGGCTGGTACCGTCAACAGTCATGATGCGCACGCGGTCGCCGATGCGGAAGATTTCATTTTCCTGCACGGCCTGGACGTAGGCGCGCATGCTGCCATCGTCTTCGCGCACGGTGATTTCGACACCTTGGGTACGGGTCAGACCTTCTTCCGTAGCCGAACCCAACAGGCCACCGGCCACAGCACCGATCACCGCCGTGACGATACTGCCGCGACCGCCGCCGATGGCGCTGCCACCCACGCCGCCGATGACTGCACCGGCTGCGCCGCCGATAGGGGTTTTGGTGCCTTCGATTTTTACCGGACGCAGGGATTCGATGGTACCCATGCGAACGGTCTGTACACGACGCGCTTCATCACGGGAGTACGAGTCGCCGGTCAGACTCGAGGCGCAGCCACCCAACAGCAGAGACAAGGTGGTAAAGCAGGCAACCAGTAAAACAGACTTACGCATAGCATCAACTCCAAAGGACAGGTATTCATTAAACGCTGCCGCTTGACGCCTGTCACGGCAAGCCCGGCAAAAAACTGCTTTCATTCAGCCTGAGTACAGACAGCCCGCACCAGACAACTCGACGAACGGTAGCACCGCCCTCCGTCTCAGGACATCCATGGACTATTTCATTATTCTAGTCACAACCCTTGCCGGCCTGTATTTCCACGCCTGGCTCTACGTGCGAATCAGGCGCTGGACTGACCGCGACCTGGCACTGTCGCTGGCCGGTGACGATCCGCACAAACGCAGTTTTATGCTGCAACAGCTGGAAAGCGCCCGCCAACTGAAGATCAAACGCCGCGACTTGGCTGACTGGTTGAAGAACGCCGCCCAGCACTACACGCCCGAAGCCTCTTTAACAGAGACTGCGGGGTGAAGGGCATCATTCAGCGTAAGTGACGAAAGGTGAAGCTCAGGGCGCCAGACGCTCGCGGATCCACTGAGTATCTTGCAGGCGGTAGTTCAGGCGGTCGTGCAGGCGGCTGGCGCGGCCCTGCCAGAACTCGATGCGCTCGGGCAGCAGGCGATAGCCGCCCCAATGCTCGGGGCAATCGGGTTGGGTATCGCTGAAGCGCTGCTCGGTGACCTTGAGCAGTTCTTGCAGTTCTTCACGGTCACGGATCACCCGGCTCTGGGGCGAGGCCCAGGCACCTAAGCGGCTGCCCAGAGGGCGGACCTGGAAGTACGCGTCCGACTCTTGCGGCGTGACCTTGACCACCCGCCCTTCGATACGCACTTGGCGCTCCAGGCTCGGCCAGAAAAACGTCATTGCCGCGAACGGCCGCGCCGCGAGCTGCTGACCCTTGGCACTTTCGTAGTTGGTAAAGAAGGTAAAGCCCTGGGTATCCAGGCCCTTGAGCAACAGGATACGGCAGTGCGGCCGCCCATCCTGATCGACCGTGGCCAGGGTCATGGCATTGGCCTCCACCGGTGGCTGCTCGGTCTTCACCGCATCGGCAAACCACTGGTGAAACAGCGCAAACGGCTCGCTCGGGGCCTGGGCCTCGCTCAAACCGTCCCGTGTGTAGTCACGACGCATATCGGCCAGTGCCTGGGTCATGCGGCTTTATCCTTCTGGTTCAGCGGATCAGTTTTTTGCCTGGTCGTTGGTAGCCGGGGCAGCAGCCTTGGCTTTGGCCGGCGCTGGCTTCTTCGCGGCCGGCTTGGCGGGAGCCTTTTTTGCAGCCGGCTTGGCGGCAGCCTTCTTGGCAGCTGGTGCTTTCTTGGCCGGAGCCTTGGCAGCAGGAGCGGCCGGGGCTGGCGCGTTCTGCACTGCGACCATTTCAGCCACAGGCGGGGTTTTGCCCGAGTTGTACTTGCTCAACAGAGCCAGCATGGTGGTGCGTTGAGTGAACATGATTTCCATGCGACGGTTCAGAGCGCGACCCTGGTTGCTGTCGTTGGCGGCACGCGGCATCAGGTCGCCCATGCCACGCAGCATCAAGCGGTCCTGCTTGAGGCCGCTGAGGCTGAAGATCGAAGCGATGGACTGCGCACGTTCCTTGGTCAATGCCTGGCTGGCCGGGGCGCTGCCGGTAGCATCAACGTGACCCAACACCAGAACGGCGGTTTTGGGATCGGATTCAACCGCTTTGGCCACACGGGTAAAAGGCCCCAGGGTCACCGGCAACAACATCGCCGGGCGCTTAGGATTGTAGGAACCGTCCACCGGGGCAATGACCACCAGCACGTTGTCGCGACGTTCCAGTTGCAGGTTGCTGTCCTTGATGGCGGCACGCAGGCGCGGCTCATAGTCGTCCAACCAAGCCTGGGTGATTTTCGGATCGGGCATCTGCACGTTGGTCACATCGACCTTGGCCAGTGGCTTGGGCTTGCTTTCGAACGGCCACCACCAGTGAGTTTCGGTGTCGGTCTTGGCGACAGCTGGCGCCGGGGCCGGATCTGCGGCTTTGAGATCGGCTTTCAAGTCGGCCTTGGCATCGGCGGCCTTGGCATCAGCGTTCTTCGACGAAAATGGCCACCAGCTGGAACCGGTGTCGGCCTTGGCAACCGGTGCCGCAGTGGCAGGTGCCGGCGCAGGGGCAGGGGCAGCCGCGGTAGCTGGAGCGGCAGGCTTGGCGCCGGCGGCGGGTTTAGCGTCCGGTTTGGCATCGGTCTGGCTTACTGCGTCCTTGGCAGCCGTCTTATCCGATCCAAATGACCACCAATGCCCGCCTTCGGCATCATTTTGTGGAGTTTGTGCACATCCGGTAATAGTGAGGCAGAGCGCCAGAGCCAAGGACTTGTTCGATAACATGAGATATCCACAAAATGAGAAAAGAAACGGGGGTCTGGGTGACCCGTTAAACAGACGCTTACAGAACATTAAAGTTACATGATTTCGTTCAGCGCCTTTTATAGTTGCCTTTGTAACAAAAAATTGTGAAACGGCAAGGGTTTTACAGACAACCGGCCAATATTCTGACCAACTTCTGGGCACGCGGGTCCATAAGTACATAAGGGCCGAGTGTATTAGTCACGAAACCAAACGCTACATCATGTTCCGGATCGGCAAAACCCACCGAGCCGCCAGCCCCAGGATGGCCGAAAGCATGAGCACCAAGGCCGAATGTAGCGTTGGGCAGTTGGGGTTGATCCAACATGCAGCCCAGGCCGAAGCGGGTTTGGGTCAATAAAGTTTTATCCGGCCCGATACTGTGTTCGCGAGTCAATTGTTCGAGCATGTCGGCTTCCAACAAACTACCGTCCAACAAACCACTATAAAAACCAGCCAGGCTACGTGCATTACCGTGACCATTTGCCGCTGGCTGCTGCATACGCCGCCATTCGGGTTTATTAGTGCTGGTCAGAATAGACGGTGGATTGGCAAATGCCCGTGCGGTCATGGACGTAGGTTCACGCATCATTACTTGCAGTAAACGTTGCGCGGCTTCATCGCCCATATTGCCTTTGCTACGCGCTATATGAGCAACACGGTGAAACTGGTCATCGGCCAGCCCCACATGAAAGTCCAGCCCCAGCGGCTGCGCGACCCGCGCCACAATGGACTCGCCCGGCCCACGGCCATCGGCACGGCGCAGCAGTTCGCCCACCAGCCAGCCGTAGGTAATTGCCGCATAGCCATGGCCCTGGCCCGGTGTCCACCAAGGGGCCTCGGCGGCCAGGGTGTCGACCATCAGGTTCCAGTCATACAGCGCTTCGGCCGGCAGCATGTCGCGGATCGCCGGCAGCCCGGCCTGATGGCAGAGCAGTTGGCGCAGGGTGATGCTTTCTTTGCCGGCCGCCGCGAACTCAGGCCAGTACCGGGCGACAGGTACGTCCAATTGCAACTTGCCCTCGGCCACCAATTGCAGGGCCGTGACGGCGGTAAAGGTTTTGGTGCAGGAGAACAGGTTGACGAGCGTGTCGCTGTGCCAGGCCTCAGCCCCATCCTTGTCGGCGGTACCGGCCCACAGGTCGACGACGCTCTCACCGCCGACCTGAATGCACAGCGCCGCGCCACGCTCTTGCGGGTCATCGAACAGTGCGGCAAAGGCTTCACGTACCGCTTCGAACTGGAGCTCGTAATGACCCTGAATCTGCACCTAAGTCCCCTCGTAAAGCGCCATAAAAAGTGGCCGACATTGTTCCAGCCCTTGTGGGGTTTGTGAACCCGTCAGCCTCGAATCAATGACCGTTTCCAGCATGACCGCCGGCATGCCCGGCGCCCTGCCCCGGGCCTTTGCCTTCATGCCCCGAGCGCCCGCCCCCCTTCTCCTGAGCACTTGCGGCGGCAGAGGCCTTTTCCGCTTCCTTGCCCAGTTGCTCGACCGCCGCCAGGTTGCTCTTGCGCACGCTCTCGACAAAGCCCTGGAACGGCATATCGGTGATACCCACCAGACCGAAATGGCCGTTTTCACCGTCCAGCAAACGCCCAGTCACGGGTTGGTCCAGGTACTGAAACCAATGCACGCCGACAATCGACGGCTCAGCCATGGCTTGCTTGAGGAAGTTGGCATACGCCGCGCCGCGATCCTCTTCCCTGGTCAGTTGCGTCACACCGCCCCAGAACGGCCCGCGATCGGCCGAGCCGAAGTTGAATTCGGTGATCAGCACCGGTTTATCCAGCGCACGCAAGGCGGCGAAGTCGTAACCGTCCTGGGGTTTGAGGGTGTACATATTGAAACTCAACACATCGCAATACTGGGCGCAGGACGCCACGGCCTCCGGCGTACTGACCGCAAAGCGACCGCCCAGCAACAGTTGATTGGGGGCGTGCCATTTCAGCGAGTCGGAGATGGTCTTGAAGTACGCATCGGCGAAGGTTTTCTGGAAGTATTTGAAGTCGGCCTCGATTTCGGGATGCGCTGGGTTGGGCATCGGCGGCTCGAAGCCAGGGTCTTCCATCAGCTCCCAACCGGCCAGTTCGATCCCCCAGGCTTTCGAGAGGCCTTGCTCGTTGCGGTATTTGTCGCGCAATTGCTTTAGGAACGCCCGCTTGGCCGGCACATCGGTGGTCATGCGCAAGGTGCCGTAGGCCAGGGCATAGCGGGCCTTCGGATCGTCACCGGGGCCAGCCCAGGCCAGTTCGTTATCGGCGAAGAAGCCAATCAGCCATGGGTCGTCGCGATGGTCGCGGGCTGCGATGGCCACGGCACGTTCGGTGGCCATGGCAAAGCGCGGGTCGAACGGATCGGGCATGCCGCCCCACCAGTCGGTGCCAGTACTGATACTGGTGTAGTCGCCGACGATGGACAGCGGCAAGGTGTACGGCACACGGTCGGCGGCGGCCAGGTCCGGGTCGCTCCAGTTGCCTACGGTGTTAAAGCCCCAGGCCTGCAGGCGGTCTAGGGTATGGCTGACCCAGCGTTTCTGGTCGAACCCTGCCGTGCCGTAGGCGCGTTCCAGGTTGGCGCCATAAAAATCGTACCAACGCCCAGCGCCGAAACTGCGACCCTCGCCCGAGCCGTTGCCGGTGCGGTGATCCGCGCTGCCGTAATACTTGTCGAAAGGCTCGCCGGTCTTGGGCAAGGCGGCAAACATCCATTCGCGGCCGGCCACGTAAGTCTGGCTGTTATCCGGGGCTACGGTGTTCACCCCGAGGGAATAGAACGGATGCCCCTGGGGCGTCACCAGGTACCAGCGGCCGTCGCGTTTTTCGGTGCGGAAAAAGCCGCTGGCGGTGAAAGCCGGGCCTTTGTTCCAGCCGCCGTAAGGGTCCAGTGCGGATTTGTCCCGGGTGGCCAGCCAACCCTGCAATTGTTGCTGCTCCTTGACGGCGGCAGCCCTGAGCTGTTCGTCGCTGCTGACCTTTTCCGGCCAGCGCGCACGGGTGGATTGACCGTAGGCATCCACCAGTTCGCTGTAGGCCGCTTTGATCACCGGCTCCACATCCTGCACGCCGAAGCGCTCCACCAGGATGCTCTGAGCCACGTTGGGGTTGTGCATCGACACGGTCACAGAGACCACCTGGCTGCGGTCGATTTCGCCGGCGCTGCTGGCCAGCAGCACGCGTTGGCCGTTCACACTGATCGGCATCGGTGGGCCGGCCTTCATGCCCTGGCTCAGTGGGGAATTGGCTTGCAGCGGGATCAGCAAGGTCTGGGCAGGGCCGGCCGGCAGGTCGATGCGGCTGGTCAACGTGCGCCCATCATTGCTTTGCACCTTGACGTACAGGGTCAACGCCCAGTCCATGGCGCTCTGGATACGCAGGCTCACGGCTCCGGACTGCGACCAATCCCACGCTCCGCTTTGCGGGCTGAGCACCAGGCTCGGTTCGGCCGCGGGGTTGAAGGTGACGCGGCGCAGCACCTCGCCTTCGGGCGTTTGCTCGGCATTGTATTGGGGCAGGCTGGCGTCCTGGGTCGCCACCTTGACCACATCGGCAGGCCGGACGAAGTTGAACAGTGTTTGTTGCCCATCTGGCGCGGCCATTAAAGGCGCCGCGAACAGCAAGGCAAAAAGAGCGGGCAGCGTGCGAATCATACGAGCAAGGTTCTCCCTGACGGCCGATGAATGGCCTGTGATGACGGTGACGAGATAGACCACAAAGTGGGCGAATTCGCCCACAGTGGCTTAAGAAATTTCGCGCCGGAACGGCGGCAACGCATTGAGGATAGCCTTGCCATAGCGTTGGGTGACCAAACGCCGGTCGAGCAAGGTAATGGTGCCCCGGTCCTGTTCGGTTCGCAGCAGACGACCGCAGGCCTGCACCAACTTCAGCGAGGCATCCGGCACCGAGATCTCCATGAACGGGTTGCCGCCCCGCGCTTCGATCCACTCGGCCAGCGCCGCTTCGACCGGATCGTCCGGCACCGAGAACGGGATCTTGGCGATCACGACGTGCTCGCAATAGGCCCCCGGCAAGTCCACACCCTCGGCGAAACTCGCCAGGCCGAACAACACGCTGGAATCACCACCGTCCACCCGCGCCTTGTGCTTGTTGAGGGTTTCCTGCTTGGACAGGTTGCCCTGGATAAACACCTGCTTGCGCCAGTCGCGGTCCAGGCCGTCGAACACGTCCTGCATCTGCTTGCGCGATGAAAACAGCACCAGGGTGCCCCGGGAGCCTTCGACCAGCTCCGGCAGGTCGCGGATGATCGCCGCGGTGTGGGCCGCCGCGTCCCGTGGGTCGGCCCTGAGGTCCGGCACCCGCAGCACGCCGGCGTCGGCATGGTGGAACGGGCTCGGCACCACGGCAGTCACGGCCTTTTTCGGCAAACCGGCGCGCATGCGGAAACGATCGAACGTGCCCAGCGCAGTCAGGGTGGCCGATGTCACCAAGGCACCGTAGGCCACATTCCACAGGTTGCGCCGCAGCATCTCGGCCGCCAGGATCGGGCTGGCGTTGACCTCGATATCGAACAGGGCGCCGCTTTCGGCCAGGGTCAGCCAACGCGCCATGGGCGGGTTGTCTTCCGGGTCTTCGACGGTGAAGGCGGTCCACAACTCCCAGTTGCCCTGGGCACGGGACAGCAGGCTGCCGAACAACGGGTACCACTCCTCGGCCTGGTTGCTGGCGATGCCGATATTGACCTCGCCATCCATGCCCTCCTTGAGCAGGTCGGTGAGTCGGGTGAACAGATCGGTCAGGCGTGAAAAGCCCTTCTTCAACTCGATGCCCATTTCGCGCATGTGCTCGGGAATCAGACCGCCGACGAAGCGGTGGCGTGGCCGCTCGCGGCCTTCCACGTCTTCGCCGGGCTTGAAGTCGGCCACCTGTTCGCAGGCGCTGAACATGAACTGCTGCTGGGTCTTGATCTCCCGCGCCAGCTCCGGCACCTGTTCGATCAGCTTGCCCAGGTCGCCGGGCAGCGGGTGTTGGGCCAGCAGCTTGGTGAGGTTCTTGGCGGTGGATTCCAGCCAATCGGCAGTGGAACGCAGCCGCGTGTAATGGGCGAAGTGGCCGATGGCCTTGTCGGGCAGGTGGTGGCCTTCGTCGAAGACGTACAGCGTGTCGCGCGGATCGGGCAACACCGCACCGCCGCCCAGTGCCAGGTCGGCCAGCACCATGTCGTGGTTGGTGACGATCACGTCGACCTTGCCCATGCCCTCGCGAGCCTTATAGAAGGCGCATTGACCGAAGTTCGGGCAATGACGGTTGGTGCACTGGCTGTGGTCGGTGGTCAGGCGTGCCCAGTCGGCATCCTCCAGGGCAGTGGGCCAACTGTCGCGGTCGCCGTCCCACTTATTGCCGGCCAGTTTTTCGATCATGCTGGTAAAAAGCTTCTGGCTGGCCTCATCGACTTCGATCTTGAAGCCTTCTTCTTCGAACAGCTGCGCGGTGGCGGTTTGCGCGTGACCTTCCTGCAACAGCACGTCGAGCTTGGACAGGCACATATAGCGGCCACGCCCTTTGGCCAGGGCGAACGTGAAGTTCAGGCCGCTGTTGCGCATCAGGTCGGGCAGGTCCTTGTAGACGATTTGCTCTTGCAGGGCGACCGTGGCGGTAGCGATTACCAGGCGTTTACCGGCGGCCTTGGCAGTAGGGATCGCGGCCAAGCTGTAGGCCACGGTCTTGCCGGTGCCGGTGCCGGCCTCGACGGCCACGACCGCCGGCTCGCCTTCGCGGCGGCCTTCGTCGTCGGTGTCGATATCCCCGAGGACTTTTGCCACTTCGGCGATCATCAGGCGTTGGCCGTAGCGCGGTTTCAAGCTCTTGGCTTCGAGAAAACGCGTGTAGGCGCCCTGGATCGTGGTTTTGAGTTCAGTGCTGATCATGAATAGTCGGGCGCAAAAAACGCTGGATAAATTTTCAGTGGTTCGGATCGGCGGCTATCATACCCCGCTAATTAATCCCGCGCAGAACGGAGTACCGCAATGACCGTCTTTAGCCTCGCTTACACCCTGCATGTCCTGGCCGCCCTGGTGTGGGTCGGCGGTATGTTTTTCGCCTGGATGATCCTGCGCCCCGCCGCTGTGGCGGCACTTGAAGGCCCTGCCCGGCTCAAGTTGTGGGCGAATGTGTTTCAACGTTTTTTCGTGTGGGTCTGGGCGGCGGTGCTGATTTTGCCGATCAGCGGTGTCGGCCTGTTGCATCTGCGCTTCAATGGGTTTGAAACCGCGCCACGTTATGTGCAGGTGATGATGGGCCTGTATCTGGTGATGACCGCATTGTTTATCCGCATCCAGGCGTTGAAATTCCCGGCGCTGCGCACGGCGGTGGCGGCCGAGGACTGGCCGGCGGGCGCCACGGCCCTGGGGCAAATTCGCACGTTGGTGGGGATCAACTTGATCGTGGGGCTGCTGGTGGTGGCGATTGCTTCAGCGCGACCGATGTTCTAAACGGCAAGCCTGGGCTTGCCGATTGAGGTGGGGGCACGTCAGAGCCGTTCAATAGTGACGGCACCCGCCGGCCCGGCCGGCCCTGGCTGCCCTTCCAAGCCTGGGCGGCCTTTTTCGCCGCCATCGGCGCGGTACACCAAACAGCCCTTGGATTGCCCGCCCTTACCCGGTTTGCCTGCCGTGCCCGCCAGGCCCCCCGGGCCGCCGTCGACCCATACCTTGATCTGCTGGGCCGGAAAGTCTTTCGGCACCTCCACTCGCACCTGCGCACCTGCCGCGCCTGGCAAGCCATCGCCGCCGTTATCGCCATTGGCGCCGCGCCCAGCCGCGCCCCAGGTGCAGCCGGGGTCTTCGCCGTTGGCGCCATCCAGACCGGCGTAGCCTTGGGCTCCGGCACCGCCACGGGCATCCACCGAGAGCTCTTCAGCCGTCAGGGCATTGATGCGCAAATTCAGGTCACGTCCGGGCTTAGCAGGTTTTTCGTGAGTGCCGGGAGCGCCGCGCGAGGTGATCTGACTGCCGTGATCCAATTGCGCATGGCGCACCTGCAATTGCAGCGCGGTGTTGCCGGGCACAATGGCGATGCGCGCGTCGCGGCCCAGGTGCAGCTCGTCCACGCTGACTTGGCTGATGGTGGCCGGCACCAGCAAGGTGCCATAGTCCGCCACGTCCAGGCGCTCCAACTGCAACACACTGGTGCTGCTGGGCAGGCGCATCAATGAGTTGGTTTCCACACTGACGCTCTGGGCCAGGGCAATGGGGCTGACCAACAGGGCCAACAGAAAAACCTTACGCATCATGGGGCTCCTGAGTGTTTTCAAATTTTTCTTTGGACGCACAGTAACGACTTCTACCGGCGCTTTGCCAGTGAAGGATCAAAAAACTTGAGAACGGAGCGATGCAGATCGGCAATGCCCCTGTGGGTCCCACAGGGGCAAGGGCTGTCAGCGGTTGATTTGGATTTCCGTACGGCGATTCAGCGCACGACCTTCGGCCGTTTTATTGTCGGCGACTGGATGGCTCTCGCCCGCCCCGGTGACCGAGACAAAACTGCTGCGCGGCACGCCGGCACTGATCAGGTATTCGGTGACCGAATGGGCGCGTTGTTCCGAGAGTTTCTGGTTGTAGGCGTCTTTACCGACACTGTCGGTGTGCCCGCTGACACGCAACTGGGCGTTCGGTGCTTCCTGTTTAAGGCGCGTGACAATGGTGTCGAGCTTGGTTTTATCCGCTGTCGTCAACTTGGCCGAATCGAATTGGAAGTGTACGTCGCGAATCACGATGGTTTCTTCCTTGACCACCACCACTTCCTCGACCACTGCTGCTTGCGGCGCGGGCGGGCAGCCATTGGCATCGACCTGCACGCCTCTAGGGGTGCCGGGGCACTTGTCGCGGCTGTCCGGCACGCCGTCGCCATCCTCGTCGCCATCGCCATGCACCCAGCAATAGGCGCCGGCCAGACCACCGACCAGCAATGCACCGCCGCCGGCCCATGACGAACTTTCGGTGGCGCCCAACGCCGCGCCTGTCACACCGCCTACGGCGGCACAGGTGGGCCAGTCGGTTTTTTGCAAGCCTGCGCAACCTGTCAATACTCCGGTTAGCAGAACCAAGGGTAGAGCTGTCCGCATGATGCTCATCTGATTTCTCCTGAGGGGATCGGCGAAGGCCGATGGATGCAGTTAAGACCGCTCTTTTCAACTGCGCCACTGCGTCACACCCCCGTATTTATTAAGGATGAGGGCTCAGCCGGGACTTTTCTCCACCACCCGCTCTAGGCCCGCACGTTCAGCCGCGCTAGTCTCTAGGGTTCTGATGTGAGGATCTGTGATGACCGCTGGTAATTCTGCCCGTACACCCCAGCAAGCCCTGGCTGCCTTGCTCGACCTGCACTCGCCCCAACGCCTGCTGGTGCTGGGCGCCAGCCGGTTCCCGGCACTGGACGCTTTTGAAAAGGCGCATCCGCGGAGCCAGGTGTCTTTCGCCGCGCCCGGCGCGCTGCCCGCAGACCTGGCCGCCCAGCGTTTTGACCTGGCGCTGGTGGTCGATTGCCTGGAGCACCTGTCAAAACCGCAAGGGCTGACCCTGCTCGGCGGCATCCGCAACCTCAATGCCAGCCGCATCGCCGTGCTGGTGGACCTGGCCGCCTGCGACTGGAAGGACACTGACTTCTTCTCCCTGGCACTACAGGCCGGCGAGCGTTTCCAGCGCGACGAGCAGGTGTTGACCCTGTTCACCTACGATCTGCTTGACTATAAACAGGTGCCCGACTGGCTCAACGCCCGGTTCTGGGCCAACCCGGAAAATTTCGGAAAGTATTGGTGGTGATCCCGATGAGTACATCCATTTGCCCCTGCGGTAGCGGCAACCTGCTGGATGCCTGCTGCGGCCATTATCACGCCGGCCACCCGGCACCTTGCGCCAGCGCGTTGATGCGTTCGCGCTACAGCGCCTACGTCCTGGGCCTGGTGGACTATCTGGTGGCCACCACTCTGCCTGCGCAACAGGCCGGCCTGGACCGCGAAGCCATCGCCGCGTGGAGCGCCCAAAGCACCTGGTTGGGTCTTGAAGTGGAAAGCTCCGAAGTGTTCGGCGGCCAGCCGGAACACGCGTTCGTGACCTTTACCGCACGCTGGCACGACAGCACCGGCGAACATAGCCACCGCGAGCAGTCTTCTTTCGTACAGAATGACGGGCGCTGGTACTTCATCGATCCTACGGTGCAAGTTAAAGCCAGTCGCAACGACGCCTGCCTGTGCGGCAGCGGGCAGAAATTCAAGAAGTGTTGTTCCAGCTACCTCTAACCCTTACAGGACTGACGCCATGCTCCGGATATACAGCTTGATGCTGGCGTTGACCCTCGGCCTGAGCGGTTGCGCATCGTGGTTCGAAGACGATTCTCCACCGCCTCATGTTTCCCTGGTGAAGGTGGAGGTGGTGCGCGCCAAACTGCTTGAGCAGAAATTCAAGCTGTTCTTTCGCGTGGACAACCGCGATGACGACGACCTGACCGTGCGCGGCCTGATCTACAAGGTGACCTTGGGTGATTTTGTGCTGACCGAGGGCGAATCCAATGAATGGTTGACGGTGCCGCCGCGCAGCCATGCGGTGTTCAAAGTCACGGTGCGCACCAACCTCTGGCCGCAGATCCGCGATGTGGTGCAGATGCTGAAAAACCCGGACAGACCTGTGCCCTACCGCCTCGAAGGCGAACTGAAAACCGGATTATTCATCGGTTATGACGTGCAGGTGAACCACAATGGCGAGATAATCCCCGGCGATTTTATTCCGGAGCGACATCAATGACTCAGCAACCCCATGTCCATGGTCCTGACTGCAACCACGATCACGATCACCATGATCACGACCACGGCCATGTCCACGGCCCGAACTGCGGCCACGCTCACCAAGAGCCGGTGCGCAATGCCCTGAAGGACGTTGGTCGCAACGATCCTTGCCCGTGCGGCAGCGAGAAAAAATTCAAGAAGTGCCACGGCGCCTGATCGCGACGCATGACATTCGCTTGACCCTGTGGGAGGACGCCCAGCGCCTCCCACACTGTTTTGCCCCAGGCTTACGCAATTACACAACTCCTGCTTGCGTCGTTTCACCGCGCTCACTAACGTAGCGCCTTTACTGACGCTACCCCCCGCAGGAGCTTTGCCATGGCCTCGCCAGCCCTCTCACATTTTCTTCCCCGGTTCGGCGTTGCCGCGGCAGTTGCCAGTGCATTGAGCCTGGCCGGTTGCCAGCTCCAAAGCACCCAAGACACCTTGCCGCCGGTGGCCGGCGTGCAGCCCATCAAGGGCCTGGCGCAGAATGTGTCGGTACGCCGCAATGCCCAAGGTATGCCGCTGATCGAGAGCAACACCTTCCACGATGCGCTGTTCAGCCTCGGTTACGTGCATGCCAGCGACCGCATCCAGCAGATGGTCACCCTGCGCCTGCTGGCCCAGGGCCGTCTGGCGGAAATGTCGGGGTCTGAGGTGCTGGACGTCGACCGCTTTATGCGAGCGGTCAACCTGAAAAAAAGCGCCGGCGAGTTGTATAACGCCTCATCGCCGCGCCTCAAGCGCTTCTTCGAGGTGTACGCCCGCGGCGTCAACGCCTATCTGTTCCGTTATCGCGACAAGCTGCCGCCGGACCTGGCCCAGACCGGCTACAAGCCCGAGTACTGGAAACCGGAAGATTCCGCGCTGCTGTTCTGCCTGCTCAATTTCAGCGAGTCGGCCAACCTGCAGGAAGAACTGGGCTCCTTGGTGCTGGGGCAAAAAGTCGGCGTCGATAAACTTGCCTGGCTCACGCCAAGCGCGCCCGACGAGCCGATCCCACTGGCCGAAGCCGACAAACTCAAGGGCATCAACCTGGGCCAGATCACCGGTCTGGCGGGGCTGGATGCGGTCAGTCAGCAGTTGAACAGCCTCAATGCACTGGCGGTCACCACTTCAAGCAACTGGGCCATCGGCCCGCAACGCAGCCGCGCCGGCAAAAGCCTGCTGGCCAACGACTTGGCGGCGCAGCCACAGGCACCGTCGCCATGGAGCTACGTGCAGATCCGCGCACCTAAGTACCAGGCCGTGGGTGTCTCGATTGCCGGCCTGCCTACGCTGCTGTCCGGGTTCAACGGCAAAGTGGCGTGGAGCATGAGCGCGGTCAAGGGCGACACCCAGGACCTGTTCCTGGAAAAGGTTAAACGCCAGGGCAGCGCGCTTTACTACGAAAACAACGGAAAATGGCTACCTGCCGGCGTTCGTAACGAAACCTTCTTCATCAAGGGCCAACGCTCGATCCGCGAAGTCGTCTACGAAACCCGCCACGGTGCCCTGCTCAATAGCAGCCAGGCCTTGACCAGCGGTTTGGGCTTGGCCTTGCAAAGCGCCGACTTCAAAGACGACAAGAGCCTGGACGCCTTCTTCGACCTGTCGCGCGCGCAGAATGCCGGCAAAGCCTCGGACGCCACCCGGGAAATCCGCGCAATCGCCTTGAACATGATCTTCGCCGACGCCAGCAATATCGGCTGGCAGGTCACCGGGCGCTTCCCCAATCGCCGCGAAGGTGAAGGGCTATTGCCGTCGCCAGGGTGGGACGGGCGCTTCGACTGGGACGGTTACGCCGATGCCATGCTGCACCCCTATGACCAGGACCCGCCCCAAGGCTGGATCGGCACCGCCAACCAGCGCACTGCACCGCGCGGCTATGGCATGCAATTGTCCAACACCTGGGATGCCCCTGAGCGCAGCGAACGCCTGGCGCAATTGGCCAATGCCGGCAAGCATGACAGTCGCAGCCTGATCGCTATGCAGTACGACCAAACCACCCCCTTCGCCGCCAAACTCAAGAGCATGTTCCAGGCCCCAGGCATGGCTCAGCCGCTCAAGCAGGCGATCGAGGCGTTACCCGCTGCCGAGCAGGCCAAGGCCCGCGAAGCCCTTACCCGCCTGATGGCTTTCGATGGTCGCCTGGTGTCGACCTCCGCCGATGCTGCGCTCTATGAACTGTTCCTACAGGAAAGTACGCGGCAGATCTTCCTCGACGAACTCGGCCCGGAAACCAGCGCCAGTTGGAAAGCTTTTGTGAGCAACGCGCGCTTGTCCTACGCCGCCCAGGCCGACCACCTGCTGGGCCGTGAAGACAGCCCTTTCTGGGACGATGTGCGCACCCCGCAGAAAGAAGACAAACCGGCGATCCTCGCACGCAGCCTGGCGGCCGCCATCACCGCCGGCGACAGCCAACTGGGTGCGGACCACAAGGCCTGGCAGTGGGGCAAATTGCACAGCACCACCTGGAAAAACGTGCAAGGCCAAGTGATCCGTGGGCCGCTGGCCAGTGGCGGCGATCACAACACCTTGAACCCGGCGCCCTACAGCTGGGGCCAGGATTTCAACACCACCCAGGTACCGGCGCTGCGCATGATCGTCGACTTCGGCCAGGCGGAACCGATGATGGGCCAGGGCGGCATCGGCCAATCCGGCAACCCGGTCAGCCCGCACTACGCCAATGGCATTGACGCGGCGCTCAAGGCGCAATACCTGAGTTTCCCGATGCAGCCACAGAACTTTGACAAGGTGTATGGCAAGACCCGCCTGACCCTCACCCCAGTCAAGTAAACGCTGCAAAATGCAAGAGGGGCTTGTTGTGGTGAGGCTGCTCACCCCAGCAAGCCTGCTCAGTGTCGAATGTCTATTGAAGTACGATCAGCCGGTTTCGCTGTTGATCATCGGTAGCCTGCTAGAACCACCAGGATCCACATGCACTTAGATAGAACTTCTGCGTTCGCCCCTGCCTCATAAGTAACAAGCCCACCTCCCCGGTCACCCCATGGACCTTGTCATCGCCCGCCCGGAAGGCCTCTATTGCCCCGCCGGAGATTTCTACATCGACCCCTGGCGCCCGGTGGAGCGGTCGGTTATCACCCACGCCCACGGCGATCACGCCCGCACCGGCAACACCCATTACCTTGCGGCCGCGCCCGGCGAAGGCATCCTGCGCTCGCGCCTGGGCCAGGACATCAACCTGCAGACCCTGCCCTACGGCGAACGCCTGGTGCACCACGGCGTGACCTTGAGTTTCCATCCCGCCGGACATGTGCTCGGTTCTGCCCAGGTACGCCTCGAATACCAGGGTGAAGTCTGGGTAGCCTCTGGTGACTATAAAGTCGAACCCGACGGCACTTGCGCGCCGTTCGAACCGGTGCGATGCCACACGTTTATCACCGAATCCACCTTCGGCCTGCCGATCTACCGCTGGCAGCCCCAGGCGCAGATCTTTGCGGGAATCAATGAGTGGTGGCGTGGGAATATCGCCAACGGCAAGGCCAGCGTGCTGTTTTGTTACTCCTTCGGCAAAGCCCAGCGCATCCTGCATGGCATCGACGCCAGCATCGGCCCGATCCTCAGCCACGGCGCGGTCGAGCCATTGAACCGGGTGTATCGCGACGCCGGCATCTATATCCCGGAGACGCTATACGCTGGCGATTTCAAGAAAAACGACCCGTTGCTGCGCCAGGCGCTGATCATCGCGCCGCCCTCCGCCGGCGGTAGCACCTGGATACGCCGCTTCGGCGACTACAGCGATGCCTTCGCCAGCGGTTGGATGCGCCTGCGCGGCACCCGTAGGCGGCGTGGGGTGGACCGAGGTTTTGTGCTGTCGGACCATGCCGACTGGCCCGGCTTGTTGTGGGCCATCGAGCAAACCGGGGCCGAACGGGTGATGGTCACCCACGGTTCCGTCGGCGTATTGGTACGTCACCTGCGCGAAAAAGGCCTGGATGCCCAAGGGTTCACCACCGAATACGGGGACGATGAAGAAGAGGTCACGGCATGAAGGCCTTCGCCGAGTTGTACGCCAACCTCGACGCTACCACCTCTAGCAACGCCAAGCTCGCCGCCTTGCAGAGCTATTTCCGCCAGGCGCCGCCAGCCGACGCCGCGTGGGCGGTGTATTTCCTTTCCGGTGGGCGCCCACGGCAGTTGGTGCCGACGCGGCTGCTGCGCGACATGGCCACCGAGGCTTCGGGCATCGAACCCTGGCTGTTCGAAGAAAGTTACCAATCGGTAGGCGACCTGGCCGAGACAATTTCCCTGCTGTTGCCAGAATCGACCTACACCTCCGAGGACGGCCTGGCGGTGTGGCTGGAAGAAAAACTGCTGCCCTTGCGCGGCCTGCCGCCGACGGAACTGGCCGAACGCTTGCCGGCGCTGTGGGCGCAACTGGATCAACCGAGTTTGATGGTGTGTATCAAGCTGATCACCGGCAGTTTCCGCGTGGGCGTTTCGAAACTGCTGGTCACCCGCGCCCTGGCCGCGATGGCCGAGTTGGACAGCAAACGGGTGGCGCAGCGGTTGGTGGGCTATACCGACTTGTCCAACCGTCCTACAGCCGAGGGCTATCTCAAGCTGATCGCCGCCGAATCGTCCGACGAACACGCGCAGCGTGGCGGGCAACCGTATCCGTTTTTTCTGGCCCATGGCCTGGCGCAACCGGTGGAGCAGTTCGACGCCCTGCTGGGCTCCCCCGCCGACTGGCAGGTGGAATGGAAGTGGGACGGCATTCGCGCGCAAGTGGTTAAGCGCGAGGGGCGCCTGTGGGTCTGGTCCCGTGGCGAGGAACTGGTAACCGAGCGTTTTCCGGAGCTGCATGCGCTGGTCAGTGGTCTGCCGGATGGTACGGTGATCGACGGTGAGATCGTGGTGTGGAAGGACGCGGTGCAACCCTTCGCCCTGCTGCAACAGCGGATCGGTCGCAAGACCTTGAGCAAAAAAGTCCTGGAGGACGCGCCAGTGGCAGTGCTCGCCTATGACCTGCTGGAGCACCAGGGCGACGATTGGCGCAACCATTCCCAAGCCGAACGCCGCGCACAGTTGGAGCAGGTAATCGCACAGTGCAACCAACCGGTGCTACTGCCCTCGCCGCTGTTGACGGGCAGTACTTGGCAGGACTTGGCCCGGCAACGTGAAGACTCCCGCAAACTGGGGGTGGAGGGCATGATGCTCAAGGCGCGCGACGGCCTCTACGGCGTGGGCCGCACCAAAGACATGGGCGTGTGGTGGAAGTGGAAGGTCGATCCGTTCAGCGTCGACGCGGTATTGATCTACGCCCAGCGCGGCCACGGCCGACGCGCCAGCCTCTACAGCGACTACACCTTTGCGGTGTGGGATGGGCCGCCGGGCAGCGAGCGCACCCTGGTGCCATTTGCCAAAGCCTATTCCGGGCTGACCGATGAAGAAATGCGCAAAGTCGACGCCATTGTGCGCAAGACCACCGTGGAAAAATTTGGCCCGGTCAGCAGCGTGACGCCGAGCATGGTGTTCGAGCTGGGCTTCGAGGGCATCGCCCTGTCCAAACGCCACAAAAGCGGAATTGCGGTGCGGTTTCCGCGGATGCTGCGTTGGCGCCAGGATAAACACGTGGAAGACGCCGATAACCTCGGCACCTTGCAAGACCTGCTGAACTGAGCCCCATCACCCAAAATGGTGCATTGAAAAATCGATGCCCATTTTTGGGCATCTCCTACACTCACATCGCCACCTTCTTGCCTTTTAAAACGCTCATTCGGAACTATGGTGCAGAAATTGCTACTTGGGATCCGTCTGACACCGTTCAGTAACAGTCCTAATCGCGCCACAAGCGCTTATCTTGGTTTCAAGGGATTACATAATGAAAAAAGCATTGCTGACCCTTTCTGCACTGGCTCTGTGCATGGCCGCCGGTACCGCGTTGGCCAAGGAATACAAGGAATTGCGTTTTGGTGTCGACCCGTCCTACGCACCGTTCGAATCCAAGGCAGCCGACGGCAGCCTGGTGGGCTTCGATATCGACCTGGGCAATGCCATCTGTGCCGAGCTGAAGGTCAAGTGCAAATGGGTCGAAAGTGATTTCGACGGCATGATTCCGGGCCTGAAAGCCAATAAGTTCGACGGCGTGATTTCGTCCATGACCGTGACCCCGGTGCGTGAGAAAGCCATCGACTTCTCCAGCGAACTGTTCTCCGGCCCAACCTCACTGGTATTCAAGAAAGGCGCGGGCTACTCGACGCCGGAATCCCTCAAGGGCAAATCGGTAGGCTATGAGCAAGGCACCATTCAGGAAGCCTACGCCAAGGCGGTACTGGATAAAGCCGGTGTGACCACCAAGGCCTACGCTAACCAAGACCAAGTGTATGCCGACCTGACTTCCGGCCGCCTCGACGCTTCGGTGCAAGACATGCTGCAAGCCGAACTGGGCTTTTTGAAGTCGCCAGCAGGCGCCGGCTATGAAGTCAGCGCGGCTATCGACGACCCTCTGCTGCCGTCCAAAACCGCCATCGGTATCAAAAAAGGTAACACTGAGCTGAAGGCCCTTTTGGATAAAGGTATCAAAGCGTTACACGATGATGGCACCTACGCCACCATCCAGAAGAAACACTTTGGCGATCTGAACCTGTACAGCGGCAAATAATGCCTGGGGCGCCCCTGGGTTTGCAGGGGCGCTTTTTTATCGCCATAGGTCCCGATTTATGTTCGAAGAACTGTTGCAAACCCTCGGGCTGAGCGCACTCAGCCTGAAGGGTTTCGGCCCGCTATTGCTGCAAGGCACCTGGATGACCATCAAGTTATCGGTACTGTCCCTGGCCGTCAGCGTGTTGCTGGGTTTGCTCGGCGCCAGCGCCAAACTATCCAGCCTGCCTTTTTTGCGCATCCCCGCGCAGCTCTATACCACCCTGATTCGCGGCGTCCCCGACCTGGTGCTGATGCTGCTGATTTTCTATAGCCTGCAAACCTGGCTCACCGGCCTGACCGACTTTATGGAATGGGAATACATCGAGATCGACCCATTCAGCGCCGGGGTGATCACCCTGGGCTTTATCTACGGTGCTTACTTCACCGAGACTTTCCGCGGCGCGATCCTCGCCGTGCCCCGCGGCCAACTGGAAGCCGCCACTGCTTACGGGCTCAAGCGCGGCCAGCGGTTTCGCTACGTGACCTTCCCGCAGATGATGCGCTTTGCCCTGCCGGGCATCGGCAATAACTGGATGGTGATGCTCAAGGCCACCGCGCTGGTGTCGATCATCGGCCTGGCGGACCTGGTCAAGGCCGCACAGGATGCCGGCAAGAGCACCTACCAACTGTTCTACTTCCTGGTACTGGCCGCGTTGATCTACCTGCTGATCACCAGTGCCTCCAACTTTGTCCTGCGCCGTCTTGAACGCCGCTACTCCGCTGGCGCCCGGGAGGCCGTGCGATGATCGAACTCTTGCAGGAATACTGGCGCCCGTTTCTGTACAGCGACGGCCAGCACATCACCGGCCTGGCGATGACCATGTGGCTGCTCAGCGCTTCACTGGTGATTGGTTTTCTGGTGTCGATCCCGCTGTCCATCGCCCGCGTCTCGCGCAACCCGCTGGTACGTTGGCCGGTGCAGTTCTACACCTACCTGTTTCGCGGTACGCCGCTCTATATCCAGTTGCTGATCTGCTACACCGGCATCTACAGCATTGCCGCAGTCCGCGCGCAGCCAGTGTTGGACGCGTTTTTCCGCGATGCGATGAACTGCACCATCCTGGCCTTCGCCCTCAACACTTGCGCCTACACCACGGAAATTTTCGCTGGGGCGATCCGCAGCATGGCCCACGGCGAGGTCGAAGCGGCCAAGGCCTATGGGCTCAGCGGTTGGAAGCTCTACGCGTACGTGATCATGCCGTCGGCGCTGCGTCGTTCGCTGCCGTACTACAGCAACGAAGTGATCCTGATGCTGCACTCGACCACCGTGGCTTTCACTGCGACGATTCCCGACATCCTCAAAGTGGCCCGGGACGCCAACTCGGCGACCTTTATGACGTTTCAATCATTCGGCATCGCCGCGCTGATCTACCTGACCGTGACCTTTGCCCTGGTCGGTCTGTTTCGCCTGGCGGAGCGGCGCTGGCTGGCCTTTCTCGGCCCCAGCCACTAAGGAGCCTTCATGCGTCATCGGATTCACGAACTGATCGCGCCGCTGCCCGGCACGGCGCGGCAGATTCACAGTTTTCACTTCGGCCCGGAACACGCCGAAGGCAAAGTCTACGTCCAAGCGTCGCTGCATGCCGACGAGTTGCCGGGCATGCTGGTGGCCTGGCATTTAAAGGCGCGCCTGGCCGAGCTGGCCGCCGCCGGGCGCCTGCGCAGCGAAATCGTGTTGGTGCCGGTCGCTAACCCGGCGGGCCTGGAACAGGTGCTGATGGACACCCCGCTGGGCCGCTACGAGCTGGAGAGCGGGCAGAACTTCAATCGGCTGTTTGTCGACCTCGGTGATGAGGTGGGCAATCAGGTCGAAGCCTTGCTTGGCGACGATCCGCAGCACAACGTGCAAGTGATCCGTGCCGCGCTGCTCTCCGCCCTGGCCGGCCAGGGCGCCGCGACCCAGTTGCAATCCCAGCGCCTGGTGTTGCAACGCCTGGCGTGCGATGCCGACCTGGTGCTGGACCTGCACTGCGACTTCGAAGCCGTGGCGCACCTGTACACCACGCCGCAAGCCTGGCCGCAGGTGGAGGCGTTGGCACGTTACCTCGGCTCGGAAGCCAACCTGCTGGCTACGGATTCGGGCGGACAGTCGTTCGACGAATGCTTCACCCTCGTGTGGTGGCAGTTGCAGCAGCGCTTCGGCGCGCGGTTTCCGATCCCCATGGGCAGCATCGCGGTGACCGTCGAACTGCGCGGCCAGGGCGACGTCAACCACGGCCTGGCCAGCCTCGACGCCCAGGCGATCATCGATTACCTGATCCGCTTCGGTGCCATCAACGGCCAGGCCTCGCCGTTGCCCGACCTGCCTTACCCGGCCACGCCACTGGCAGGCGTAGAACCGGTAGCCACGCCAGTGGGCGGCTTGCTGGTGTTCGCCGCCCTGCCCGGCGAATATCTGGAAGCCGGGCAATTGCTGGCCGAAATCATCGACCCCATTACCGACCGCGTAACGCCCGTGCACTGCCGCAAAGCTGGCCTGCTTTACGCCCGTTCGCTGCGCCGCATGGCCACTGCCGGGATGGTCATCGGCCATGTCGCAGGCACCGAGGCCTACCGCAGCGGCTATCTACTTTCGCCTTGAGGATGCACGCCCCATGTACAAATTGACCGTTGAAGGCCTGCATAAAAGCTATGGCGACAATGAGGTGCTCAAAGGTGTCTCGCTCAAGGCCAAGACCGGTGACGTGATCAGCCTGATCGGCGCCAGCGGCTCGGGCAAGAGCACCTTCCTGCGCTGCATCAACTTTCTGGAAACCCCCAACGACGGCGCCATGACCCTCGACGGCCAGCCGATCCGCATGGTCAGCGACCGCCACGGCATGCGCGTGGCCGACGACGCCGAACTGCAACGCTTGCGCACCCGGCTGGCGATGGTGTTCCAGCACTTCAACCTGTGGAGCCACATGAGCGTGCTGGAGAACATCACCATGGCCCCACGCCGGGTGCTGGGTTGCAGCAAAAAAGACGCCGAAGACCGCGCCCGCCGCTACCTGGACAAAGTCGGCCTACCGGCCCGCGTAGCCGATCAATACCCGGCGTTTCTTTCCGGCGGTCAACAACAACGTGTCGCCATCGCCCGCGCATTGGCGATGGAACCGGAGGTGATGCTGTTCGACGAACCCACCTCGGCCCTCGACCCGGAACTGGTGGGCGAAGTGCTGAAGGTGATCCAGGGTCTGGCCGAGGAAGGCCGCACCATGATCATGGTCACCCATGAAATGAGCTTCGCGCGCAAAGTGTCCAGCCAAGTGCTGTTTCTGCACAAAGGCTTGGTGGAGGAGCAAGGCGCGCCGGAAGACGTGCTGGGCAACCCCAAGAGCGAGCGTCTGAAACAGTTCTTGAGCGGTAATTTGAAGTAAACCTTTGTGACGCCTGGAGGGTCTGTGGAATAAGCCCTCCAGAGCGTCAGCCACCGCATGGCAAAACCCCACGACTTCGTCAGGCAATGGTTCGCCGCCAAAGGCTGGAAGCCATTCGCCTTCCAAAAAGCCGTGTGGACGGCGGTCAAGGAGGGAAATTCCGGCTTGCTGCATGCCAGCACCGGCGCCGGCAAGACTTACGCACTGTGGTTTGCCGCGCTCAATCGCTTCGCCATTACGCGCCCGCCGGCCACCGGCAAACGTAAGCCACCGGCCGAGCCGCTGACGGTGTTGTGGATTACGCCGATGCGCGCCCTCGCCGCCGACACCGCGCGCGCCTTGGAAGCGCCGCTGGCAGCGTTGCAAATCCCGTGGAGTGTCGGCCTGCGCACCGGCGACACGAGTAGCGCTGAGCGCGCCCGACAAACCCGTCGCCAGCCGACCACACTGGTCACCACCCCGGAAAGCCTGACCCTGATGCTGGCCCGCGCCGACAGCGAAGCCAGCCTGGCCCATGTGCGCATGGTGGTAGTGGATGAATGGCACGAACTGATCGGTAACAAACGCGGGGTGCAGTTGCAACTGGCCTTGGCACGCTTGCGCCGTTGGCATCCTGACTTAATGGTGTGGGGGATTTCCGCGACGCTGGGTAATCAATCCCACGCCTTGGAAGTACTGGTGCCACAAGGCGGCGGGATCAATGTGCAGGGGCAAACGGCCAAGGCGCTGCACGTCGACACGTTGCTGCCGCCGGTGTCCGAACGCTTTCCCTGGGCCGGGCATATCGGATTGAAAATGCTGCCGCAGGTGGTGGCCGAGGTGGACGCCAGCAGCAGTTGCCTGGTGTTCACCAACACCCGTGCACAGTCGGAAATCTGGTACCAGGCCCTGCTCGATGCGCGGCCGGATTGGGCCGGGCTGATTGCTTTACACCACGGTTCGCTGTCCCGCGAGACCCGTGATTGGGTCGAACGGGCGCTCAAAGACGGGCAGCTCAAGGCGGTGGTGTGCACCTCCAGCCTGGACCTGGGGGTGGATTTTCTGCCGGTCGAGCGGGTGTTGCAGATCGGCTCGGCTAAAGGCGTGGCGCGCCTGATGCAGCGTGCCGGGCGGTCCGGCCACGCCCCGGGGCGTCCGTCCCGAGTGACGCTGGTGCCGACTCACAGCCTTGAACTGATTGAAGCGGCGGCGGCTCAGGACGCGATCGCCGAGCGCCGCATCGAAGCCCGCGAATCACCCTACAAACCCTTGGATGTACTCGTACAGCATCTGGTAAGTATGGCCTTGGGCGGTGGCTTTATGCCCGTGTCGTTGCTGGAGGAAGTGCGCGGCGCCTGGGCCTATCGCGACCTTACTGACGCCGACTGGGCCTGGGCCCTGGGTTTTGTGCGCCACGGCGGCTTATCGCTGACGGCCTATCCGGACTACCGCCGCGTGGAGCCCGACGAACACGGCATATGGCGTGTACCGGATGCACGCTTGGCCAGGCGCCATCGCATGAGCGTGGGCACCATCGTCAGCGATGCAAGCATTCAGCTGAAATTCTGGAGCAAGGGCGGCGGCGGCAAGAACCTGGGCAGCGTCGAGGAAGGCTTTATCGCGCGGCTCAAACCTGGGGATGGCTTCTTGTTTGCCGGGCGTTTGCTAGAGCTGGTGCGGGTGGAAAACATGACTGCCTATGTACGCCGCAGCAACGCCAAAAAAGCCGCCGTACCGCGCTGGAATGGCGGGCGCATGCCGCTTTCCAACGAACTGGCCCAGGCCGTGGTGGAACGTTTCGATGCTGCCGCCCATGGCCACTTCGACGGCCCGGAAATGCGCGCGGTGCAGCCGTTGCTACAGACCCAGTTGCGCTGGTCGGGCCTGCCGACACGCGAGCATTTGTTGGCCGAAGCGCTGAAATCACGGGAGGGTTGGCACCTGTTCCTCTACCCGTTCGCGGGGCGCCAAGTGCATCTCGGCCTGGCCAGTTTGCTGGCTTGGCGCGTCAGCCAGGGGCAACCCGTCACCTTTTCCATTGCGGTCAACGACTATGGCTTGGAACTGCTCAGCGCTACACCCGTGGATTGGCCGGCACTGTTGAATTCTGAGCTGCTGAGCCCGGATAACCTGCTGGAGGATGTGGCGGCCAGCTTGAACGCCGGTGAACTGGCCCTGCGCCGCTTCCGCGAGATCGCCCGTATCGCCGGGCTGGTGTTCGCCGGTTACCCCGGCGCGCCGAAAAGCACCCGGCAGGTGCAGGCTTCCAGCGGCTTGTTCTTTGAAGTGTTCAAGCAGTATGACCCGCACAACCTATTGCTGGCCCAGGCTGGCGAAGAAGTATTGCGAGACGAGTTGGACATCCGCCGCCTGGAAGCGGCGTTGAGACATCTTTGCACCCTGACACTGGACCTGCACGTAATCGAACGGCCCACGCCCCTGGCTTTTCCGCTACTGGTGGAGCGGATGCGCGAAAGCATGAGTTCGGAAAAACTCTCGGAGCGCATCGCGCGGATGGTCAAGGATTTGGAAAAAGTCGCGGATAACGGGAAAACTTGATGTATTGCGAAGTGCAGCTTGAAGGCGAAACGTTATGGCTGCTGGCGGAGAAAGCTATCTACTGGCCAGCGCGCAATTGCCTGCTGATCGCCGACGCGCATTTTGGCAAAGCGTCGGCCTATCGCAGCCTGGGGCAACCGGTGCCCCAAGGCACCACCACCGACAACCTGGCGCGACTGGACCGACTGCTACAAGCATTCGACTGCGCGCAGGTGATCTTCCTCGGCGACTTCCTGCACGGCCCCGGCTCCCATGCCAGCGGCACGCTGAGCGCCCTGCGAGCGTGGCGCGCCCAGCATCGCCAACTGCCCATGACGTTGATTCGCGGCAATCACGATAAGCGGGCGGGTGACCCGCCGGCCGACCTCGGCATCGACGTGGTAGCAGAACCGTTGCTGATGGGGCCGTTTGCCTTGCAACACGAACCGGACGCTCACCCCAGCCACCATGTACTGGCAGGTCATGTGCATCCGGTATATCGCTTGCGCGGCAAGGGTCGCCAGAGCCTGCGCTTGCCCTGCTTTCAGCTCGGGCCGCGGGTCAGCCTGCTACCCGCGTTCGGGGCGTTTACAGGGGGCTATAGGGTGGAACCGGACGCCAACCACCGGATTCTGGTGATTGGCGATCAGGAGGTATGGTTTGTCAGATGATGCAGGCCAACCCTAAAGGCTTCAGGCAACGGGCACGGGGGGTGCCTCGTCCGGCCGGGTAGGCTCACCGGGCTCACCGGGCTGCGGATAATCCGGCCCAGGTTGGCCGGGGATGCCGCCCGCATAGGCAGGGTCGGCCATCAGGGACCAGGCTAGAACACCAATCTGATTGGGCTCCAGCCGTGCGAGTTCTGCGCTGATTCGGGGGTCGATCTTCATAAAGTACTCCTCAAGCGTGGCCCGACACACTTCACACGTGTCGGGGCAGTACACCCAATAGAGTCACTTTCTTCAGACTAATTCCCTTTACGTGTAGGAGCTTTCGATCAAGCGCGCGGCAAGGTGACGCCAAGCTGACCCTGATACTTACCGCCACGGTCCTTGTAGGACACTTCACAGGCCTCGTCGGATTGCAGGAACAGCATCTGTGCCACGCCTTCGTTGGCGTAGATTTTTGCCGGCAATGTGGTGGTGTTGGAGAACTCCAGGGTCACGTGGCCTTCCCACTCAGGCTCAAGCGGGGTCACGTTGACGATGATGCCGCAGCGCGCGTAGGTACTTTTACCAAGGCAGATGGTCAACACGTCGCGAGGGATACGGAAAAACTCCACGGTGCGCGCCAGGGCGAAAGAGTTCGGCGGAATGATGCACACGTCGCTCTTGATATCGACGAAGCTCTTTTCATCGAAGTTTTTCGGATCGACGGTTGCCGAATTGATGTTGGTGAACACCTTGAATTCATCGGCGCAACGCACGTCGTAGCCATAGCTGGAAACACCATAGGAGATCAGGCGTTCGGCGCCTTCGCCACGCATCTGGCGCTCGACGAAGGGTTCGATCATGCCGTGCTCTTGCGCCATGCGGCGAATCCACTTGTCCGATTTGATGCTCATGGCGGGTGTCCTGAATAGCGAGGTGGAAAAATTCTGTGGGGCATCTTACCGGTGCCGGCGTTGGGGTTCAAAGGGCGTGGGGGTTTTCTTGACGAAAGCGGGCCTCTTCATACGCTCCAGCCAGCGGGGCTGGGCCCCACGCTACTGGGTCGGGTGACTGGAAATATCACCGCCAGTCACGAAATTGGAGAAACCTTCGGAAATATCATTGGCACGTTCCGGAAAAAGGGTTAAGGTGGCGCCACTGTGCTGCTTGTGTCACTGAGAATCTCTACACGATATGTTGAATTTCGATCCAACCATCTCCAAGAATTTTTCCTGCTCTTTGCACTCAGTCTCGGCCAGGGCTTTTCCTGAGTCGCAGTTAACTTTGTCCAAGGAGATACACCATGTCTAATCGCCAAACTGGTACCGTTAAGTGGTTCAACGATGAAAAAGGCTTCGGCTTCATCACTCCACAATCCGGTGACGACCTGTTCGTTCACTTCAAAGCTATCCAATCCGACGGCTTCAAAAGCCTGAAAGAAGGCCAACAGGTTTCTTTCATCGCTACCCGCGGTCAGAAAGGCATGCAAGCTGAAGAAGTTCAAGTTATCTAACTTGTACTGACTTAGTCGAAAAAACCCCGCCCTTAAAAGCGGGGTTTTTTTATGCCCGGGATTTGGTATTCGCAGCCACTGGTGCCTGATAAAAAATGTGGGAGGGGGCTTGCCCCCGATGACGGCTTAGCAGTCGGCACTTGCTTTGACTGATACACCGCTATCGGGGGCAAGCCCCCTCCCCCATTCAGGCATTCAAACTGCGCCGCTATTGAAACAACGACTCGCTCGACAGGCCATTCTTCTCCAGGATCTCACGCAAGCGCTTGAGCCCTTCCACCTGGATCTGACGCACCCGCTCACGGGTCAGCCCAATCTCCAGGCCCACATCCTCCAGGGTGCTGCTCTCATGACCGCGGAGGCCGAAGCGGCGAATCACCACCTCACGCTGCTTGTCCGTGAGCTCAGACAGCCACTGGTCGATGCTTTGAGACAAGTCATCGTCCTGCAACAGCTCACAAGGATCCGTCGGGCGATCATCCGTCAAAGTGTCCAGCAGGGTTTTATCCGAATCCGGCCCCAGCGACACATCGACCGAAGACACCCGCTCATTGAGACCAAGCATGCGCTTGACCTCCCCTACCGGTTTCTCCAGCAGGTTGGCGATCTCTTCAGGTGACGGTTCGTGATCGAGCTTCTGCGTCAGCTCACGGGCGGCCCGCAGGTAGACATTGAGTTCCTTGACCACATGGATCGGCAAGCGAATCGTCCGGGTCTGATTCATGATCGCCCGCTCGATGGTCTGGCGAATCCACCAAGTGGCATAGGTAGAAAAACGAAAGCCCCGCTCGGGATCGAATTTCTCAACTGCCCTGATCAGGCCCAGATTGCCCTCCTCAATCAGGTCCAGCAGCGACAACCCACGATTGACATAGCGTCGGGCGATTTTCACCACCAGGCGCAGGTTGCTTTCAATCATGCGCTTGCGCCCAGCCGGATCGCCCTTTTGCGACAAGCGCGCAAAGTGGACTTCTTCCTCGGGGGTCAGCAAAGGGGAAAAACCGATCTCATTGAGATACAGCTGGGTCGCGTCGAGCGCCCGCGTGTAATCAATGTATTTGTGTTGCTTTAACGCGGAGGAGTTCTTGGATTTGGTTCGAACTGAAGGTGTAGCAGGTCCCTCATTCGACATCGATTCCATAGCGATGCCGCTCTCCATAAGGAGAACCTCATCGTCGATGTCAAACTCCGGCGCTTCTTTACTGAGAGCCATTGTTATAGTCCTTTGGTGAGTTCGACCTCAAGCTCAAGCGACGCCTTTATCCTTGGCAACGCTGGAGCCTGTTCCTTCTACGCGAGGAACAGGCTGGCAACACATCAACGACGGGGTAGGAATTGCAGTGGATCTACAGGCTTCCCTTGACGGCGAATCTCAAAGTGCAGTTTCACCCGGTCCGTACCAGTTGACCCCATTTCGGCAATTGTCTGTCCGACTTTGACCTGCTGCCCCTCCCGAACCAACAGCCTGCGGTTATGACCGTAAGCACTGACGTAGGTATCGCTGTGTTTGATGATGACCAGTTCGCCGTAACCCCGTAGACCGCTCCCGGCGTACACCACTGTCCCATCAGACGCAGCTAAAACAGGCTGTCCCAAATCCCCGGCGATATCAATGCCTTTATTCAAACTACCGTTTGAAGAGAATTTTCCAATCAGCACTCCATTTGAGGGCCATCCCCACCCGGTAGGTGCAGGACCTGCAGGAGGTTGCGGCGCCGGTGCTGGTTTGCTGGCGGAGGTCGAGGCCGCAGTACCGGCAGGCCGCGTAATGACGGTGGTTTTACTGGAGGACGATGGGGACGATGCGGTGCTTGTCACAACCGTCGTAGAGGCCGAGCCTGTGCGTCCATCGAAGCGGATCGTCTGACCCGGATGGATCGTATAGGGCACAGGAATATTGTTTCGAGCTGCGAGAGCCTTGTAATCCCAGCCATAACGGAAGGCGATCGAGAATAACGTGTCGCCCTTACGCACCACATACTGCCCGGTGGTGACCGTCGGCTTCTGCGGGGCGGAATTATTACGATCAACGACCCGTGCGCCACTGCTTGGTGAGCTTGAACAGCCGACCAACACGGAACTGAACACAAGGCCAAGCACCAGTCGCTGAAAACTTGTTTTACTCATACGCTGCGCAAGACCTGTGAGACTCACCCGCCGCTCCCTTTGTGGTGACTGAATATGAACGCCCATAGCAGGCTTGAAAGATGACGCAAGTATAACTGGGCACTGAAGTTTTACTGGCACCCGCGCGAAACCGATGTGCAAGCGCGTGGAATGTAGCCGCCCAGCATGTTGACTTGATAGACCCCGCCGTAAGACACATCCGCATCAACAGAATTCACTGGCCGCGCAAATTGATCAGGCCAGCGGGCCATTGAGCAGGGGCACAAAGCGCACGGCACCCAGTACATGTCGTGAAAAGCCTTCGTCCTCACGAACAATCAGCATCAGCTGCTGCACTTCACCGGAACCGACCGGAATGACCAGGCGCCCGCCCGGTGCCAGTTGGTCGAGCAATGCCTGCGGTACATCGGTGGCCACTGCGGTAACGATAATGCCGTTATAGGGCGCCAGCGCCGGCCAGCCTTCCCAACCATCTCCCCAGCGGAAGACCACGTTGCGCAGGTTTAACTCCACCAGGCGTTCCTTGGCGCGGTCCTGCAACACTTTGATACGCTCAACCGAAAACACCCGTTCCACCAGCTGCGACAGCACGGCTGTTTGGTAGCCGGAACCGGTACCGATCTCCAGCACCTTGTCCAGCGGCCCCGCCGCTAGCAGCAGCTCGCTCATGCGCGCAACCATGTACGGTTGGGAAATCGTCTGGTTATGCCCGATGGGTAGCGCGGTGTCTTCATAGGCGCGATGGGCCAGGGCCTCATCGACAAACAGATGCCGCGGCGTGCGCCGGATCACTTCCAACACCTGGGCGTTGGAAAGCCCCTCTTCGTACAGGCGCTGGATCAAGCGCTCGCGAGTACGCTGGGAGGTCATCCCAATGCCGCGACGCAGCAGATCGTCTTGTTCACGAGCCATCAGCGCAGCCCCTCCAGCCAGCCATCGAGACTACCGAAGGCATCACTGAAGGTGCGATCGAGTTGCAACGGAGTAATCGACACATAACCTTGCATCACCGCGTGAAAGTCGGTGCCGGGGCCGCCATCTTCAGCGTCACCGGCGGCCGCGATCCAGTAACCCTCCTTGCCACGCGGGTCGACCACCTTCATCGGCGCCGCCGCGCGGGCGCGATGGCCCAGACGCGTGAGCTGGATACCGCGAATATGGTCGAGGGGCAAGTTGGGGACATTGACGTTCAGTACCGTACGCGGCGGCAGGTCCAGGGAACCGTGGGCCTCGACCAGCAAACGTGCGAAATGGGCAGCGGTCGGCAGGTTGTCGAGCTGGCGCGAGGCAAAAGAGAAGGCAAACGAGGTGCGCCCCAGGAAGCGCCCTTCAAGGGCGGCGGCCACGGTGCCCGAATACAACACATCATCGCCCAGGTTGGCGCCGAGGTTGATACCCGACACCACCAGGTCCGGCTCCTGCTCCAACAGGCTGTTGATCGCCAGGTGTACACAGTCGGTGGGGGTGCCGTTCACACTGATAAAGCCATTGGGCAGAACGTGCGGATGCAGCGGACGGTCAAGCGTCAGCGAACTGCTGGCGCCGCTCTTGTCCTGGTCGGGGGCAACCACTATGCACTCGGCATAATCCTGCAGCGCGGCATGGAGCGCGGCAAGGCCGGGTGCGGTGGCACCGTCATCGTTTGATATCAGAATACGCATGGGCTGTCCGTCTGCCCCACCGGCACCAGATCAACAAGCTCGCGCACCAAGACAGTGGCGAAGCATCCGGCCGGCAGGACGAATTCCAATTGCAGAATGTCAGGCCCGGGATAATGCCACGTCAACCCGCCAATGGGCAGTCGAAGAATACGACGTTCCTGGCTCATGCCCGCCTTCACCAGCCAATCACGCAGGTCGGCTTCGCTGGCGGCAACCGCCTGTTCCAGCTCGAAGGTGGCGCCGGCGGCAGGCGAATCGCCTTCGCCCCATTGCGGCCCGGTGGGGTGCAGGTCCAGGATCGCCAGGCGCGGGTCGTTGCACTCGGCCTCGCCCGCCGGGAAAAAACTGCGGCTGTCGGTAAACGCCAGCAAGTCGCCCACCTGGGCGCGCTGCCAGGAGCCATCGGCCACGCGCGCCGCCAGGACTTTGTTGAATAGAAAACTGCGCGCGGTGGACAGCAGCCGCGAGCGCACATTGCGTTGCTCGGGCAAGGCTTTGCGCGCTGCCCAGTCGCGCGCGTCAACGACGTTGCCACCGTTATGCCCAAAGCGCTGGGCGCCGAAATAATTGGGAATGCCATGCTGGGCAATCAGTTGCAAGCGCGCGTCGATCGCGGCGGTATCGGCCACCAATTGGGTCAGGCGCAAGGTGAAACCGTTGGCCGAATGTGCGCCGCGCTGCAACTTGCGTTTATGCCGAGCGGTTTTGAGGATAGTGAGGCTGTCGTTTTCAGCGGCGCTCATGTCCGGGTCGGTCTTGCCGGGCAATTGCACGCTAAACCACTGACGGGTCAGTGCCTGGCGATCCTTGAGCCCGGCATAACTGACGGTGCGCAACGGTACGCTAGCGGCCTTGGCGATACGCCGCGCTGCCTCTTCGGTGTTCAAGCCGCGCTTTTCCACCCACAGCCACAGATGCTCACCCTCGCCGGTCAGCGGGATATCGAGCACTTCGTCCACTTGGAAATCTTCGGCCGTGGCTTTCAGTACAGCACTGCCCAATGCCTCGCCATAGGCCCGCGGGCCCAGCAGTTGCAGATCACTCATGCGCGCAGCAACAAGGCGACGGAGTGCACCGCAATGCCCTCTTCACGACCGGTAAACCCGAGCTTTTCGGTGGTGGTGGCTTTCACGTTGACTTGATCCAATTCAATTTGCAGGTCCGCGGCAATCAGCGCGCGCATGGATTCGATATGGGGTGCCATTTTCGGTGCCTGGGCCACGATAGTGTTGTCGACATTACCGACCTTCCAGCCTTTTGCATGGATCAGGCCGACCACATGGCGCAGCAGCACCCGGCTGTCGGCACCTTTGAAGGTGGGGTCGGTGTCTGGAAAATGCTTGCCGATATCACCCAATGCCGCCGCGCCGAGCAACGCATCGCTCAAGGCATGCAGCACAACGTCGCCGTCGGAATGAGCCAGCAACCCATGGTGGTGTGCAATGCGCACGCCGCCCAAGGTAATGAAATCGCCCTCAGCGAAACGGTGCACATCGTAGCCGTGGCCAATACGCATAAAAAAACGCCCCGATTTAATTCAGGGCGTGATTCTACCTACTTTTGCCTCACATTAACCGAGCAAAGCACGACCATGGTGTCGCAAATGATCTTCGATGAAGCTGGCGATAAAGAAGTAGCTATGGTCGTAACCAGGTTGCAGCCGCAGTTCCAGCGGATGGTTGGCCGCTTTCGCTGCCTGCTGCAGGGCTTCGGGCTTGAGCTGCACGGCAAGGAAATCGTCGCGATCGCCCTGATCCACCAGCAGCGGGAGCTTGTGCGAGGCTTCACTGATCAGTACGCAGGCATCCCACTCGCGCCACTTTGAACGTTCTTCACCCAGGTAACGGGAGAACGCTTTCTGGCCCCATGGGCAGTCCATGGGGTTGCTGATCGGCGAAAATGCCGACACCGACAGGTAACGCCCCGCGTTGCGCAACGCACACACCAAAGCGCCATGCCCGCCCATGGAGTGGCCGCTGATGCCGCGCTTATCGGACGCAGGGAAATGCGCCTCCACCAATGCCGGCAATTCCTGCACAACATAGTCATGCATCCGATAATGCTTGGCCCAAGGTTCTTGGGTGGCGTTCAGGTAGAACCCGGCGCCAAGGCCGAAGTCCCAGGCGTTGTCCGGGTCACCCGGCACACCGGGCCCGCGAGGGCTGGTGTCCGGGGCCACGATGATCAAACCAAGTTCGGCGGCCATGCGCTGGGCGCCGGCCTTTTGCATGAAATTCTCATCGGTGCAGGTCAGGCCGGACAGCCAGTACAGCACCGGCAGCTTGCCGCCCTGCTCGGCTTGCGGCGGCAGGTAGACTGCGAAGGTCATGTCGCAACCGAGCACATCGGAATGATGTTTATAGCGTTTATGCCAGCCGCCGAAGCTTTTCTGGCACGACAGGTTCTCCAGACTCATGGCCGACCTCAAAAGTGAATGACGGTACGAATGCTCTTGCCTTCATGCATCAGGTCAAACGCCTTGTTGATGTCTTCCAGGCCCATGGTGTGGGTGATGAACGTATCCAGCGGGATTTCGCCGGTCTGGGCCATCTCCACGTAGCTTGGCAATTCGCTGCGACCGCGTACGCCGCCGAACGCCGAACCGCGCCAGACGCGACCGGTGACCAGTTGGAACGGACGGGTGGAAATTTCCTGGCCGGCACCGGCAACGCCGATGATCACCGACTCGCCCCAGCCTTTGTGGCAGCACTCAAGGGCCGCGCGCATCAGCTGCACGTTGCCGATGCACTCGAAGGAAAAGTCCACGCCGCCATCGGTCAGGTCGACGATCACGTCTTGAATCGGGCGATCGTAGTCTTTCGGGTTGATGCAGTCGGTGGCGCCCAGTTGCTTGGCGATTTCGAACTTGGCCGGGTTGATGTCGATGGCGATGATACGTCCGGCCTTGGCCTTGACCGCACCGATCACCGCCGACAGACCAATACCGCCCAGGCCGAAGATGGCGACAGTGTCACCCGGCTTGACCTTGGCGGTGTTGATCACCGCACCGATACCGGTGGTCACGCCGCAACCGAGCAGGCAAACCTTCTCCAACGGTGCTTCTTTGGGAATCTTGGCCACGGAAATTTCCGGCAGCACGGTGTACTCGGAGAACGTCGAGGTACCCATGTAATGGAAAATTGGCTGACCTTTGTAGGAAAAGCGCGTTGTGCCATCGGGCATCAAGCCTTTGCCCTGGGTGGAGCGAATGGCCTGACACAGGTTGGTTTTACCCGAGCGGCAGAATTTGCACTGGCCACATTCCGGGGTGTACAGCGGGATCACATGGTCGCCGACCGCAACGGAAGTCACGCCCTCACCGATGGCTTCGACCACTGCGCCGCCTTCGTGGCCGAGAATCGACGGGAAGATGCCTTCCGGATCGGCGCCCGAGAGGGTGTAGGCGTCGGTATGGCACACGCCGGAGGCAACCACCCGCAACAGCACTTCGCCGGCCTTGGGCATGGCGACATCCACTTCTACGATTTCGAGGGGCTTCTTGGCTTCGAAGGCTACGGCGGCGCGAGACTTGATCATCCGGGTTTCTCCATGGGTTAACAACTGAGGCTGAGAGTGTAAAACATGGCCGAATGATTAATAATCCAGTCAAAAGCAAAACTTTATTGCTGCACAGGGATAATCACTATGCAGGAAAACCGCTGGGAAGGCATCGACGAGTTCGTCGCAGTCGCCGAGTGCAGCCAGTTCACCGCCGCCGCTGAGCGTCTTGGGGTTTCGTCATCCCATATCAGCCGGCAAGTCGCGCGCCTGGAAGACCGACTGCAAACACGGCTGCTTTATCGCAGTACCCGCAAGGTCACCTTGACCGAGGCCGGCCAGACCTTTTTGCAGCATTGCCAACGCCTGCAGGATGGCCGCGAAGAAGCCTTGCGTGCCGTGGGCGACCTGACCAGCGAACCCAAGGGCATGTTGCGCATGACCTGTGCCGTGGCTTACGGCGAGCGCTTTATCGTGCCGCTGGTGACCCGATTTATGCGCCTGTATCCACAGCTGCGAGTGGATATCGAACTGAGCAACCGTCAGCTGGACCTGGTGCACGAAGGCCTCGACCTGGCGATTCGCCTGGGCCGCCTGCAAGACTCGCGTATGGTCGCCAGCCGCCTCGCGCCGCGACGCATGTACCTGTGCGCTTCACCGTCCTACCTGGCACGGTATGGTCGGCCACATAGCTTGTCGGAATTGACTCGGCACAATTGTCTGATCGGCAGTTCGGACATTTGGCAATTGGCCCAGGACGGACGCGAATTTGCCCAGCGCGTGCAGGGAAACTGGCGCTGCAACAGTGGGCAAGCCGTGTTGGATGCGGCGCTGCAAGGTGTGGGTTTGTGCCAGCTGCCGGACTATTACGTGCTGGAGCACCTGCACACGGGCGCACTGGTGTCGCTGCTGGAGGCCCATCAACCACCGAATACGGCGGTGTGGGCGCTGTATCCGCAGCAACGACATTTATCGCCAAAGGTCAGGAAGTTGGTGGATTTCTTGAAGGAGGGCTTGGCCGAGCGGCCGGAGTACAGCGGTTGAGTATTGGATGTCTAGATGGGGCTCATCGCGGGCAAGCCCGGCTCACACAGTTGACCGAGCGGCATGGGGAGAAGGTGATCGAATGTGGCTTGCCTGCGATGAAGTCGACCCGGTGCAACTGACTATCGACGATTGGCCCAACGCAGTCGTAACCACTCCAGATCTTCCGGACGGGTCACCTTGATATTATCCGAGCGCCCTTCGATCAAGCGCGGCGCCTGCCCGGACCATTCCATCGCCGAGGCTTCATCAGTGATCAGCGCATCGGCCACCAGGCTGTCGGCCAATGCGCGATGCAAGGCCCCGAGGCGGAACATCTGCGGCGTATAGGCTTGCCAGATCAAACTGCGATCGACGGTCTCCACCACCCGCCCCTGCTTGTCGACGCGCTTGAGGGTATCGCGAGCCGGCACCGCCAGCAGGCCACCGACCGGATCGTCCGCCAACTCAGCCAGCAATTTATCGAGATCATCACGGCTCAGGTTAGGCCGCGCCGCATCATGCACCAAGACCCAATCGTCATCGCAGGCGCCCAGGGCATTGAGCTGCAGCAGCGCGTTGAGTACCGAGCCCGAACGCTCCGCACCACCGTCCGCGCGTTGGATACGCGGGTCGGCAGCACACGCCAGGGCGGGCCAATAAGGATCATCAGAAGCGAGGCTGACCACCAGGCCCTTGAGAAAGGGGTGGTCGAGGAAACAGCCGAGGCTGTGTTCGAGAATCGTGCGTCCGCCCAGTTGCAGGTATTGCTTGGGACGGTCCGCGGCCATACGGGCACCAACGCCCGCGGCAGGAATCACGGCCCAGAAGGCCGGCAAACGCTGACTCATTGGGCCAACTGGTAGAGGGTTTCACCCTCCTTGACCATGCCCAACTCATGGCGAGCCCGCTCTTCGACGGTCTCCGTGCCCTTTTTCAACTCAAGGACCTCGGCATCGAGCACGCGGTTGCGCTCCAGCAAGCGTTCGTTCTCGGCACGCTGATCGGCAATTTGTTGGGTCAGGTCTTTTACCTGCGCAAAGCTGCCATTACCTACCCATAGGCGGTACTGCAGGCCAGCCAGCAGCAAGAGCAAGACAAGAAACAACCAATTGGGACTGCGCATCGAATATCGGGTATCCAGTGGAAAAAGACAGCCATGCAAAACTTTTGAAGCAACTGATAGCACGAAGCCTGGAAGAACCAGGCTTGTGCTAGATAGTCACCAGATTAACGCCGAAATTCACCCTGTCGTGAGTTTTCCGACGCAATCCGCCGACTTTTTACCATTTAACCCTCAGCCGCGAAACTCACCGCGACCGTTGTACTTGGCTTTGCCAGCCAGTTGCTCTTCGATACGCAGCAATTGGTTGTACTTGGAAACGCGGTCGGAACGGCACAGCGAGCCGGTCTTGATCTGGCCAGCCGAGGTGCCCACGGCCAGGTCGGCAATGGTCGAGTCTTCGGTTTCGCCGGAGCGGTGCGAGATCACAGCGGTATAACCTGCGGCCTTGGCCATCTGGATGGCTTCCAGGGTCTCGGTCAGGGTACCGATCTGGTTGAACTTGATCAGGATCGAGTTGGCGATCTTTTTATCGATGCCTTCTTTCAGGATCTTGGTGTTGGTCACGAACAGGTCGTCGCCCACCAGTTGGATCTTCTCGCCGATCTTGTCGGTGAGAATCTTCCAGCCATCCCAGTCGGACTCGTCCAGGCCGTCTTCGATCGAGATGATCGGGTAGCGCTGGGTCAGGCCCTTCAGGTACTCGGCAAAACCTTCGGAGTTGAACACCTGGCCTTCGCCGGACAGGTTGTATTTACCGTCTTCGTAGAACTCGCTGGCCGCGCAGTCCAGGGCCAGGGTCACGTCGGTGCCCAGGGTGTAGCCAGCGTTGGCCACGGCTTCGGAGATAACTTTCAGCGCATCTTCGTTGGACGCCAGGTTCGGTGCGAAACCGCCTTCGTCGCCGACCGCAGTGCTCAAGCCACGGGCTTTGAGTACGGCTTTGAGGTGATGGAAAATCTCGGTGCCCATGCGCAGGCCTTCGGAGAAGGTCTTGGCGCCAACCGGCTGCACCATGAATTCCTGGATGTCGACGTTGTTATCGGCATGCTCGCCACCGTTGATGATGTTCATCATCGGTACGGGCATCGAGTAGACGCCTGGGGTGCCGTTCAGGTTGGCGATGTGCGCGTACAACGGCAGGTCCTGGTCCTGGGCAGCGGCCTTGGCGGCGGCCAGGGATACGGCGAGGATGGCGTTGGCGCCCAGGCTGCCTTTGTTGTCAGTGCCGTCGAGCTTGATCATCGCGTGGTCCAGGGCTTTCTGATCCAGCGGGTCTTTACCCAGCAGCAGGTCACGGATCGGACCATTGATGTTGGCGACAGCCTTGAGGACACCCTTACCCAGGTAACGGCTCTTGTCGCCATCACGCAGTTCCAGCGCTTCGCGCGAACCGGTGGAAGCACCGGACGGCGCACAAGCGCTGCCGATGATGCCGTTATCGAGAAGCACGTCGGCTTCGACGGTGGGGTTGCCACGGGAGTCGAGAACTTCACGACCTTTGATGTCGACGATTTTTGCCATTGTTGTAAACACTCCAAAGTTGACGAAAACGACGCAGCTGAAGGAAAACTTTTGACCGACCGCAAGGGTGGAACAACGGGGCAGGCTTGCAGGCGACAAGACTCAGGCCCGCAGGCCTGAGCGTTTAGCGTGGGATACTCTACCGGAGAAACCCGGCTTACGCGGTCTCTACCGTCGGAAAACTCTTGACCAGTTCGTCCAACTGCTTGAGCTGGGCCAGGAACGGTTCAAGTTTATCCAGGCGCAGGGCACAAGGGCCGTCGCACTTGGCGTTATCCGGGTCCGGGTGGGCTTCCAGGAACAGGCCGGCCAGGGATTGGCTCATGCCGGCCTTGGCCAGGTCGGTGACCTGGGCGCGACGCCCGCCTGCGGAGTCCGAGCGACCACCGGGCATTTGCAGCGCGTGGGTCACGTCGAAGAACACCGGGTATTCGAACTGTTTCATGATGCCGAAACCGAGCATGTCCACCACGAGATTGTTGTAGCCGAAGCTGGAACCGCGCTCGCAGAGGATCAACTGGTCGTTACCCGCTTCCACGCACTTGCTCAGAATGTGTTTCATTTCCTGAGGCGCAAGGAACTGGGCTTTCTTGATATTGATCACTGCACCGGTCTTGGCCATGGCGACCACGAGGTCGGTCTGGCGCGACAGAAAGGCCGGCAACTGAATGATGTCACACACTTCGGCGACCACGGCCGCCTGCGCAGGCTCGTGGACGTCAGTGATGACCGGCACGCCGAAGGCTTGCTTGATGTCCTGGAAGATCCGCATGCCTTCTTCAAGGCCTGGGCCGCGATAGGACGTCACAGACGAACGGTTGGCCTTGTCGAAGCTGGCCTTGAATACATAAGGGATGCCCAGCTTCTGGGTGACCCGCACATATTCTTCACAGACCTGCATCGCCATGTCGCGACTTTCCAGTACGTTCATGCCGCCGAACAGCACCATGGGCTTGTCGTTGGCAATCTCGATATCGCCTACGCGAATGATCTTCTGGGCCATCGGTTTACGCCTTCTTCTGATGTTGCGTCAGTGCAGCTTTGACGAAACCGCTGAACAGTGGGTGACCGTCGCGCGGTGTCGAGGTGAACTCGGGGTGGAACTGGCAAGCCACGAACCACGGATGATCCGGCGCCTCGACCACTTCAACCAACGCGCCATCGCCCGAGCGACCGGAGATTTTCAGGCCGGCCTCTTTGATCTGCGGCAGCAGGTTGTTGTTCACTTCGTAGCGGTGACGGTGACGCTCGACGATCACGTCCTTGCCGTAGCAGTCGTGAACCAGCGAGCCCGGCTCCAGCAGGCAATCCTGCGCGCCCAGGCGCATGGTGCCGCCCAGGTCGGAGGCCTCGGTACGTACTTCGACCGCACCGGTGGCGTCTTCCCACTCGGTGATCAGGCCCACGACCGGGTGACCGCTCTTGCTGTCGAACTCGGTGGAGTTGGCGTCTTTCCAGCCCAACACGTTCCGGGCGAATTCGATGACGGCCACTTGCATGCCCAGGCAGATACCCAGGTACGGAACCTTGTTCTCACGGGCGTATTGAACGGCCGTGATCTTGCCTTCCACTCCGCGCAAGCCGAAACCGCCAGGTACGAGGATCGCGTCCACGCCTTCGAGCAGCGCAGTGCCTTGGTTCTCGATGTCTTCGGAATCGATATAGCGCAGGTTGACCTTGGTGCGGTTGCTGATACCGGCGTGGCTCATCGCTTCGATCAGCGACTTGTACGCGTCCAGCAGCTCCATGTACTTGCCGACCATGGCGATGGTGACTTCGTGCTCAGGGTTGAGCTTGGCGTCGACCACTGCATCCCACTCGGACAAGTCCGCGCCGCCACACTGCAGGCCGAAACGTTCGACCACAAAATCATCCAGACCTTGCGAATGCAGGATGCCCGGGATCTTGTAGATGGTGTCGGCGTCTTCCAGGGCAATTACCGCACGTTCTTCAACGTTGGTGAACTGCGCGATCTTGCGACGCGAGGAAATGTCGATCGGATGATCGGAACGGCAGACCAGCACGTCCGGCTGCAGGCCGATGGAACGCAGTTCCTTGACCGAGTGCTGGGTAGGCTTGGTTTTGGTTTCGCCGGCGGTGGCGATGTATGGCACCAAAGTCAGGTGCATCAGCATCGCGCGCTTGGCGCCGACTTCGAAACGCAACTGGCGGATGGCTTCGAGGAACGGTTGGGATTCGATGTCACCCACGGTGCCACCGATCTCGACCATCGCCACGTCAGCATCGCCCGCACCCTTGATGATGCGGCGCTTGATTTCGTCAGTGATGTGCGGAATAACCTGGATGGTCGCACCCAGGTAGTCACCACGGCGCTCTTTGCGCAGCACGTGTTCGTAGACACGGCCGGTGGTGAAGTTGTTGTTCTGGGTCATGGTCGTGCGGATGAACCGCTCGTAGTGGCCCAGGTCCAGGTCAGTCTCGGCGCCGTCGTGGGTGACGAACACTTCACCGTGCTGGAACGGGCTCATGGTGCCCGGGTCGACGTTGATGTACGGGTCCAGCTTGAGCATGGTGACTTTAAGCCCCCGCGCCTCCAGGATGGCCGCCAATGAAGCGGAGGCAATGCCTTTCCCCAATGAAGAAACAACACCGCCCGTGACGAATATGTAGCGCGTCATGAAAAACCCTAGAAGTCTGCGTTAAAGCGGTCCGAGCCGCCGGGGAAAGCGAAGAGAGGCCGAAGCCCCCGATCACCTGCATTAATCACAGTGCACCTTTCAAAAAAACCGCCGCGTTGTGACAGACCAGCAATGAAACACCGGTACGTTGATCGCTACACATTTTTTGGAATCGCCCAGCAAAGACTGCTTGGTAATCGGCAACTGCTGCGATTCAGGCGAATCCACAGAAGTTGTATCAAGAAGGGAGCGTAGTCTACCGGAAAGGCTCTATCAGCTCAAACCTTGATCGCAGGTCTGTGGCATCCAATGCAATTGCCAGTCCTGACTGGGCGGCGCCCACAATCCCGCAAGGTTGGGCACCCCCACTAAAAATCCTCCTCGATACAGCAGCGGCAATCTGCCACGGACGAAGCCCGGTAAACCGCTTTCGTTGAGCAAGCGCTTCAGATCCCGTCGACCGCGGCCTGGCACATCGACGATTTCACCGCCCTGGCGGTAACGGACCTCCAACGGACCTGCGGGCGCCTTGCCGCAAAATCTCAGCTCACCATTACCGGGTAACTGTAGCGGGCGTTGCGCATCAGACCAGCTCACCGGCACATCGGAAAATTCCGACCAGCAGGAAGGCAACCACCAGATGCGCTCACCGCAACGGTGTATTTGCCCAGCAGCCAGAGACCATAACGGTTGTGCGTCGTGCTTGGCATCACGTAAGGATTGCCAGCCGACCCAGTGATCGCTGTCGGGCAGGCGTGTCAGCGGATTCAGCCAATGGCGCAAAGCATTGCGCTGACGGGCATCGGAAAGCTCTCGCAGCGGAGCAAGCGCCAGGGATGGCAAGCCCAACCAGGGAAACGCTGAAGGTTGTTCGGCGGCTTGCAGATCCATCCTGGCCAACTCATCGAGCAGGCCCTGGGCTTCACTCAAGTGCTCGGCACTGCGGGCCAGCCCGGGGACGGCTTGCGGCCAGCGCTCGGTCAGTATCGGGAATACGCGGTGGCGCAGGTAATTGCGGGAGAAGCGATTGTCTGCATTGGAAGGGTCTGCGATCCATTGAAGCTGATGCTCCACGGCATAGGCTTCCAGCTCTGCCCGAGAGACGCCCAACAACGGGCGGACCAAGTGCCCGCCCGCCAACGGACGGTGCACGGGCATGGCTGCCAACCCCCGTACGCCTGCGCCGCGTAACAGCCGAAACAGCAAGGTTTCGGCCTGGTCTTCGCGATGCTGGGCGGTGAGCATCACCTCCCCTGCTCCGATAACTTGCGCAAACGCCTGATAACGCGCATCACGCGCCGCACGCTCGAGACTGGCACCGGACGGCACTTGCACGCGCATGATACGCAAGGGGACTCCCAGGTAGTCGCACACCGACTGGCAATGGCTTGGCCAAGCGTCGGCAGCGGCTTGCAAGCCATGGTGGATATGGACGGCGCTTAGAGGCACAAGGGGTTTGGCGGTGGCCAGGAGATGCAGCAGCACAGTGGAATCAAGACCGCCAGAGAAAGCGATATGCCAAGCCGGGGCGTCGCGCCAGGGGGCCAGGGCTTGCAGGAGTTTGGCGGGTAAAGTTGGTTTCATCAAACGCTACCGCCGCAAATCTGGAATACGTTGACCAAGCATACACAAAGCAAATGTGGGAGAGGGATTGCGCCCCGATTGCTGAGTGTCAGTCCCTGCATTTGCTGACTGATCCACCGCTATCGGGGGCAAGCCCCCTCCCACATTAGTACTGCTGCGACTTTAGAGACCGTAGCTCATCAGGCGCTCATAACGACGAGCCAACAGCGCTTCGTTATCCAGCTTCTTGAGCATCGCCAGCTGCGAGCCCAACTCTGCGCGGATGGTCGCGGCAGCGGCAGCCGGGTCACGATGGGCGCCGCCCAGTGGCTCGGCGATCACTTTGTCGACGATACCCAGCCCTTTAAGGCGATCGGCGGTGATGCCCATGGCTTCGGCGGCGTCCGGCGCTTTTTCGGCGGTTTTCCACAGGATCGAGGCGCAGCCTTCCGGCGAGATCACCGCATAGGTCGAATATTGCAGCATGTTCAACTGGTCGCAGACGCCAATCGCCAATGCACCGCCGGAACCACCCTCACCAATCACGGTGGCGATGATCGGCGTTTTCAGACGAGCCATCACGCGCAGGTTCCAGGCGATCGCTTCGCTCTGGTTGCGCTCTTCGGCGTCGATGCCTGGGTAAGCGCCCGGGGTATCGATAAAGGTCAGGATCGGCATCTTGAAACGCTCGGCCATTTCCATCAGACGGCACGCCTTGCGGTAGCCTTCCGGACGCGGCATACCGAAGTTGCGGCGCACCTTCTCGCGAACTTCACGGCCTTTCTGGTGACCGATCACCATCACTGGCTGGTCGTCCAGACGCGCAATACCGCCCACGATAGCCGCGTCGTCGGAGAAGTGACGATCACCGTGCAGTTCGTCGAACTCGGTAAAAATGTGCTGGATGTAATCCAGGGTGTAAGGCCGGCGCGGGTGGCGGGCCAGGCGCGCGATCTGCCAGCTGGTCAGTTTGCCGAAGATGTCTTCGGTGAGCGCGCTGCTCTTGTCTTGCAGGCGGGCGATTTCATCGCCGATATTCAGCGAATTGTCATTGCCGACCAGGCGCAGCTCTTCGATCTTGGCTTGCAGGTCAGCGATCGGCTGTTCGAAATCAAGAAAATTCGGGTTCATAAGCGTCCGTCTTGGGTCGACGGCCAGGGAGTGCCTGGCCAGCCGGTTGTCTATTCGCGCCCTACCTTAAGGGAGAGGCGCGTTTAGGTCGAGATTAAATGTTTTGTCGATCACGCTGAATGCCACTACCGGGCCAGCCATCAACGGTATTGGAGGAAGACGTTGTCTCGCCCGAACTGGTCACGCAAAGCTTGAATCAAGCCGTCGGCGGGATCAATTCGCCAGGTCTCGCCAAACTGGAGCATGGCCTTGGCATCGTTACCGGTGTACTCCATGGTCACCGGGCACGCGCCCCGATGCCGCTTGAGCAACTCACCCAACCAGCGTAGCTGATCGCCCTTGAGCGCCTCGGTTTTAACTTTCAGGCGCAGGCTTTCGGCCAGGTTGGTGCGGGCATCTTCCATGCTCATTACACGCTTGATCCGCAGGCGCAGGCCGCCGGAGAAGTCGTCGTTGCTGACCTCCCCTTCCACCACCACCATGGCGTCGGTCTGCAAAAGCGACTGAGCAGAGTGGAACGCATCGGCGAACAATGAGGCTTCGATCCGGCCCGAACGGTCGTCAAGGGTGATGAACCCCATCTTGTCGCCCTTTTTATTTTTCATCACCCGCAGCGCAATGATCATGCCGGCCACGGTCTGGGTATCCCGCGCCGGTTTCAGGTCGATGATGCGCTGACGGGCGAAACGGCGGATTTCCCCTTCGTACTCGTCGATCGGGTGGCCGGTGAGATAGAGGCCCAAGGTGTCTTTTTCGCCCTTGAGCCGCTCCTTGAGGGTTAACTCCTTGGCCTTGCGGTGATTGGCGTACACGTCCGCGTCTTCTTCGACGAACAAACCGCCGAACAGGTCGGCATGCCCACTGTCGTGGGTGCGGGCGGTCTGTTCGGCGGCCTTGATCGCTTCTTCCATAGCGGCCAGCAGCACCGCGCGGTTGCGGTCGATATTGGCCTGATAAGCCTTGGGCTCATCATGGAAATAAGGGCCGAGACGGTCGAGTGCGCCACTGCGGATCAAGCCATCCAGGGTTCGCTTGTTGATACGTTTGAGATCGACCCGCGCGCAGAAGTCGAACAGATCTTTGAAAGGCCCGTCCTGACGCGCTTCGGTGATGGCTTCCACCGGGCCCTCGCCCACGCCCTTGATCGCACCCAGGCCATAGATAATGCGGCCTTCGTCGTTGACCGTGAACTTGAACTCCGAGGCGTTCACGTCCGGCGCGTCGAGGCGCAGCTTCATGGTGCGCACTTCCTCGATCAAGGTCACGACCTTGTCGGTGTTGTGCATATCCGCCGACAGCACCGCTGCCATGAATGGCGCAGGATAGTGCGCTTTCAACCAGGCGGTCTGGTACGACACCAAGCCATAGGCGGCAGAGTGGGACTTGTTGAAGCCGTAACCGGCGAATTTCTCCACCAGGTCGAAGATGTTACCCGCCAGATCGGCGTCGATATTGTTAGTGGCGCAACCCTCAATGAAACCACCACGCTGCTTGGCCATTTCCTCAGGCTTCTTCTTACCCATCGCACGACGCAGCATGTCGGCGCCGCCCAGGGTATAGCCCGCCATCACCTGAGCAATCTGCATCACCTGTTCCTGATACAGGATGATGCCGTAGGTCGGCGCCAATACTGGCTTTAGGCCTTCATATTGGTAATCGGAATGCGGGTACGCCAGCTCGGCACGCCCGTGCTTACGGTTGATGAAGTCATCCACCATGCCTGATTGCAGCGGGCCCGGACGGAACAGGGCCACCAGTGCGATCAAGTCTTCCAGGCAGTCGGGCTTGAGCTTTTTGATCAGCTCTTTCATACCGCGGGATTCAAGCTGGAACACCGCCGTGGTTTCGGCTTTTTGCAGCAGGGTGTAGGTCGGCTTGTCGTCCAGCGGAATAAAGGCGATATCCAGCGGTTCCTCGCCCACCTTGGCGCGGTCGCGGTTGATGGTTTTGAGGGCCCAGTCGATGATGGTCAGGGTACGCAGGCCGAGGAAGTCGAACTTCACCAGGCCGGCCGCCTCCACGTCATCCTTGTCGAACTGGGTTACCAGGCCGTCGCCTTCTTCGTCGCAATAGATCGGCGAAAAATCGGTGAGTTTGGTAGGCGCGATCACCACGCCACCGGCGTGCTTACCGACGTTACGCACTACGCCCTCAAGTTTGCGGGCCATCTCCCAGATTTCGGCGGCTTCTTCGTCGACTTTGATGAAATCGCGCAGGATCTCTTCCTGCTCGTAAGCCTTCTCCAGGGTCATGCCGACTTCGAACGGGATCATCTTCGACAGACGATCAGCCAGGCCGTAGGACTTGCCCTGCACCCGCGCCACGTCGCGGATCACCGCCTTGGCCGCCATGGAACCGAAGGTAATGATCTGGCTCACGGCGTTGCGGCCATATTTTTCGGCCACGTATTCGATCACGCGATCGCGACCGTCCATGCAGAAGTCGACGTCGAAGTCGGGCATGGAAACCCGCTCCGGGTTCAGGAATCGCTCGAACAGCAGGTCGTATTCCAGCGGGTCAAGGTCGGTGATCTTCTGCACATAGGCCACCAGCGAGCCAGCACCTGACCCCCGGCCCGGGCCCACCGGCACGCCGTTGTTCTTGGCCCACTGAATAAAGTCCATCACGATCAGGAAGTAACCGGGGAACCCCATCTGGATAATGATATCCAGCTCGAAATTCAACCGGTCGACATAGACCTGGCGCTTGGCTTCATAGTCTTCGGTGGTTTCCTTGGGCAGCAGGACCGCCAGCCGCTCCTCAAGGCCATCGAACGAGACCTTGCGGAAATATTCATCGATGGTCATGCCATCGGGAATCGGGAAGTTAGGCAGGAAGTGCTTGCCCAGCTTCACTTCGATATTGCAGCGCTTGGCGATCTCGACAGAGTTTTCCAGGGCCTCAGGCAGGTCGCTGAACAGCTCGGCCATTTCTTCGGCGCTTTTAAGGTACTGCTCTTCGCTGTAATTCTTCGAACGGCGCGGGTCATCCAGGGCTCGGCCTTCGCCGATGCACACTCGGGTTTCGTGGGCCTCGAAATCTTCCTTCTTGATAAAGCGCACATCATTGGTCGCCACCAGCGGCGCACCGAGTTTGTCGGCCAATGCTACGGCGGCGTGCAGGTGCTCTTCATCGTTGGGCCGATTGGTGCGCTGCACTTCCAAATAGAAACGGTCGGGAAAAACCTGCATCCACTCGCGGGCCAGCACTTCGGCTTCCTGGGGATTGCCGCCCAGCAGCGCGATACCGATCTCGCCCTCTTTAGCGGCGGACAGCATGATCAGCCCTTCGCTGGCTTCGGCCACCCACTCGCGCTCGATGATGATCGAGCCATTGCGCTGACCGTCGATAAAACCGCGGGAAATCAGTTCGGTGAGGTTGCGATAGCCGACGCCATTCATCGCCAACAGGCTGATGCGGCTCAAGGGGTTGTCGGGGTCTTTGTTGGACAGCCACAGGTCGGCGCCGCAGATCGGCTTGATGCCGGCGGCCATGGCATTTTTATAGAACTTGACCAGGGAACACATGTTGTTCTGATCAGTCACCGCTACCGCAGGCATGTTCATGCCCACCAGGGTTTTGACCAGGGGTTTGATCCGTACCAGGCCGTCGACCAGGGAGTATTCAGTGTGCAGGCGCAGGTGAACGAATGAAGCCGGCATAGTGATCCTGTTCTAATACATGGAGACAACAAGGCCCGGATTGTACCGGGCCTTGGCAAAAACATCAGCCTCGCGACTAAACCTCGCTGAAGCTCTCGCGCAGCTCGTAAGCCTGGCGCACCGGGGCGAAGGAGCGGCGATGAATCGGCGTCGGGCCAAGGCGTGCGAGAGCTTCCAGATGAACGGGCGTCGGGTAGCCTTTATGCCCGCCGATGCCATAACCTGGGTAGATGAGTTCAAATGCAGCCATTTCCCGATCACGACTGACTTTGGCCAGAATCGAGGCCGCGGCAATCGCCGGCACCTTGCTATCACCCTTGACCACCGCTTCCGACGGCATGCTCAGTTTCGGGCAACGGTTGCCGTCGATCATCGCCATCTTCGGCGTGATGTGCAGGCCTTCGACCGCCCGCTGCATCGCCAGCATCGTGGCGTGGAGAATATTGAGCGTGTCGATTTCTTCGACTTCGGCCCGGGCGATATGCCAACTCAAGGCTTTTTCACAGATTTCGTCATACAGCTTTTCACGGCGTGCTTCGGTGAGTTTTTTCGAATCGTTCAGTCCCAGGATCGGTCGATTCGGATCCAGAATGACCGCCGCCGTGACCACCGCACCGCACAGTGGGCCACGTCCTACTTCATCGACGCCGGCCACCAGCTCATGGGCTTGGGCAACCAGGCTGAAATCCAGGCCCATTTGCGTACTCATAAAGCTTCCTGTTGTTTGCCGATCAAGTTCAGCACGGCGTCGGCTGCCTGGTTCGAGGCATCACGGCGCAACGTGCGGTGAATGGCGTCGAACCCACGGGTCTGTTCTTCGCCGCCGTCGATCAAGGGTAGTAGGGTCTGCGCCAGGGCGTCCGGCGTAGCATCGTCCTGCAACAACTCCGGCACCAACAGGCGTTGGGCCAACAGGTTGGGCAGGGAGATGTAAGGGCTCTTGACCATGCGCTTGAGAATCCAGAAGGTCAGCGGCGCCAAACGATAGGCCACGACCATAGGGCGCTTGTACAGCAAGGCCTCCAGCGTGGCAGTACCCGAAGCGATCATGACCGCATCGCAGGCCGCCAAAGCCAGATGGGACTGGCCATCCAGCAAGGTCAACGGCAGGTCGCGGCCTGGCAGCAGCGCTTCGATCTGCGCACGACGTTGCGGGCTGGCACAAGGCAATACAAACCGCACGCCGGGCTTCAGGACCATCAGGCGCTCGGCCGCATCGAAGAAGACGCTGGCCAGACGTCCGACTTCACCGCCTCGGCTGCCCGGCATCAGCGCCACCAGCGGGCCGTCGGGCAAGCCCAACTCGGCGCGGGCCGCGGCTCGGTCGGCATGCAGGGGAATGGCGTCGGCGAGGGTGTGCCCGACAAACCGCACCGGCACGCCCTTCTCTTCATAGAATTTGGCCTCGAACGGCAACAGGGTCAGCATCAGGTCGCAACCCTCGCGAATCTTCAGCACGCGCTTCTGCCGCCAGGCCCACACGGACGGGCTGACATAATGCACGGTCTTGATCCCGGCCTGACGCAGCTTGAGTTCGATATTGAGGGTGAAATCCGGTGCGTCGATGCCGATAAAGACGTCAGGCTTTTCTTCGATCAAGGTCTGGATCAGCAGTTTGCGCCGCGCCAGCAACTCGCGCAGACGACCCAATACTTCCACCAGCCCCATGACCGACAAGCGCTCCATGGGAAAGTAGGACGCCAGGCCTTCAGCCTGCATCAGCGGGCCGCCAACACCGATAAACTCCACCGCCGGATGCTGAGCCTTAAGGGCTCGCATAAGACCTGCGCCCAAAATATCGCCGGAAGCTTCTCCGGCCACCAGCGCTATACGCAGATTGGCCATGGTCAGCGGGTGATGCCGCGCGTCGACGCCTGGATCGAGTCACGGAACACCGCAACTTCCGGGAACAACGCAGCCGGCTCTGTCAGTTGGGTCAATGCCTGCTCTACGGTCAGCCCCTGGCGATAAACCACCTTATAGGCGCGGCGCAGAGCATGGATGGCATCATCGCTGAACCCGCGACGGCGCATGCCTTCGAAGTTCATGCTACGCGCTTCGGCCGGGTTGCCGAATACCGTGACATACGCCGGAACGTCCTTACCGATGGCGGTCCCCATGCCGGAGAAGCTATGGGCGCCGATATGGCAATACTGATGCACCAGGGTAAAACCGGACAGAATCGCCCAGTCATCAACATGAACATGCCCAGCCAACGCGGTGTTATTCACCAGGATGCAGTGGTTGCCGATGACGCTGTCATGACCGATATGGGCATATGCCATAACCAGATTGTGATCACCCAGGGTGGTTTCGGCGCGATCCTGCACGGTACCGCGATGAATTGTCACGCCCTCTCGGATGATGTTGTGATCACCGATAACCAAGCGCGTTTCTTCACCTTTGTACTTCATGTCCGGTGTGTCTTCGCCTACCGAGGAGAATTGGTAGATGCGATTGTGCTTGCCAATGCGGGTCGGACCTTTGAGGATCACATGCGGCCCGATGACAGTCCCCTCGCCGATTTCCACACCTGCGCCGATGATCGACCAGGGGCCGACCTCAACGTCGGCGGCCAGTACGGCCGACGGATCGATGATTGCGCGAGGGTCAATCAAACTCATAGTTTGCGTTCCGCGCAGATGATCTCGGCGGAGCACACCGGCTTGCCATCCACCGAGGCCTGGCACTCGAATTTCCAGATTTGGCGCTTGCAGCTGATGAACTTAGCTTCCAGGATCAACTGGTCACCTGGAGTGACCGGGTTGCGGAAACGCAGCTTGTCCGAGCCCACGAAATAGTAAAGCGTGCCATCGGCGGGCTTGAGGTCGAGCATTTTGAAACCAAGGATACCGGCAGCCTGGGCCATCGCTTCGATGATCAACACGCCCGGCATGATGGGGTGTGCGGGAAAGTGACCATTGAAGAACGGTTCGTTGATGCTGACATTCTTGTAGGCGCGAATGCGCTTTTCCTCAACATTGAGGTCCACTACGCGATCCACCAGCAGGAACGGGTAACGGTGAGGCAGGTATTCGCGAATCTCGTTGATGTCCATCATTTCGGGGGGAAGCCTGTAATAAAGATTGGGGGCGGGCGGACTAAAAGCACGCCCCGCTAGCAAATCAAGGAGGCAGCCTAGCGGCTGTACACACTTGATATGAAAATGGTATCAGCCTTCTGATGAAGCATTACTGCCAGGGGTCACTTCTCCAACACGCTTTTCCAGCTGTTTGAGACGTCGAGCCATATCATCAAGCTGCCGCAAACGCGCCGCACTCTTGCGCCATTCGGCCGCCGGCTGCATGGCGGTACCGGAGGAATAGGCGCCCGGCTCGGTAATCGAATGGGTCACCATGGTCATACCGGTGATGAAGACGTTGTCGCAGATATCGATATGCCCAACCAGCCCGACCCCCCCGGCGAGCATACAATGCTTGCCAATTCGGGTACTGCCGGAAATCCCCACGCATGCGGCCATAGCGGTGTGATCGCCAATCTGCACGTTGTGGGCGATCTGGATCTGATTGTCGAGCTTCACGCCATTACCGATCACGGTATCGGCCAAGGCCCCACGATCCACCGCCGTGTTCACGCCAATTTCCACATCGTCGCCGATCAGAACGCCACCGACCTGGGCAATTTTGTTCCAGACGCCTTTGGCTTTGGCAAAGCCGAAGCCTTCGCCACCGATCACGGCACCCGACTGGATGACCACACGCTGGCCGATTCGCACATCGTGGTACAGGGTCACCCGCGGCGCGAGCCAGCCATCGGCGCCGATCTCGCAACGCGCACCGATAAAGCAATGAGCCCCGACCGTGACGCCTGCGGCGATGCGCGCACCACTCTCGATCACCGCAAAGGCACCAATGCTGGCCGCTGGGTCAACCTGAGCGTCATCGGCAATCACAGCTGAAGGATGAATACCGCCTGCCGCTTTGGGTTTTGGATCGAACAGGTGCGACACCTTGGCATACGCCAGGTACGGGTCCGCTACCACCAACGCCTCCCCCGCGAACCCTTCAGCGTCGGCAGCTTTGAGCAACACGGCTGCGGCACGACTGTCGACAAGGTATTTACGGTACTGAGGGTTTGCGAGGAAGCTCAACTGAGCTGGGCCAGCCTCCTGTAAGGTGGCTAGCCCAGTGATTTCCTTCTCCGGGGAGCCACGCAATGTGGCCCCCAGGAACTCGGCCAACTCGCCGAGCTTGATAGTCGCGGTCATGGCTTACTTCAGCTGGTTCATGCGCTCGATCACCTGACGGGTGATGTCGTATTGAGGCTTGACGTCGATCACAGCGCCACGCTCGAACACCAGGTCAAAGGCACCTTTCTTGATGACTTCTTCCACGGCGCTGTCGAGCTTAGGCTTGAGCTGCTTAAGCATTTCGCGGTCGGCAACAGCCTTGGCTTCGTTCAGCTCCTTGGATTGGAACTGGTAGTCACGGGCCTTTTGCTTGAATTCCAACTCCAGACGCTCACGCTCGCCTTGCTGCATCTTGTCGCCACCAGCCACCAGACGGTCCTGGATGCCCTTGGCACTGCTTTCCAGTGTCTTGAGTTTGGTCAGTTGCGGACCGAATTTCTTTTCAGCGTCCACGGCGTATTTTTTGGCCGCGTCGGACTCCAGCAGCGCCATCTGATAGTTCAGGACGGCGATTTTCATTTCGGCGAAGGCCGGGGTCGCTACCAGCACGGTTGCCAGCAGAACCAATTGAGTCAACTTACGCACGATGTACTCCTACAGAATCCGTTGTCGTTATCTTAGGTCAAACGCTTAGAACGTCTGGCCGAGGGAGAATTGGAAAATCTGGGTTTCAGCGTTATCCGGCTTCTTGATCGGCATGGCCAGAGCAAAGCTCAACGGGCCCAGCGCGGTCACCCACGTCACACCCACACCCACGGAGCTTGCCATGTTGCTCAGGCTCACGTCGTTACACTGGGTGTTGGACTTCACGCCGCTCGGGTTGGTGATCTGCTCGCACTTGGAGTCGAACACGTTACCCACGTCCCAGAATACGGATGTGCGCAGGGAACGCTGATCTTTCACGAACGGCAGCGGGAACAGAATTTCGGCACCACCTTGGATCAACACGTTACCACCGAATGGCAGCGGGTCGTTGTCCGAGTCGGCCGTGGTGCCCTGGTTACCGGTCACACCTACACCACGACTCGGCGTACCGCGCGGGCCAAGAGTACTGTCCTTGAAGCCGCGTACCGAGTTGAAACCACCTGCGTAGTAGTTTTCATAGAACGGCAGACCATTGGTCGAACCATAACCATCGCCGTAGCCCAGCTCAGTATGCAGGCGCATGGTGTAGTTATCACTCAATGGCTGGAACAGCTGGCCACGGTAGTCGAGCTTGAAGAACGACAGGTCGCTGCCCGGCGTGGTGACTTCCGCCGTCAGGCTCTGGGAATGGCCGCGGGTTGCGAGCACACCTTTGTTCAGGGTCGACTCGGACCAGCCAGCAGAGGCCTTGAAGTTCAGGAACTTGTCGCCTTCACGACGGGTGAAGTCGAAGATTTCGTCTACGGTGTAGACACCGGTCTTGATCTCATCCTGCTGCGCCGACAAGCCGAAGGTCAGGCGCGAGGTTTCGCTGATCGGATAGCCGATGTTCACGCCAGCACCCAGGCTGTCGATCGCATAGCTAGCTACGTCTACGTCGAGATCTTTGTAGTCGGTGGTGCGGTAGAAGGCGTTGTAGCCCAGGCTCACACCGTCGGCGGTCCAGTAGGGGTCGACATAACCGAAGTTATAGCGGCTTTGGTATTCGCTACGGGTCAGGCCGATGGAAACCTTGTTACCGGTACCGAGGAAGTTGTTCTGGGTGATCGAACCACCAAGAATCAGACCGGCACTCTGCGCGAAACCGACGCTGGCGGTGATGGAGCCCGACGCTTGCTCTTCAACGGCGTAGTTCACGTCAACTTGGTCATCCACACCTGGCACCGCCGGTGTTTCGACGTTTACTTCCTTGAAGAAACCCAGGCGCTCAAGACGGGTCTTGGACTGATCGATGAGGTAAGTCGACGCCCAGCCACCTTCCATCTGACGCATTTCACGACGCAGCACTTCGTCGGCAGACTTGGTGTTGCCACGGAAGTTGATGCGGTTAACGTAAGCACGCTTGCCAGGATCCACCACGAAGGTGATGTCGACGGTGTGATCTTCGTCATGGGGCGTTGGAACGCCGTTGACGTTGGCGAAGGTATAGCCTTCGTTACCGAGACGACGCGTGATCAGTTCGGAAGTGGTGGTCATCAGCTTGCGCGAGAACACCTGGTCTTTCTGCACCAGCAACAGGGCCTTGACCTGGTCTTCAGGCACTTTCAAGTCACCGCTGAGCTTCACGTCACGAACCTTGTACTTCTCGCCTTCGTTGACGTTGACAGTGATATAGACGTGTTTCTTGTCCGGCGTGATGGACACCTGGGTCGAAGCGATATCCATGTTGATATAGCCGCGGTCCAGGTAGTAGGAGCGCAGACGTTCCAGGTCACCGGAGAGCTTTTCACGAGCATACTTGTCATCGTTCTTGAAGAACGACAACCAGTTGGTGGTTTTGAGTTCGAACAAATCGACCAGGTCTTCATCAGCAAACTTGGTGTTGCCCACCACGTTGATGTGCTGAATGGCCGCCACGGTGCCTTCGTTAATGTTGACCTTGAGGCCTACACGGTTACGCGGCTGCGGAACTACTTCCGTTTCCACGGTCGCCGAGTAGCGGCCCTGGGCTACGTACTGGCGTTGTAGCTCGTTACGTACACCTTCGAGGGTGGCACGCTGGAAGATTTCGCCTTCGGCCAAGCCAGATTGCTTAAGGCCCTTCATCAGGTCTTCAGTGGAGATCGCTTTGTTGCCCTCGATCTCGATACTGGCGACGGAAGGTCGCTCAACGACGTTGATGACCAGGACGTTGCCTTCTCGACCCAGTTGGATGTCTTGAAAGAACCCGGTTTTGAACAGCGCACGAGTGGATTCCACCAGGCGACGATCATCAGCCTGTTCCCCGACGTTCAACGGCAAGGCACCAAAGACGCTACCCGCGGAAACCCGCTGGAGGCCGTTGACGCGAATATCGGAGATGGTGAAGGACTCGGCGTGAACTTCGGCGATCATCAATACGGTGAGAACCGCAGTTAGCAGCAGACGTTTCATGAAGTCCTTTCTTATTCCAACTGGCAATAAACAAACTGCCGCAAAATGCGGCAGATTCGCAATTCAGCGAAGCGTTACAGACGACCCAGATCGTTGACCAGGGCTAACAACATCACCCCAACCACCAAACTGATACCAATCTGTATCCCCCAACCCTGCACACGATCCGACAAGGGGCGACCACGCACCCACTCGACCAGATAAAACAGCAGATGCCCCCCATCCAATACCGGAATGGGCAGCAAATTCAGAACACCCAGGCTGATACTCAGATAAGCCAGGAAATTCAGGAAATCCGCGACACCCGACTGGGCAGAAGCGCCCGCCACTTTAGCAATGGTTATCGGCCCACTCAAGTTTTTTACCGAGAGCTCGCCGAACAACATTTTCTTGAGGGATTCGAGCGTCAGCACACTCATGGTCCAAGTGCGTTTGGCACCCTCGCCGATTGCCGCCAACGGCCCGTAGCTGACCTCCCTCATCATCGAAGGCGGCCACTCGGGACTCTTGACCCCAGCACCCAGATAACCGCCGGCCGCCTTGGCTTCCCCGCGTGCCGCCAACGTTACAGGGACGTCGATTTGAGCATTATCGCGCTCAACTTTCAGCACAATTTTGGTATCAGGGCGAACACGCACCAGATCGACCACCTGCTGCCAGTCATTAAGCGCCTGTCCATCGAGCGCCAATAGGCGGTCGCCGGTTTTCAGACCTGCGGCCTGGGCCGGGCCTTTAGGGTCCAGCTCCGCGAGCACTGGCGGCAACACCGGCCGCCATGGGCGAATCCCCAGGGATTTGATCGGATCGGGCTCATCAGCCCCTTTTAGCCAGTGATCCAATGCCAGTGAACGGGCGGTTTCGGCAGTTGAATCCTGCTCACGCACGATGACGCTGACGGTGCCGCTTTCACCCAGGCGACGCACCAGTTGGAGATTGACCGCGCCCCAGCCTGTTGTGGGTTCGCCATCAATGGAAACAATTTCCTGCCCGGCGACCAAACCCGCTTTAGCTGCAATGCTGTCCGGCTCGACCGCACCGATCACCGGACGGATCTGTTGGCTACCCAGCATGGCCAACACCCAGAAAAACAGCATGGCCAACAGGAAGTTGGCGATCGGACCGGCCGCCACAATGGCGATACGCTGACGAACGGTTTTGCGATTGAAGGATTGGTCCAACTGGTCGGCCGGCACTTCGCCTTCACGCTCATCGAGCATTTTGACGTAGCCACCCAACGGAATGGCTGCGACCACGAACTCAGTGCCATGGCGATCATGCCAGCGCACCAGCGGCATGCCAAAACCGACGGAAAAGCGCAGTACCTTGACGCCGCAACGACGCGCCACCCAGAAGTGGCCGAATTCGTGGAAGGTAACCAGCACACCCAGAGCAACCAGGGTGCCGACAATCATATAAAGCGCACTCATCTAATTTCTCCGCATTCCAATCCAGTGCCAGAAGGCTCAACGCGCCGACAGACTATTTCGCGTTGCGGCTCAGCCAGTGTTGCGCAAGGACGCGAGCCTTGGTATCCGCCTCGAACACCGCACCCAGATCGCCGACCGCCACGACAGGCTCCAGACTCAGCACGTCCTCGATGATACTCGCGATCTGCGGGAAGCGGATGCGCCGTTCGAGAAACGCTGCTACGGCCACTTCGTTGGCCGCATTGAGCATCGCCGGCGCACTGTTACCTGCCTCGGCAGCTTGCCGCGCCAGGCGCAGACAAGGAAAGCGCTGCTCGTCCGGCGCTTCGAAATCCAGGCGAGCCACTGCAAACAGGTCCAGTGGGGCCACACCGGAATCGATGCGTTCCGGCCACGCCAAGGCATTGGCAATCGGCGTGCGCATATCGGGATTGCCCAATTGGGCCAATACCGAACCGTCCACATAATCGACGAGAGAATGAATCACACTTTGCGGATGAATCACCACCTCGACCTGATCAGGGCGCGCATCGAACAGCCAGCATGCCTCGATCAGCTCCAGGCCTTTGTTCATCATGCTGGCCGAATCTACGGAAATCTTACGCCCCATCGACCAGTTAGGATGGGCGCAGGCTTGGTCGGGAGACACATGCTCCAATTCGACCAGCGGTGTTTGCCGGAACGGACCGCCCGAGGCAGTGAGTAGAATCCGCCGCACGCCGACCTGACTCAAACCTCGCGCAAAATCACCCGGCATACACTGGAAAATAGCATTGTGCTCACTGTCGAGCGGCAGCAGCACCGCACCGCTCTTGCGCACGGCCTGCATAAAAAGCGCACCGGACATTACCAGCGCTTCTTTATTGGCCAGCAGGATTTTCTTGCCCGCATCCACTGCCGCAAGAGTCGGTCGCAGGCCCGCCGCACCGACGATAGCCGCAACCACCGTGTCGACCTCGGCATCCGCCGAAACCTGGCACAGCCCCTCCTCCCCCACCAACACTTGAGTGGCGAGCCCGGCCGCGCGCAGATCAGCCTGCAAACCACGCGCCGCGATGGGCTCAGGCACCACGGCATAGCGCGGTGCATGGCGTACGCACAACGTCAGCAACTCGCTGAGGCGCGTAAAACCTGTAAGCGCGAAGACCTGGTAACGATTCGGGTGGCGCGCGATGACATCCAAGGTGCTCAATCCCACCGAGCCGGTCGCCCCCAGCACGGTGACCTGCTGCAAGCGGCTCACGAAGCGGTCATCCACAGCAACACGGCAAAGATCGGGATGGCGGCGGTAAGACTGTCAATACGATCAAGCACGCCGCCATGCCCTGGCAGCAGATTACTGCTGTCCTTGATACCGGCTTGGCGCTTGAACATGCTTTCAGTAAGGTCTCCGACCACCGAGATGAAGACCACGATTGCGGTGCCCAGCAAGGCTAGGACAATTTCCTTTCCCGACCAACCACGCACCACGCCGACCACCAGCGCGATGGCCAGGGTCAATGCCAGGCCGCCGTACACACCTTCCCAGCTCTTGCCAGGACTGACGGCCGGAGCCAGCTTACGCTTGCCAAAGGCTCGACCCGAGAAGTAGGCACCAATATCAGCCCCCCAGACCAACACCATCACCGCCATGATCAGCCAGTTACCCATTGGCGAGTTCTTGATTTCCACCAACCCCTGCCAGGCTGGCAACAGAATCAACAGGCCAATCACCAGCTTGCTGGCGACACTGGACCACTGGCTGCTGGTGCGCGGATAAGTCAGCACCAGAAAGGTCGCCAGCGCCCACCACAGTACCGCAGCGCCCAACACCCATGGCACCACGATGCTCGACAGGGTATGCATCAGGAACAACAGCAGCGCCACGACCGCGGCGTAGGCCACGCGGGGCAACTGAGCGGTGAAACCGGCCAGACGCGCCCATTCCCAGGCACCCAAGGTCACGACCAGGCCAATAAACAGCGCAAAACCGGAACCATCGAGCAGGAAAAACCCACACAAGGCGATCGGTAACAGGATCAGAGCAGTGATGATTCGTTGTTTTAGCATTTAAACCCGGGCTCCAGCTTCGATCTGCTCGCTCGTTTTACCGAAGCGACGCTGACGAGAAGCGAAATCGGCCAGTGCAGTGCGCATGGCATCGTGTTTGAAGTCCGGCCAGAACAGGTCGGAGAAGTACAACTCGGTGTAAGCCAGCTGCCACAACAGGAAATTACTGATGCGGTGCTCGCCACCGGTGCGGATGCACAAGTCCGGCAACGGCAGGTCGCCGGTGACCAGGCAGGTTTGCAGCAATTCGGGCGTGATGTCGTCCGGTCGCAGATGACCGGCCTGGACTTCGCGAGCCAAGCGCTGCGCAGCCTGGGCGATGTCCCATTGGCCGCCGTAGTTAGCTGCAATCTGCAACACAAAACGGTCGGCTCCGGCGGTGATGGCCTCAGCTTCGCGCATGGCCGCTTGCAGCTCCGGGTGGAACCGCGAGCGATCACCAATAATGCGCAGGCTGATGTTGTTGTCGTTGAGACGCTTGGCCTCTCGACGAAGGGCCTTGAAGAACAGATCCATCAACGCGCTGACTTCTTCGGCGGGGCGCTGCCAGTTCTCACTTGAGAACGCGAACAACGTGAGCACCTCCACCTTGGCCTCGGCACACACCTCAATCACCGCCCGCACCGCATCGACACCCGCTTTATGCCCGGCAACACCCGGCATAAAGCGTTTCTTCGCCCAGCGATTATTCCCATCCATGATGATCGCGACATGGCGCGGCACCACGGAGGGCACAGTCTGCTTGGTCTTTTCCATGAAGGCGTCCTGACCCTTTATACGGCCATCAGGTCCTTTTCTTTTTCTTCGGTTGCCTGAGTGATCTTCGCCTCGGCTTCCTTGGTCAGCTTGTCGATATCGGCGACGGCACGACGCTCTTCGTCTTCGCTGATTTCCTTGTCCTTGACCAACTTCTTCAGTTCGCCCAAGGCATCACGACGAATGTTACGCACAGCAACGCGCGCATCTTCTGCCGCGCTGCGCGCCTGCTTGGTGAAGCCCTTACGGGTTTCTTCGGTCAAGGCAGGCATGGAGATCAGCAACAACTCGCCCAGGTTGGTCGGGTTGAGATTCAAACCGGCACTCTGGATCGCCTTGTCGACGGCCGCAAGCATGTTGCGCTCGAAGGCCACGACCTGCAGGGTCCGCGAATCTTTGACGGTGACGTTGGCTACGCTGCTCAGCGGCGTATCTGCGCCGTAATACGGCACCATCACACTGCCCAGGATGCTCGGGTGAGCCTTGCCGGTACGAATCTGGCCGAATGCGTGGCTCAGAGACTCCAGGGATTTCTGCATACGCGCTTGGGCGTCTTTCTTGATTTCATTGATCATTGTTGGCCTTCCTCGATCAGAGTCCCTTCCGCACCGCCATGTACGATATTCAGCAGGGCGCCGGGCTTGTTCATGTTAAATACGCGCAGCGGCATCTTGTGGTCGCGGCACAGGCAAATAGCCGTCAGGTCCATCACACCCAGCTTGCGATCCAGCACTTCATCGTAGGTCAGATGATCGAACTTCTCGGCATGCGGGTCTTTGAATGGATCTGCGGTGTACACACCATCCACTTTGGTGGCCTTGAGCACCACGTCTGCATCGATTTCGATAGCACGCAGGCAAGCCGCCGAATCCGTGGTAAAGAATGGGTTACCTGTTCCGGCGGCGAAGATCACCACTTCTTTGGAGTTCAGGTGGCGCATGGCTTTACGACGATCATAGTGATCGGTCACGCCCACCATGGAGATCGCCGACATCACGATGGCTGAGATGTTGGCGCGCTCCAGAGCGTCGCGCATGGCCAGAGCGTTCATCACAGTGGCCAGCATCCCCATGTGGTCACCGGTGACCCGATCCATACCGGCAGCACTAAGTGCCGCGCCACGGAACAGATTGCCACCGCCAATCACCAGGCCCACTTGCACGCCAATGCCGACCAGTTGGCCGACTTCCAGCGCCATGCGGTCGAGCACCTTGGGATCAATCCCAAACTCTTCCGAGCCCATCAGGGCCTCGCCGCTGAGCTTGAGTAGAATGCGTTTATAGCGAGCCTGATAACCACTGCCCTGCTGAGCCATTGCGAATCTCTCCTGCGGCGTATTTTTCAAAAATTCTTGGCGAGCCGTTTACGGCTTGCGTTCACTCTAGCTGGACGCTATCACAGCGCCATCGGAACACGGCTTTGTAAGCCAGTTCCGAAAGGAAACCAAATAAAATTGGCCTTCCCATTTGAAAAGAGGCTGCGCGCGTGAGCGGGCAGCCTCTTTCGGGCGACAGTTAAAACTGTCTTATTGCTTGGCGGCAGCCAGCTGGGCAGCAACTTCTTCAGCGAAGTTGTCGACCGGCTTCTCGATGCCTTCGCCTACTTTGAAGTAAGTGAAGGAAACGATTTCAGCGCCGGCTTTTTTAGCCAGCTCGCCAACCTTGATTTCAGGGTTCTTGACGAACGCCTGCTCAACCAGGCTCGCTTCGGCCAGGAACTTGCTGATACGGCCTTTAACCATATTCTCAACAATGTTTTCTGGCTTGCCTTTGATTTTTTCTTCGTTCAGCTGCAGGAACACAGCTTTTTCACGCTCGATGGCTTCGGCAGATACTTCCGAAGGCAGCAGGAACTCAGGGTTGCTGGCTGCGACGTGCATCGCGATGTCTTTGGCCAGCTCAACGTTGCCGCCCTTCAGGACAACCGCAACACCGATCTTGTTACCGTGCAGGTAACCACCCACTACATCACCCTCAACGCGGACCAGGCGACGGATGTTGACGTTTTCGCCAACCTTGCCGACCAGTACCAGACGGGCAGCTTCTTGAGCTTCGATCAGAGGCTCGACAGTGGTCAGCTTGTCAGCGAACGCTTTTTCAACGCTATCGGCAACGAATGCTTTGAAGTCGTCCTGCAGAGCCAGGAAGTCGGTCTGGGAGTTCACTTCCAGCAGAACGGCGGATTTGCCGTCTTCTTTCAGAGCGATGGCGCCTTCAGCGGCAACGTTGCCTGCTTTCTTGGCAGCCTTGATGGCGCCGGAAGCACGCATGTCATCAATGGCTTTTTCGATGTCGCCGCCAGCCTTGGTCAAGGCTTTTTTGCAATCCATCATGCCTTCGCCGGTACGCTCGCGCAGTTCTTTAACCAACGCTGCAGTAATCTCTGCCATTTCAAAATCCTCTTGGATAGGTTTTCAACCATTCCACCCGATTAAACGGGCGATCAATTCTTCTCGAACCACCCCTTGTAGGCCGCTGCACGTTACAGATGATGTAGCTGCGCTGCCGACAAATGGTTTTCGAGGGGGCAAAAAGGGGGCCAAGCCCCCTTTTTGCTTACTGAGTCAACGCCAGGGCGTCAATTACTCAGCGGCAGCTACCGGAGCTTCTTCAACGAACTGCTCGGTACCACCAGCAACGTGGTTGCGACCACGGATTACAGCGTCAGCCATCGAACCCATGTACAGCTGGATAGCGCGGATTGCGTCATCGTTGCCTGGGATGATGTAGTCAACGCCTTCCGGGCTGCTGTTGGTATCGACTACGCCGATAACAGGGATGCCCAGCTTGTTGGCTTCGGTGATCGCGATGCGCTCGTGATCAACGTCGATAACGAACAGTGCGTCAGGCAGACCGCCCATGTCCTTGATACCACCCAGGGAACGATCGAGCTTTTCCAGGTCACGGGAGCGCATCAGCGCTTCTTTCTTGGTCAGCTTGGCGAAAGTACCGTCTTCGGCTTGTACTTCAAGGTCACGCAGACGCTTGATGGAAGCACGGATGGTTTTGAAGTTGGTCAGCATGCCGCCCAACCAGCGGTGGTCGACGTACGGCGAACCGCAACGTGCTGCTTCTTCAGCAACGATCTTGCCAGCGGAACGCTTGGTACCGACGAACAGAATCTTGTTTTTGCCCTGGGCCAGACGCTCTACGAAAGTCAGCGCTTCGTTGAACATTGGCAGGGTTTTTTCAAGGTTGATGATGTGGATCTTGTTACGCGCGCCGAAAATGTATTTACCCATTTTCGGGTTCCAGTAACGGGTCTGGTGACCGAAGTGCACACCGGCCTTCAGCATATCGCGCATGTTGACTTGGGACATGATAGTTCCTTAATAAGTCGGGTTTGGCCTCCACGTATCCCAATGACCAACCAGCGGCATCAAGGCCTCCGGCACCCAGGTCATCGTGTCGACACGTGTGTGGATTTAAGCTTTTCGGGGTATCCCCGGAAAGCGGCGCATTTTATACCACACGAAGGGCGAAAACGAAACCTGCAATCACAACTGCCTTGAAGGCCACTCGCGCAACCCTTTGAATTGAGTCCGGATACCCCCACCCTATAGAGAGAAGCGATCGTCAGACCCTCATGACTTGAGAGCATCGTCTGTTAGAATCGCGTTTTTCAGGGCTTGTGTGAATTCTGTAACCTTTTGTCGCACACCCGTAAACCGTTTTGATTTCAGCGCCTCGCGCTAGAGAGAGCCTGTATGACCGTTACTTTGAAAACCGCCGAAGACATCGCCGGCATGCGCGTTGCCGGCAAACTGGCGGCCGATGTGCTGGAAATGATTGCCGAACACGTCAAGCCCGGCGTCACCACCGAAGAACTCGACCGAATCTGCCATGACTACATCGTCAATGTGCAAAAGGCTATCCCTGCCCCGCTCAACTACAAAGGCTTTCCCAAGTCGATCTGCACATCGATCAACCATGTGGTCTGCCACGGCATCCCAGGCGACAAGCCGCTCAAGGACGGCGACACGCTGAACATCGACGTCACCGTGATCAAGGATGGCTATCACGGCGATACCAGCCGCATGTTCCACGTCGGCACCGTGCCGGTCTGGGCCGAGCGCCTGTCCCAGGTCACTCAGGAATGCATGTACAAGGCTATCGAGATCGTCAAACCTGGCTGCCGCTTGGGCGACATCGGCGAAGTGATCCAGAAGCACGCTGAAAAGAACGGCTTTTCGGTGGTTCGCGAGTTCTGTGGCCACGGCATCGGCAAGGTGTTCCACGAAGAACCGCAGATCCTGCACTACGGCCGCGCTGGCACCGGCATGGAGCTCAAGGCCGGCATGACCTTCACCATCGAGCCGATGATCAACCAGGGCAAGGCCGACACCAAGGTGCTGGGCGACGGCTGGACCGCTATTACCAAAGACCGCAAGCTTTCGGCCCAGTGGGAACACACACTACTGGTCACCGAAACCGGCTACGAGATCTTCACCCTGCGCTCGGACGACACCATCCCGCGCGTGTCGGCGTAATTCAAGACTGCGTTGGTTTTCCCAAACGGTGTTGTGACTGACTCATAGATAGAAAGGAAAGCCGATCGATGCCCCAGGTGGATCCCGAACTCTTCGACCGTGGCCAGTTCCAGGCCGAGCTGGCACTGAAGTCGAGCCCTATCGCCGCGTTCAAAAAAGCCATTCGCCAAGCCCGCGAGGTGCTCGATGAGCGCTTTCGCAAGGGCCGGGATATCCGCCGACTGATCGAGGACCGCGCCTGGTTCGTCGATAACATCCTGCAAAAGGCCTGGGAACAGTTCACCTGGAGCACTGACGCCGACATCGCCCTGGTGGCGGTCGGCGGCTACGGTCGCGGCGAATTGCACCCCTACTCCGACATCGACCTGCTGATCCTGCTGGACAGCGCAGACCATGAGATCTTTCGCGACTCCATCGAGCGTTTTCTCACACTTTTGTGGGATATCGGCCTGGAAGTCGGCCAGAGCGTACGGTCGGTGGACGAATGCGCCGAAGAGGCCCGTGCCGACCTCACCGTGATCACCAACCTCATGGAAAGCCGCACCATCGCCGGCCCCGAGCGCCTGCGCCAGCGCATGCTCGACGTCACCAGCACGGCGCACATGTGGCCGAGCAAGGATTTCTTCCTGGCCAAGCGCGCCGAACAGAAAGCCCGGCATCACAAGTACAACGACACCGAGTACAACCTGGAACCCAACGTCAAGGGCTCACCGGGAGGGCTGCGGGACATCCAGACCATTCTGTGGGTGGCCCGTCGCGAATACGGCACCCTGAACCTGCGCGCCCTGGCCGGCGAAGGCTTCCTGGTGGAAAGCGAGAATGCGCTGCTGGCCTCCTCCCAGGAGTTCCTGTGGAAAGTGCGCTACGCCCTGCACATGCTTGCCGGGCGCGCCGAAGATCGTTTGCTGTTCGACCATCAGCGCTCCATCGCCTCGCTGCTGGGGTTTGAAGGCGAAGACGCCAAGACCAGTATCGAAAGCTTCATGCAGCAGTACTACCGCGTGGTCATGAGCATTGCGCAGCTGAGCGACCTGATCATTCAGCACTTCGAAGAGGTGATCCTGGCCCCCGAAGACGAAGCGCCGCCGCAACCGATCAATGCGCGCTTCCAGTTGCACGACGGTTATATCGAAGCACGCAGCGACAATGTGTTCCGCCGCACGCCGTTCGCGATGCTGGAAATCTTCGTGCTGATGGCCCAGCAGCCGGAAATCAAAGGCGTGCGCGCCGACACCATTCGCCTGCTACGGGAAAACCGCTACCTGATCGACGAAGACTTCCGCAACGATATCCGCAACACCAGCCTGTTCATCGAGCTGTTCAAATGCAAGATCGGCATCCACCGCAACCTGCGCCGCATGAACCGTTACGGCATCCTCGGGCGCTATTTACCGGAGTTCGGTTTTATCGTCGGGCAAATGCAGCACGACCTGTTTCATATCTATACCGTCGATGCGCACACCCTGAACCTGATCAAACATCTGCGTAAGTTGCAGTACACCCAGGTATCGGAAAAATTCCCGCTGGCCAGTAAGTTGATGGCCAAACTGCCCAAGCCTGAGCTGATCTACCTGGCCGGGCTGTACCACGACATCGGCAAGGGCCGGCACGGCGATCACTCGGAAATCGGCGCCGTCGATGCCGAGGCGTTTTGCCAGCGTCACCAATTGCCGTTGTGGGACAGCCGCCTGATTGTCTGGCTGGTGCAGAACCACCTGGTGATGTCGACCACTGCCCAGCGCAAGGACTTGTCCGATCCGCAGGTGATCCATGATTTCGCCCAGGTGGTCGACGATGAAACCCGCCTCGACTACCTGTACGTGCTCACCGTCTCCGATATCAACGCCACCAACCCCACTCTGTGGAATTCATGGCGCGCCAGCCTGCTGCGTCAGCTGTACACCGAGACCAAGCGCGCCCTGCGCCGTGGCCTGGAAAACCCAGTGGACCGCGAAGAGCAGATCCGCCGCACCCAAAGTGCGGCCCTGGACATCCTCGTACGCGGCGGCAACGACCCGGACGATGTCGAGCAACTGTGGTCGCAGTTGGGGGACGATTACTTCCTGCGCCACACCGCCGGCGATGTCGCCTGGCACACCGACGCCATTTTGCAGCAGCCTGCCGATGGCGGCCCGCTGGTGTTGATCAAGGAAACCACCCAGCGCGAGTTCGAGGGCGGCACGCAGATTTTCATCTATGCACCGGACCAGCACGACTTCTTCGCCGTGACCGTGGCCGCCATGGACCAGCTCAACCTGAACATCCACGACGCGCGGGTTATCACTTCCAGCAGCCAGTTCACCCTCGACACCTACATCGTGCTCGACACCGATGGCGACTCGATCGGCGACAATCCGGCGCGAGTGAAGAAAATCCGCGAAGGCCTTACCGAAGCCCTGCGCAACCCCGACGATTACCCCACCATCATCCAGCGTCGGGTCCCGCGCCAGCTCAAGCACTTCGCCTTCGCGCCCCAGGTCACCATCTCCAACGATGCCCAGCGCCCAGTCACCGTGCTGGAACTGAGCGCGCCGGACCGTCCGGGCCTGCTGGCGCGCATCGGCGGGATTTTCCTGGAGTTCGACCTGTCGTTGCAGAACGCCAAGATTGCGACCCTGGGCGAGCGCGTGGAGGACGTGTTCTTCATTACCGATGCCGACAACCAACCGTTATCCGACCCCGAGCTGTGCCGACGCTTGCAGGAAGCCATCGTCCAACAGTTGAGCGTGCCCCAGGAGCCGGGCGTTGAACTGACGCGCCTGACGATTTGATACCAGGGGCGGCCCACCGCCCCCTTCGCCGTTTTTAACGCCTTGCACGAGATCCACCGATGAACAACGCCCTGAACCAGCTCCAACCCTACCCGTTCGAAAAGTTGCGCGCCCTGCTGGGCAGCGTGACACCGAACCCGGCGAAGCGCCCGATTGCGCTGTCCATTGGCGAGCCCAAGCACAAATCCCCGCAGTTCGTGGCCGACGCCCTGGCTAATAACCTCGACCAGATGGCGGTGTACCCGACCACCCTGGGCATTCCCGCCTTGCGCGAGGCCATCGGCGTCTGGTGCGAGCGGCGCTTCAATGTACCCAAGGGGTGGCTCGATCCGGCACGCACTATTTTGCCGGTCAACGGTACGCGGGAAGCCTTGTTTGCCTTCACCCAAACCGTGGTCAATCGCAGTGACGACGCACTGGTGGTGAGCCCGAACCCGTTCTACCAGATCTATGAAGGCGCCGCGTTCCTCGCCGGGGCCAAGCCGCACTACCTGCCGTGCCTGGACAGCAATGGCTTTAACCCGGACTTCGACGCGGTTTCGCCGGATATCTGGAAACGCTGCCAGATCCTGTTTCTGTGCTCCCCGGGCAACCCGACCGGCGCGCTGATTCCAGTCCAGACCCTGAAAAAACTCATCGCCCTGGCCGACGAATATGATTTCGTGATCGCCGCCGACGAGTGCTACAGCGAGCTGTATTTCGACGAGCAAACCCCGCCGCCAGGCCTGCTCAGCGCCTGTGTGGAACTGGGTCGCCAGGACTTCAAGCGTTGCGTGGTGTTCCACAGCCTGTCCAAGCGCTCCAACCTGCCAGGGCTGCGCTCCGGCTTCGTGGCCGGTGACGCCGATATCCTCAAAGGTTTCCTGCTGTATCGCACCTATCATGGCTGCGCAATGCCAGTGCAAACCCAGCTTGCCAGCATCGCTGCGTGGCAGGACGAGGCCCATGTGCTGGCCAACCGTGACCTGTACCGCGAAAAGTTCGAAGCCGTGTTAGCCATTCTCAAGCCGGTACTGGACGTGCAGGCGCCGGACGGCGGGTTCTACCTGTGGTCGAATGTGCAGGGTGACGACGCCGCGTTCTGCCGCGACCTGTTCGTGGAAGAACATGTGACGGTGGTGCCGGGCTCGTACCTGTCGCGAGAAGTGGACGGGGTCAACCCTGGGGCCGGTCGAGTGCGCCTGGCGCTGGTTGCGCCGCTGGCCGAGTGCGTGGAGGCTGCGGAGCGAATTCGCGATTTCATTCAGCGCCGTCGTTAAGCCAGACGCATCGAGAGCCCGAGGGATGGCAATCCTTCGGGCACCCAATGCTCAGTATTCCAAGCCAATGGGCAGTGATAGCACTTACTTCACGGGCCCCAGGTTCGCTTCACTCATGTCCAGTTCCGCCAACACTTCCCTCAAAACGTCATCACCAATTTGGTGATGACGGCTCAAACTGTATAACTCCAGACGCTGGGCTCGAAGGGCCTTGAGGCGTAATTTTCGCTCCAGTAGGTCCATCTGCTGCGCCAGCGCTTGAGCTTCGGCCGAATCATTGAATACCTCCAACTGATGACGATATTCCGACATCAGGCGCGCTTTAAGCTCGGTGGCCAATGCGGCTTGCGCAGCGTCCTGGCTCTCGCTCTCGGGCGGCTCCTCGGCCTCAAGCGCGTGGATCGCAGCCACGGCCGTCTTTTTCCACGCTTCGCGCACTTCCTTGTGGCGTTTTTCGTCCGGGCTTTTTTCGATGCCCTTTAATAAAAGCGGCAACGCAATACAGGCAGCGATCAGCGACAGCAGAATCACGCCGGCGGCAATGAAGATCAGCAGGTCGCGCTCGGGGAAATCCTTGCCCGGCGCCAGCAGCAGCGGCACCGACATCACACCGGCCAAGGTCACGGCACCGCGGACACCGCCGACGGTCAACAACCAGCAGGACCGGGCAGTCGGTACCAATGTCAGCTCACTTTTCCCACGCAAGCGCCGCAACAGGCCCGACAGGCGCCAGATGCTTTGCACCCAGATAAAGCGCAAAACCACCAGCACCAGAAAGATCGCGATCACGTCCAGGCAGCGATACAGCAAGGTAGGCCACAGCGTCGACTCATGACTCACCACAGCCTTGACGATGTCGGGTAACTGAAGGCCCAGCAGCAGGAAAATCAGGCCATTGAAGGCGAATTCCAGCAACGACCACACACTGCGATTGAGCAGGCGTGTGCTGGTCTGGCGCGGCAGCAAATCGAGCCAGCTTTGCATCATCCCCGCCGCTACCGCCGACAAAATCCCCGACGCCCCCAGGCGTTCGGCCAGCACATAGGCGGCAAATGGCAACAGCAACATAAACACCACATGGGTCGCCGGATCGTCCCAGCCCCGCGCGATCATCCAAGCCCGCAACCGACCGACCACCCAGCTCAAAGCGACGCCCACCGCCAGGCCACCAAGGGCGACCAGCACGAAGGTCAGGCTGGCATCCGCCAGGGAAAAAATCCCGGTCAATGCCGCTGCCAGGGCGAACTTGAAGGTCACCAGGCCCGACGCGTCATTCATCAAGGCCTCGCCCTGCAGCATGTGCATCAGCGGGGTCGGCAACCGATTCTGGGAAATGGCCGACACCGCCACGGCGTCCGTCGGCGACAACACGGCCGCCAGGGCGAAGGCCACCGGCAGCGGGATCGTAGGCAATATCCAGTGGATGAAGTAACCGGCGCCGACCACGGTAAACAGCACCAGCCCCACTGCCAGCGTCAGGATCGGGCCGCGCAGGCGCCACAATTCACGTTTGGGCATGCGCCAACCATCGGAAAACAGCAGTGGCGGCAGGAACAGAAACAGAAACAACTCCGGGTCCAGGGCTACATGCAGCCCCAACGTGGGCCAGGCCAGCAAAGCGCCGGCGGCAATCTGCACCAAGGGCAACGGTAGGGGGATAACACGCCCGACCAGGCGCGAAGCACTGACCAGCATCAGCAGGATAAGAACGGTGTAGGCGGTTTGCATAAGGCGGGGTTCCCGGACAATCGACTCGCAACGACACACATCAGGCAACAACTCGCCGTTGAAGTGCCATATTAGCCGCCTATGCTGCGCGGTGGCTTTTGCACAAAAGTCGCACGGTGCTGACGAGCGGCACCCAAATGCGCTGGGCGTGGCATAATCCCAGACCTTTGACTTTCATCAGCACACTCCATCGGATCAGAGGGGGGCAATTCCTTGACCGCTTCAAGCAAAACGTTGCACCTTTTCGGTATCAAAGCTTGCGACACCATGAAAAAGGCACGTACCTGGCTCGATGAGCACGCCGTGAATTATGAGTTCCATGACTACAAAACGGCCGGTATCGACCGTGAACACTTGACCCAATGGTGCAACGAGCACGGTTGGCAAGTGGTGTTGAACCGCGCGGGCACCACCTTTCGCAAACTCGAAGACGAACGCAAAGCCGATCTCGATCAGTCGAAAGCCATTGAATTGATGCTCGCGCAACCCTCGATGATCAAGCGCCCGGTGCTGGATCTCGGAGACAGAACCCTGATTGGCTTCAAGCCAGACATTTATTCGGCGGCCCTCAAGTAGGCCAGCCCTTTTATTTTTGTAGAGGTAACAGCATGTCCCATTCCCTGTTCAGCCTGGGCTTCGGCGTCGGCACTCAGAACCGCCAAGGCGCTTGGCTGGAAGTGTTCTACGCACACCCCTTGCTCAACCCTTCGGCTGAAATCGTCGCGGCCATCGCACCGATCCTCGGTTACAGCGAAGGCAACCAAGCCATCACCTTCACCGTCACCCAGGCCCTGCAACTGGCGGACGCACTCAAGGGCGTCGACGCGACCCAGGCCGCGCTGCTCAGCCGTCTGGCCGAAAGCCATACGCCGCTGGTCGCCACCCTGCTAGCCGAAGACGCCGCACTGACCTCCACGCCTGAGGCCTACCTCAAGTTGCACCTGTTGTCCCATCGCCTGGTCAAGCCCCACGGCCTGAGCCTGGCCGGCGTGTTCCCGCAACTGCCGAACGTGGCCTGGACCAGCCAGGGCGCGATCGACATCAGCGAGTTGGCCGAGCGCCAACTGGAAGCGCGCCTGCGTGGCGAGCTGCTGGAAGTGTTCTCGGTGGACAAGTTCCCGAAAATGACCGACTACGTGGTGCCGGCCGGTGTGCGTATCGCTGACGCCGCGCGCCTGCGCCTGGGCGCCTACGTGGGCGAAGGCACCACCGTGATGCACGAAGGCTTCGTCAACTTCAACGCCGGCACCGAAGGCCCGGGCATGATCGAAGGCCGCGTGTCGGCCGGCGTATTCGTCGGCAAGGGCTCGGACCTGGGCGGCGGTTGCTCCACCATGGGCACCCTGTCGGGCGGCGGCAACATTGTGATCAAGGTCGGCGAAGGCTGCCTGATCGGCGCCAACGCCGGTATCGGTATCCCATTGGGCGACCGCAACACCGTGGAGTCGGGCCTGTACGTGACCGCCGGAACCAAAGTCGCCCTGCTCGACGAGCAGAACCAACTGGTCAAAGTGGTCAAGGCACGCGAGCTGGCCGGCCAACCGGACCTGCTGTTCCGTCGTAACTCCGAGACCGGTGCCGTGGAGTGCAAAACCCACAAATCGGCCATCGAACTGAACGAAGCGCTGCACGCTCACAACTAAGCAGCCACTCGATGCCACTAGTGGGCCGCGCCTTCGCGGTGCGGCCCGCTTATACGAGTCTTGATCATCATGCTTGTGCCCTCCCCCTGGCGCGCCGACTTTCCGGCCATCGCCACCCTGCAACGGCAGGACCAGACCTATCTGGACAACGCCGCCACCACTCAAAAACCCCAGGCGCTGCTGGATGCGATCAGCCATTACTACGCCAATGGCGCAGCCAATGTGCACCGCGCCCAACACTTGCCCGGCGCCCATGCGACCCAGGCTTTCGAAGACAGCCGCAGCAAGGTTGCACAGTGGTTGAACGCAGGTGATAGCGGGCAAATAGTGTTTACCCATGGCGCGACCTCTGCGCTGAACCTCTTGGCCTATGGCCTTGAGCACTTATTCACGACGGGCGATGAGATCGTCATCAGCGCCTTGGAACACCACGCCAATCTGCTGCCGTGGCAGCAACTGGCCAAACGTCGCGGCTTGGAGTTGGTGGTATTGCCGCTCAATGCCGACGGCGTGATCGATGTTGAAGCCGCAGTCGGACTGATCGGCCCCCGCGCGCGCCTGCTGGCGGTGAGCCAGTTATCCAATGTGCTGGGGGCCTGGCAACCGCTGGAAACCTTGCTGGCGATGGCCCGGACCCATGGCGCCCTGACCGTGGTGGATGGAGCCCAAGGCATCGTCCATGGTCGGCATGATGTGCAGGCCCTGGGCTGTGATTTCTATGCATTCTCCAGCCACAAACTGTACGGCCCCGACGGCGTTGGCGTGTTGTTTGGCCGCAATGACGCCCTGCACCACTTGCGCCACTGGCAATTGGGCGGCGAGATGGTGCAGCACGCGGACTATCACAGCGCCAGTTTCCGCCCGGCGCCCCTGGGTTTCGAAGCGGGAACGCCGCCGATCGCGGGAGTGATCGGCCTGGGCGCGACCCTGGACTACCTCAGTTCACTGGACCCACAGGCGGTTCTCGCCCACGAAGCCGCTCTGCATGATTACCTGCTGCGCGGCCTGAAGGCCCGCAACGGCGTGCGCGTGCTGGGTTCGCCGCAGGTTGCGCTGGTCAGCTTTGTGGTCGACGGCATCCATAACGCCGACCTCGCGCACTTGCTCACCGAGCAAGGAATTGCCGTACGCGCCGGCCATCACTGCGCAATGCCCCTACTCAAGGCGATGCACTTGTCGGGGGCGATCCGTGTGTCCCTGGCGCTGTACAACGATTCCGACGATCTGGAGCGCTTTTTCGAGGCCCTGGACCAAGCGCTGGATATGCTGCGATGACCCTGCCCGTTGATGCCGTAGAGGCGCTCGAAGCGTTTCAAGCCGTCGGCAGCTGGGAGCAACGCGCGCGCATGCTGATGCAGTGGGGCGAGAGGCTGCCGGCGTTGGCGGATGAAGATAGGGTCGACGCCAATCTGGTGCAGGGCTGTGAAAGCCTGGTGTGGTTGGTTGGCCGTTTGGAGAACGGTCATTGGCAGTTTGCCGCCAGCAGCGATGCGCGAATGATTCGTGGGTTGGTGGCACTGCTGCTGGCGCGAGTCAACGGGTTATCGACTGCTGAGTTGCAGGGGGTCGACTTGCCCGACTGGTTCAATCAACTCGGGCTTTCCCGCCAACTGTCGCCGTCGCGCAGCAATGGCTTGAATGCAGTCCTGCAGCGCATGCGAACCCTAAGCCAGACACAGAGCTAAATGTGAGAGGGCCGGTGCGAGGATTGGACTTGCCCCCGATAGCGGCGGGTCAGTCAGTTATTCAGTGCCTGACACCCTGCAATCGGGGGCAAGCCCCCTCCCACATTTTGATTTGTGCAAGGCCGTGAGATTCAGGTGGGTTTGACCCGCTCCGAAGGCCTGCGCACTCCCGCCACAATTTTGTCCACCGCTTTGGTCGCGGCCACCATGCCGAAGGTGGCCGTGACCATCATCACCGCGCCAAATCCTCCGGCGCAGTCCAGCTTCACGCCATCGCCGACAAAACTCTTCTGCAAACAGATGCTGCCGTCTGGTTTGGGATAGCGCAGTTGCTCGGTGGAAAACACGCATGGCACGCTGTAATGGCGAGTCACGGTGCGGGAGAACCCATAATCGCGGCGCAGCGTGGAGCGGACTTTGGAGGCCAGCGGGTCGTTGAAGGTGCGGTTCAAGTCGCAGACTTGGATCAGCGTCGGGTCGATCTGCCCGCCGGCACCGCCAGTGGTGATGATCTGGATTTTGCGGCGCTTGCACCAGGCAATCAGCGCGGCTTTGGCGTTGACGGCGTCGATGCAGTCGATCACGCAATCGATGTTGGGCGTGATGTACTCGGCCATGGTGTCGCGGGTGACGAAGTCCGCCACCGCATGCACGGTGCAGTCCGGGTTGATGCCGCGCAGGCGTTCGGCCATAACCTCGACCTTGGGCTTGCCCACGGTGCTGTCCAAGGCGTGCAACTGGCGATTGCTGTTGCTGACGCAGACATCGTCCAGGTCAAACAGCGAAATTTCGCCCACCCCGCAGCGGGCCATGGCTTCGGCCGCCCAGGAACCCACGCCGCCCACGCCGACGATCGCCACATGGGCCGCTTTCAAGCGTTGCAGGCCCTCAATGCCATACAAGCGGGCAACGCCTGCAAACCGCGGATCTTCTGTACTCATGACCATTACCCCAAAAACCGGCGCGCATTATAGGGCTACGCAGCGACAAGTTTTAAGCTACAAGCTAAAAGTTAAGAACTTAGATGTACTTTCGCTGCCCAATGTCCGGTTTTTCTCGGCTTGCTGTACGGTCAGGGAAAGGCCGGTGTAGGATGCGCGCCGTTCGGCGCAGCCCGGCACCTCATTTCGTTCCACACCCTTTGGAACCCGCATAACCATGGCATCGCGTAAATTTGGACTCAACCTGGTGGTGGTGTTGGCAATTGCCGCGCTATTCACCGGTTTCTGGGCGCTGATCAATCGCCCGGTCTCAGCCCCCAACTGGCCTGAACAAATCTCCGGTTTTTCCTACTCGCCGTTCCAACAAGGCCAGTACCCCCAGAAAGACCAATACCCCACCGACGAACAGATGCGTCAAGACTTGGCGATCATGAGCAAGCTGACGGACAACATCCGCACCTACTCGGTCGACGGCACCCTGGGGGATATCCCCAAACTGGCGGAAGAATTCGGCCTGCGGGTGACCCTGGGGATCTGGATCAGCCCGGACCTGGAGCGTAACGAACGCGAAATCCAGCGCGCCATCGAGATCGCCAACAACTCGCGCAGCGTCGTGCGCGTGGTGGTGGGCAACGAAGCGTTGTTCCGTGAGGAAATCACGCCCGAGGCGCTGATCGTGCTGCTGGACCGTGTGCGCGCTGCCGTCAAAGTACCGGTAACCACCTCCGAGCAATGGCACATCTGGGAACACAATCCACAACTGGCCAAGCACGTCGACCTGATCGCCGCGCACATCCTGCCGTATTGGGAACATATTCCGGTGGATAAGGCCGGCCAATTCGTACTCGACCGCGCCAAGGATCTGAAGAAGACCTTCCCGAAAAAGCCGCTGCTGCTGTCGGAAGTCGGCTGGCCGAGCAACGGGCGCATGCGCGGTGGGGCTGACGCGTCCCCGGCCGACCAGGCCATTTACCTGCGCACGCTGGTGAACAAGCTCAACCGCCAAGGCTACAACTACTTTGTGATCGAGGCGTTCGACCAGCCGTGGAAGGCCAGCGACGAAGGCTCGGTCGGTGCGTATTGGGGCGTGTTCAACGCCGCGCGCCAGCAGAAATTCAACTTCGAAGGACCGGTGGTGGCGATTCCGCAATGGCGCGTGCTGGCTATCGGTTCGGTGGTGCTGGCGCTGCTGTCCCTGACCCTGCTGATGATCGACGGCTCGGCCCTGCGCCAGCGCGGCCGCACGTTCCTGACCTTTATTGCGTTCCTGTGCGGTTCGGTGCTGGTATGGATCGGCTACGACTACAGCCAGCAATACAGCACCTGGTTCAGCCTGACCGTGGGCTTTTTGCTGGCGCTCGGCGCCCTTGGCGTGTTCATCGTGTTGTTGACCGAAGCCCACGAACTGGCCGAAGCGGTATGGACCCACAAGCGTCGGCGTGAATTCCTGCCGGTGGTCGGCGATTCGGACTACCGCCCAAAAGTATCGATCCATGTGCCGTGCTACAACGAGCCGCCGGAGATGGTCAAACAGACCCTCGACGCCCTGGCCGCGCTCGATTACCCGGACTACGAAGTCCTGATCATCGACAACAACACCAAGGACCCGGCCGTGTGGGAACCGGTGCGCGACTATTGCGCCACCCTCGGGCCGCGCTTCAAGTTCTTCCACGTCGCGCCCCTGGCCGGTTTCAAGGGCGGTGCGTTGAACTACCTGATTCCGCACACCGCCAAAGACGCCGAAGTGATCGCCGTGATCGACTCGGACTACTGCGTCTCGCCCAACTGGCTCAAGCACATGGTGCCGCACTTCGCAGACCCGAAAATCGCTGTGGTGCAGTCGCCGCAGGATTATCGCGATCAGAACGAAAGCACCTTCAAGAAGCTCTGCTATGCGGAATACAAAGGCTTCTTCCATATCGGCATGGTGACCCGCAACGACCGCGACGCGATTATCCAGCACGGCACCATGACCATGACCCGCCGCTCGGTGCTCGAAGAACTGGGCTGGGCCGACTGGTGCATCTGTGAAGACGCCGAACTGGGCCTACGGGTATTCGAGAAAGGTCTGTCGGCGGCGTATTACCACGACAGCTACGGCAAAGGTCTGATGCCGGATACCTTTATCGACTTCAAGAAGCAGCGCTTCCGCTGGGCCTACGGCGCGATTCAGATCATCAAGCGTCACACCGCCAGCCTGCTGCGCGGCAAGGACACCGAACTGACCCGTGGCCAGCGCTATCACTTCCTGGCGGGCTGGTTGCCTTGGGTGGCGGACGGCATGAACATCTTCTTTACCGTCGGCGCGCTGTTGTGGTCGGCGGCGATGATCATCGTACCGACCCGGGTCGACCCGCCATTGCTGATTTTCGCGATTCCGCCGTTGGCGCTGTTCGTATTTAAGGTGGGCAAGATCATCTTCCTGTACCGCCGTGCGGTGGGCGTGAACCTCAAGGACGCGTTCTGCGCGGCCCTGGCCGGGCTGGCGTTGTCCCACACCATCGCCAAGGCGGTGCTGTATGGCTTCTTCACCACCAGTATTCCGTTCTTTCGTACACCGAAAAACGCGGATAACCACGGCTTCTGGGTCGCGATTTCCGAAGCCCGCGAAGAAATGTTCATCATGCTGTTGTTGTGGGGCGCCGCGCTGGGGATCTACCTGGTGCAGGGCCTGCCGAGCAATGACATGCGCTTCTGGGTGGTGATGTTGCTGGTACAGTCCCTGCCGTACGTGGCGGCGCTGATCATGGCGTTCTTGTCGTCGCTGCCGAAACCGGCGCCGGCGCCACAGCCCGCTCCGGCCGCGTAAAAACTTGCGCAATGCACTAAACGGCGGCCTCTGGCCGCCGTTTTGCTATAAGATAACGGCCGTTTTGTCTGCCCGCCCTGCTCTTCCAAACATGCTTTCCGGAGTTTTCCCATGACGGCCCATGCCGACCTTTCGCCCACCCTTCAACTTGCCATCGACCTGATCCGCCGCCCCTCGGTGACGCCGATCGACGCCGATTGCCAGAAGCTGATGATGCAGCGCCTGGGCGACGCCGGCTTCAAACTTGAGCCGATGCGCATCGAAGACGTGGACAATTTCTGGGCCACCCACGGTAAGCATGAAGGCCCAGTGCTGTGCTTCGCAGGCCACACCGACGTGGTCCCGACCGGCCCGGTGCAGGCCTGGCAGAGCGACCCGTTCGACGCCTTGATCGACGAAAACGGCATGCTCTGCGGGCGTGGTGCAGCCGACATGAAAGGCAGCCTGGCGGCGATGTTGGTAGCGTCCGAGCGCTTCGTCGCCGATTACCCGGACCACAAGGGTTCGGTGGCCTTCCTGATCACCAGCGATGAAGAAGGCCCGGCACACCACGGCACCAAAGCCGTGATCGAACGCCTGGCAGCGCGCAAGGAGCGCCTGGACTGGTGCATCGTCGGCGAACCGTCAAGCACCACGCTGGTCGGCGATGTGGTCAAGAACGGCCGTCGCGGCTCCCTCGGCGCGACCCTGACCGTGCGCGGCGTGCAAGGCCACGTGGCCTATCCGCACCTGGCGAAGAACCCGATCCACCTGGCCGCGCCGGCCCTGGCCGAACTGGCCGCCGAGCATTGGGATGACGGCAACGCGTTTTTCCCGCCCACCAGTTTCCAGATTTCCAACCTCAATTCCGGCACCGGCGCCACCAACGTGATTCCCGGCGAGCTGACGGCGGTGTTCAATTTCCGTTTCTCCACCGAGTCCACCGTGGAGGGTCTACAGCATCGCGTTGCGCAGATTCTCGACAAGCACGGCCTGGACTGGCACGTGGAATGGGCGCTGTCGGGTCTGCCGTTCCTGACCGAACCGGGCGCCCTGCTCGATGCCGTATCGGCCAGCATCAAGGCAGTCACCGGTCGCGAGACCCAGGCGTCCACCAGCGGCGGCACTTCCGATGGCCGCTTCATTGCGACCCTCGGCACCCAAGTGGTCGAGCTGGGGCCGGTCAACGCGACCATCCACCAGGTCAATGAGCGCATTCTGGCCAGCGACCTCGATGTGCTGACCGAAATCTATTATCAGACCCTGATCAAGTTGCTCGCCTGATGCTCGCCTGCCCCCTTTGCAGCGCCCCGCTCAACGCGGTGGACAATGGCGTGGCGTGCCCGGCCGGGCACCGTTTCGACCGGGCACGCCAGGGTTACCTGAACCTGTTGCCGGTACAGCACAAGAACAGCCGTGACCCGGGTGACAACCTGGCCATGGTCGAGGCGCGTCGCGACTTCCTCAACGCCGGGCACTACGCCCCGGTGGCCAAACGCCTGGCCGAACTGGCCGCAGAACGTGCGCCGCAGCGCTGGGTGGACATCGGCTGTGGCGAGGGCTACTACACCGCGCAAATCGCCGAGGCCCTGCCCCATGCCGACGGCTACGCGCTGGATATCTCCAAGGAAGCGGTCAAACGTGCGTGCAAGCGCAACCCGGCGCTGACCTGGTTGATCGCCAGCATGGCCCGCGTGCCGTTGGCCGACGCCAGTTGCCAGTTCCTGGCCAGCGTATTCAGCCCGTTGGACTGGCAGGAAGCCAAGCGCCTGCTAAGCCCTGGCGGCGGCTTGATGAAGGTCGGTCCTACCAGTGGTCACCTGATGGAGCTACGTGAACGTCTGTACGACGAAGTGCGCGAATACACCGACGACAAGCACCTGGCCCTGGTGCCGTCGGGCATGAGCCTGGCGCACAGCGAGATCCTGGAATTCACACTGAGCCTGGCCGATCCCAAGGACCGCGCCAACCTGCTGGCCATGACACCCCACGGCTGGCGGGCCAGTGCCGAGCGCCGCGCCGAAGTGATCGAGGCGGCCGAGCCGCTGAAGGTCACGGTGTCGATGCGCTACGATTATTTCGTGCTTCAATAACCGACTTTATTTTCGCGAATGGATTTTCGAATCCCGCAACGAGGAACATCCATGCGCCAACCCGATATCGAGATTTACCTGAAGGACGCCGACGTCGACCACAAAGCCATCGCCGCCTGGCTGGGCGCGGCCCTGGGGCCATGCAGCGACTGGGTCCAGAAAGGCCAGACCTACAAGTGCAAGGCCGGCAAAGTGCCTGTCACCTGGCTGCCCAAGGCCGTTGGCAAGTGGAACAGCCTGTACCTAGAAAGCGACCAGACCCCATGGGACGAAGACATCGCCTGCGCCCGCGCCGCATTTGCCGCGCTGAACGTGGAAGTGCGCTGCGCGCCGGGCACGTGGGTCGAGGAAGAAGGTGAAGAAAGCGCCGACATCTGGATTCGCATCAGCGCAGACGGCGAAGAGCAGATTACTTGGAAGACGGGTTGAAAAGCAGCTTCAAGCGGCAAGCGGCAAGCTGCAAGCCAAAGCGCTTGTAGCTTGCCGCTTAAACCTGCCACTCAGCCTATAGGCCGACCACATCCTCGGCCTGCAAGCCCTTCTCGCCGCTCACCACGGCGTATTCCACCTGCTGGCCCTCGGCCAGGGAGCGGTGGCCTTCACCGCGGATGGCGCGGTAGTGCACAAACACATCCTGGCCGTCCTCACGCTGAATGAAGCCATAGCCCTTTGCATCGTTGAACCACTTCACATTGCCGGTTTCGCGCGTTGCCATCTGTTTACTCCCACTTCGGTTTTTATTATTGAGCCGGTACGCGTTGAACTGCCGAGTATATGGCAGGCTCAAAAGCGTTCAACTCAAGTTTACATCGCTGCTTTTTTGCCGATTTTCGGCGAATACGGCACACTACCCGCCCGAGCGCCTGCTCGGTTTTTTCCCACTTGAAGCAGCTCGCCTATGACCCGCTCCCCGTTCCGCCGTCTGGTGTTCGGCACCTTGCGCCGACTGTTGTACCTCTGGGTTCGCTCGGAGACGATCAACCAGTCGTCCCTAACCCTCAACCTGGACCGCAGCCGGCCGGTGTTTTACGTCCTGCAATCACCCTCCCTCACCGAACTGGCGGTGGTCGACGCCGAGTGCACCAAGGCCGGCCTGCCGCGCCCGGTGTTGCCGGTGTCGGTAGGCCCACTGATGGAGCCGGCGGCGTTCTTCTACCTCACGCCGGAACCGGATTGGCTGGGCCGCCAGGACAAGCGCGGTGCGCCGCCGACCCTGACCCGCCTGGTCAACACCCTCAGCGAGCACGCCGAAGAGAATGCACAAATCATTCCGGTCAGCGTGTTCTGGGGCCAGTCCCCCGAGAGCGAGTCCAGCCCATGGAAGCTGCTGTTCGCCGACAGTTGGGCGGTCACCGGGCGTCTGCGCCGGCTGTTGAGCATCCTGATCCTGGGGCGCAAGACTCGCGTGCAATTCTCCGCGCCTATCAACCTGCGTGAATTGATCGAGCACAATAAAGGCCACGAACGCACCGTGCGCATGGCCCAGCGCATCCTGCGTGTGCACTTTCGTAACCTGAAGACTGCGGTGATCGGCCCCGACCTGTCCCACCGCCGCAACTTGGTGAAGGGTCTGGTCAACATGCCGCTGGTGCGCCAGGCCATCGCCGACGAAGCCGAACGCGAAAAAATCAGCCCGGAAAAAGCCAAGGCCCAGGCCCTGCGCTACGGCAACGAAATCGCCTCGGACTATACCTACACCGCGATCCGGTTTCTGGAAGTGGTGCTGAGCTGGTTCTGGAACAAGATCTACGACGGCATCAAGGTCAATAACATCGAAGGTGTGCAACAGGTTGCCCAGGGTTACGAGGTGATCTACGTCCCGTGCCACCGCAGCCATATCGACTACCTGCTGTTGTCCTACCTACTGTTCAAGAACGGTCTGACGCCGCCGCATATCGCCGCCGGTATCAACCTGAACATGCCAGTAATCGGTAGCCTGCTGCGCCGTGGCGGTGCATTTTTCATGCGCCGCACCTTCAAGGGCAACCCGCTGTACACCGCCGTATTCAACGAGTACTTGCATACGCTGTTCACCAAGGGCTTCCCGGTGGAGTATTTCGTCGAAGGCGGACGCTCGCGCACCGGGCGCATGTTGCAACCCAAGACCGGAATGCTGGCGATCACCTTGCGCAGTTTCCTGCGCTCTTCGCGTATGCCGATCGTATTCGTGCCGGTGTACATCGGTTATGAGCGCGTGCTCGAAGGCCGCACCTACCTCGGCGAACTGCGCGGGGCGAGCAAGAAGAAAGAGTCGATCTTCGATATTTTCAAAGTGGTCGGCGCCCTCAAGCAGCGCTTCGGCCAGGTCGCGGTGAACTTCGGCGAGCCGATCAAGCTGGCGGAATTCCTCGACGCCGAGCAACCGGACTGGCGCGCCCAGGACCTGGGCCCGAACTACAAGCCGGCGTGGCTCAACCAAACCACCCATCGCCTGGGCGAACAAGTGGCTCGCCACTTGAACGAAGCCGCCGCCGTGAACCCGGTGAATCTGGTGGCCCTGGCACTGCTGTCCACCACGCGCCTGGCCCTGGATGAACAGGCCATGGCCCGTCAGCTGGACTTGTACCTGACGCTATTGCGCCGCGTGCCGTACTCGCCCCATACCACCGTGCCGGAAGGCGATGGCATGGCGCTGATCCAGCACGTCAAAGATATGAAGCTGTTGTCGGAACAGAGCGACGCCCTGGGCAAGATTTTGTACCTGGACGAACAGAACGCCGTTCTGATGACTTACTACCGCAACAACGTACTTCACATCTTCGCCCTGCCCGCGCTGCTGGCGAGCTTCTTCCAGAGCAGCTCGCGCATGAGCCGCGAACAGATCCTGCGCTATACCCACGCGCTGTACCCGTACCTGCAATCGGAACTGTTTATCCGCTGGTCCCTGGACGATCTGGACAACGTGATCGACCAGTGGCTGGAGGCGTTCGTCGAACAGGGCCTGCTGCGCTTCGAGAAAGATGTGTACCTGCGCCCGGCCCCCAGCTCGCGACACTTTGTGCTGCTGACGCTGCTGTCCAAGAGCATCGCCCAAACCTTGCAACGCTTCTATATGGCGATCTCGCTGTTGCTCAACAGCGGCCAGAACAGCATCAGCGCCGAGGAGCTGGAAGACCTGTGCACGATCATGGCCCAGCGCCTGTCGATCCTGCATGGGCTCAATGCCCCGGAGTTCTTCGATAAGAGTCTTTTCCGACATTTTATTCAGACGTTGCTGGAGCAAGATGTGCTGCGCCGCGATGAGGCCGGCAAATTGAGCTACCACGACCTGCTCGGTGAACTGGCCGAAGGCGCGGCCAAACGCGTGTTGCCGGCCGAGATTCGCCTGTCGATCCGCCAGGTGGCCTTGCACCGGGTGGACGGTGCGGGTGATGCGCCGGTGGAACCAGAAGAAAGCCGCTAGATTGAATAAGGGCCGGAGAGCCTCCGGCCCCGTTGAAAAGGAGCTGCACCATGAAAAAGATCATTCTCCTGGGCCTCACCGCCCTGCTCGGAGCCTGCCAATCCATGAGTCCCGCGCCCAAGGCCAGCCTCGACGGCGAAGTGTTCTACCTGCAACGCATCGCCCTGCCCCCTGCGGCCACGTTGAGCGTGAGCCTGCAGGACGTGTCCCTGGCGGACGCTCCCGCCGTGGTTCTGGCCGAACAGAAAGGCCCGGTCAAAGGCCAGGTGCCCCTGCCGTTCCACCTGAGTTACGACCCGGCACAGGTCAAGCCCGGCCACAGTTACGCGGTGAGTGCTCGCATCGAGCTGGAGGGCAAGCTACTGTTCATCACCACTGATCGCCACACCGTGCGGCTCGACGGCCAGGACGCCCAGCCGCTGCGCGTGCGCGTCAACGCCGTAGCCCCCTGATTTCGAACATCGAACATAAGGAAGCGCCCATGCTCCGTAAATCCCTTCGCTTCACTGCCCTGTGTGCCGGCCTGCTGCTCGGCGCCAACGCTATGGCCCTGGACCTGGGCAGCCTGTCCCAGGGCGACGCCACTGGCGGACTCAAGGATGCATTGACCCAAGGTGCCCAGATCGCGGTGAAACAACTAGGCGTACCCGGCGGTTTCAGCAACAACCCGGAGGTCAAGATCGGCCTGCCGGGCAAGTTGGGCAAAGTCGCGGACAAGCTGAAGATGTTCGGCATGGGTGATCAGGTCACCCAACTGGAAACCAGCATGAACAAAGCGGCTGAAACGGCTGTGACCCAAGCCCAGCCGATTCTGGTAAACGCTGTGAAAAACATGAGCGTGACCGACGCCAAGGGCATCCTCAGCGGCGGCCAGGATTCGGCCACTCAGTACCTGGACAAAAGCAGTCGCGAAGCCATTCGCGCCAAATTCCTGCCGATCGTCAAGGCTGCCACCGACAAAGTCGGCGTAGCCCAGCAGTACAACGCCCTGGCCGGCAAAGCCGCCGCCTTCGGCGCCGTGGATGCCAAGAGCGCTAATGTCGAGAACTATGTGACCGAACAGGCACTGGACGGTTTGTTCAAGATGATTGCGCAGCAGGAAGAGACGATTCGCAAGAATCCCGCGGCGGCTGCCACCAGTTTGGCGAAGAAAGTATTCGGCGCACTGTAGGCATGCGTCAGCAAACCCCGCACTTATGCAAACGCCCCGATCAGTCGGGGCGTTTGCATTACTGAGCGAGCGAAAAAAACCGTTGGTATCGCAACTGCATCACCAAGTGATTTTGGTCTCAATCGTCGCAGTTTTTTGGCAAGGCTTGGCGTTGTCTTCGCATGGCTTTGCAGGTTCGGGTTTGTGCGAGTGGCAATGCTTATCGCCCCTCTTCGCCTCATTAAACAATGAGTTGAGCCCTAACAACGAAAGCGGGCCTAGGAACACAGGAAAAAACATAGGCAACTCCTCACGAATTCAATGAAACCTTATCCCGCAGCGGCCCCATCAACATGAGAGAGCACCTGCAGATCAGGTAGCCATGTGTGGCAATTCGCTTGTAAACAGTTCCTCTGGCCTGTATTCAAATATCCTGACGCGTCCACAAATAGCGTACAGCAAGACCTCAGTGGATCAGCTCATCTGCCAGTCGTCCCAGCAGAACGGCCGCGAAACAGCAAATCGTCACAGCAGTGGCTCGATCGATGGCAACGGGTGTCAGCCAGTTTCCTCGGCGTCGTTCAAGACGGCTGCCCAGCAGTAACCAGGTCGCGCCAACCGGCACGATCACCATGGCCAGCACAACCATAAACGCCAAGTAGCCTCGCGGACTGCTGAACGCATCGGCGGGCGCGAGGAATGAAGCAATCAATAAACCCTTGGGGTTCATCAACGTCATCAGAAAGAAATAGCGACCTGAAAAACCGTCTCGGTCTAAACGGGTGTTTTCGCTTTTACGCTGCCAAAGCTGATACGAGACGTAGAGTAAGTAGGAGACGGCAACCCATTGCGCGCACCGCATTACCCATGGGGAATAGAACGCGAAATGGATCAGGGCGGCCCCCCACAACGACACCTGCAGCAGATAAGCCGCGCACTCAATCAGCACCAAGCGCCATGCGCCCCGAAATCCGAAGAGCACACCGGCGCGAAAAAGCAATGTGTTAGTCGGCCCGGGGGCAGACAGTAACAACATCAAACTCAAAACTGTGGCCAGCATGCTTACACGTCACCCTTCCTCACTCGGAACCACGCAGCATACAGGGCCGGCAGGAACAATAGGGTCAATGCCGTGGCGACAATCAACCCGCCCATGATCGCCACTGCCATCGGCCCGAAGAACACGCTACGCGACAGCGGGATCATCGCCAGCACCGCTGCCAGGGCCGTCAGCACTATCGGACGGAAGCGTCGGACCGTGGCCTCGATGATCGCCTGCCACGGCGCCAGCCCCGCCTTGATGTCTTGCTCGATCTGATCCACCAGGATCACCGAGTTACGCATGATCATCCCGGACAATGCGATAGTGCCGAGCATCGCCACGAACCCGAAGGGCTGACGGAACACCAACAGAAACAGCGTTACACCGATCAGCCCCAGCGGCGCCGTCAGAAACACCATCGCGGTGCGTGAGAAACTGCGCAATTGCAGCATCAGCAACGTCAACACCACCACGATGAACAGCGGCACACCGGCCTTCACCGAGTTCTGGCCGCGCGCGGAGTCTTCGACGGTGCCGCCGACCTCCAGCAGGTAACCGTCCGGCAATTCGGCGCGCACCTCGGCGAGGGTCGGAAAAATCTGCTGCACCAGGGTCGCCGGTTGTTCCTTGCCGTAGATATCGGCGCGGACGGTCACCGTGGGGAGGCGGTTGCGATGCCAGATCACACCTTCTTCGAAGCCGTACTCAAGGGTGGCGATCTGCGACAGCGCGACGCTTTTACCATTGTCGGTGGGCACCGCCAGGCTGGGGAGCAACGTCAGTTCGGTGCGTTCATGCCGGGTGCCGCGCAGGAGGATTTCGATCAACTCGTTATCCTCCCGGTACTGGCTGACGCTGGAGCCGGTCAGGGAACTCTGGAGGAATTTCGACAGGTTGGCGGTGCTGACGCCCAGCGCCCGGGCGCGGTCCTGATCGATATTGAGGTAGACGATTTTGCTCGGTTCCTCCCAGTCCAGGTGCACGTTAACCACATGAGTATTTTCGCGGACTTTCGCGGCGACCTTGCGGGCCAGGGCGCGCACCTCTTCGATATGTTCCCCCGTCACGCGAAACTGCACCGGGTAACCCACGGGCGGGCCGTTTTCCAGGCGTGTGACACGCGAGCGCAGGTCAGGGAACTGTTCGTTGAGGGTTTCGATCAGCCAGGTGCGCAGGGTTTCGCGCTCCTCGATGGTCTTAGCCAACACCACGAACTGGGCGAAGCTGGTGGCCGGCAACTGCTGATCCAGAGGCAAGTAAAATCGCGGCGAGCCGGTGCCTATATAGGCCACATAATTGTCGATGCCGGCATGCTCTTTGAGCAGCGCCTCCAGGCGTTTGACCTGCTCGGCGGTGTTGCTCAGGGACGCGCCCTCGGCCAATTTCAAATCGACCATCAGTTCCAGGCGACCAGACGCCGGGAAAAATTGTTGCGGCACGAACCGAAACAACGCCACCGAACCGATAAACAGCAGCAGCGTCAGCACGATCACGGTTTTACGCCGATTCACACACCACGCCACCAACCGCCTTACACGCTGATAGAAGGGTGTGCCGTAGGGGTCGGGGCCATCATGGCCGTGTTTGGCGGCATGAATCTTCGCCAGGTCCGGCAGGAGTTTTTCCCCCAGGTAGGGCACGAACACCACGGCGGCCACCCAGGACGCGAGCAGCGCGATGGTCACCACTTGGAATATCGAGCGGGTGTATTCGCCGGTGCTCGACTGGGCCGTCGCGATGGGCAGAAAACCGGCCGCCGTGATCAGCGTACCGGTGAGCATCGGAAACGCGGTGCTGGTCCAGGCAAAACTGGCGGCCTTGAGCCGGTCGTAGCCTTGCTCCATTTTGATCGCCATCATTTCCACGGCGATGATGGCGTCATCGACCAGCAGCCCGAGGGCCAGTACCAGGGCGCCGAGGGAAATCTTGTGCAAGCCGATGCCGAGGTAATACATGGTGGCGAACGTCATCGCCAGCACCAGCGGAATCGCCAGTGCCACTACCATACCGGTGCGCAGTCCCAGGGAGAAAAAGCTCACCAGCAACACGATGGCCAACGCTTCGGCCAGCACCTGGACGAATTCGCCGACTCCGGTTTTGACCGCTGCGGGCTGATCCGACACTTTGCGCAACTGCATGCCCGCCGGAAGGTTCTTCTGAAGACGTGCGAATTCACCCTCAAGCGCCTTGCCCAGCACCAGAATATCGCCGCCCTCGCGCATGGCCACGGCCAGGCCGATGGCGTCTTCGCCCATGTAGCGCATGCGTGGCGCCGGTGGATCGTTGAAGCCACGGTGAATATCAGCTACATCGCCGATACGGAAAGTGCGATCCCCCACGCGAATGGGAAAACTGCGGATTTCGTCCACCGTCTTGAAATTGCCCGACACCCGCAACTGCACACGCTCGCTTGGCGTTTCAAAGAACCCGGCGGTAGTCACCGCGTTCTGTTCCTGCAACGCCTGTTGCACAGCGGCCAAGGGTAAACCCAAGGTGGCGAGTTTGAGGTTGGACAGCTCGATCCAGATCTTCTCGTCCTGCAAACCGAGCAAGTCGACCTTGCCCACATCCGCTACGCGTTGCAGTTGGATCTGGATGCGGTCGGCGTAGTCCTTGAGCACGGCGTAGTCGAAACCATCGCCGGTCAGGGCGTAGATATTGCCGAAGGTGGTGCCGAATTCGTCGTTGAAAAACGGCCCTTGGATATCCGGCGGCAGGGTCTGGCGGATGTCGCTGATTTTCTTGCGCACCTGGTACCACAGTTCGGGTATCTGCGCCGAGCGCATGGCATCACGGGCGACGAAGGTCACCTGGGACTCGCCCGGCCGGGAAAACGAGACAATGCGCTCGTAGTCGCCGGTCTCCATGAGTTTTTTCTCAATGCGCTCGGTGACTTGCCGTGAGACTTCCTGCGCGGTGGCGCCAGGCCAGTTGGTCTTGATCACCATGGCCTTGAAGGTGAAGGGCGGATCTTCGCTCTGCCCCAGCTTGGTGTAGGACAACGTGCCCACCACTGCCAGCAGGATCATCAGGAACAGCACGATCTGGCGATTACGTAGCGCCCATTCGGAAAGATTGAAACCCATTGGGACTACTCCTTGGCCGCCAGATTCACCACACGGTTGGCGCGATCCACCGGGCGCACTGGCTGGCCCTCGTGGAGCACATGCACACCGGCTGCGATAACCCAATCATCGGCGCTCAAGCCCTTCAGCACAGGCACGGTTTTATCGCCGAACGCGCCGATACGCACCGGTGTGCGCTTGAGGGTGTTGTCCGGCTGCACGCGCCAGACGTAGGACTCACCGTTCTCCGCGCTGATGGCAGACAACGGCACGGACAGCGGATTACTGCCGTCGCCCTGTATAAACACGCGAGCGCTCTGGCCGAGTTCCGCCGGGACTTTGCCGCCGGTAAACGCAACGCGCGCAGCAAAAGTACGCGACTTGGGGTCGGCGGCAGGGGACAACTCGCGAATGCGCCCAGCGAAGCGTTGATCCGGCTGGCTCCACAGCTCCACAGACACCGGCTGGCCGATCTTGAAGCGAGCAAAGCCTTGTTCGGGCAGGCTGATCAGCACTTCACGTTCGCCATCGGTGGCCAGGGTGAACACCGTTTGCCCGGCGGACACCACTTGCCCGACTTCCACCGCACGCTTGGCCACCACGCCATCCTGCGGCGCGCGCAACACCGCATAGGCCGCCTGGTTACTGGCCACATCGAACTCGGCTTTGATTTGCTTGAGGCGGGCTTCGCCCGAACGGTAAAGATTTTCGGAATTGTCGTACTGGGACCGGCTGACCATCTGACGATCCAGCAAAGTTTTGTAGCGATCACGCTCGGCACGCACCAAGCTCAAGTTGGCCTGGGCGGCGGCGACCTGAGCGCGGGCGGCGTCCAGTTGCAGGCGCACGTCCTGAGGGTCGAGTTCGGCCAACGCCTGATTGGCCTTGACCCGCTCGCCCTCCTCCACCCAGCGCTTACTGACTTTGCCGCCAATGCGAAAAGCCAGGTCCGGCTCGTAGCGCGCACGCACTTCTCCGGGGTAGCTGTCCGTCGTCTGCGCAGAAGGCTGTGGCTGCACCACCATGGCCGGGCGGATGGTGGTCTGGGGCGCTTCTTCATGACCGCAGGCGGCCAATAGGAGGACCAGACACGAAGGCAACGCAAGGGGCAGGAAAGTGCTGCGCATGCTGAAGGACCTTTCGCAAATGATGCTAGGAATAATTATACTTGCCGGTATGTTATTAATACCAAACTCGCCAGTCCAGTATTAAAGGTGAAAATGTCCGACAATCCTCTGAACACCAATAGCCCCGGGCGTCCCAAGGACATGGCAAAACGCCAGGCAATCCTCGAAGCAGCCAAGTTTCTGTTTTTGAGCAATGGTTACGCCAGCACCAGCATGGACGCGGTGGCCTTGGAGGCTGGCGTGTCGAAACTCACGGTCTACAACCACTTCACCGACAAAGAAACCCTGTTCACCGCCGCCGTCGTGGCCAAGTGCGAGGAACAATTACCGGTGATGTATTTCGAGATGCCCGCGGGTGTACCGGTAGAAACGGTCCTGCTGACCATCGCCCGTGGCTTTCATCGGCTGATCAACAGCGAAGAGTCGGTGAACCTGCATCGGCTGATGATGACCACCGGCAATCAGGACGTGAAACTCTCGCAGATTTTCTTCGAAGCCGGACCCATGCGCATGTTGCAAGGCATGGAACGCCTGCTCAGCACCATTGACCAGAGCGGCGCCCTGAGCATCGATAAACCGTTCAAGGCGGCCGAGCATTTCTTCTGCCTGCTCAAAGGCACGGCGAACTTCTGCCTGCTGTATGGCTGCGGCGGCCAGTTGAGTGAGGAAGCCGCCGAAGCCCATGTGCAGGATGTGGTGGGGTTGTTTATGCGGGCCTACAAGCCATAGCGGTTATCAGGGCTTGAGCGCTTTCTTGGGGTAAATGTCGTAGCGGCTGGACTTGCCATCCAGCGCATGGCTCGGCTTGGGCCCGTCGATACACGGCGCCTTGCGCGGGCGCTTGACCACAACACGGTGACTGGCCAGGGCCAGCGCTGCGGCGAGCAAGGCCGGTGCGTCTGGGTCATCGCCCACCAGCGGGCGGAACAGGCGCATCTCCTTCTTCACTAGGGCGGTTTTCTCACGATGAGGGAACATAGGGTCGAGGTAGATCACCTGGGGAGGCTCGCCCTCCCAGTTGCGCATCACCTCGATGGAGTTGCCCTTGAGCAGCTGCATGCGTGCCACGATCGGCGCCACCTCGAAATCATCCGCGCCGCGCGCCAGGCCGTCTTCGAGCAAAGCGCCAATCAACGGCTGGCGTTCGATCAGGCTCATGTTGCAACCCAGGCTCGCCAGCACAAAGGCGTCCTTGCCCAGGCCCGCCGTGGCGTCCAGCACCCGTGGGCGTACCCCTTGGGCGATGCCCACGGCCTTGGCGATCATCTGCCCACTGCCACCGCCGTATAAACGCCGATGCGCCGCGCCGCCTTCGACAAAGTCCACACGCACCGGCCCCGGCGCGTCCGCCCCCAGTTGCTGCAACTGCAAGCCATGTTCGCCGACCTGCAAGGAAAAATCCGCATCCGCCAGCACTAACGGCAAGCCAAGTTGGGCAGCCCACTGTTCGGCGCGGGCCTGGAAAGCATCGGCCATGGCCTCGACCCGGATGCGGCTGGCCGCTGGTTGTTCGCTCATCAATCGCTACGCTCAAAAATATTAAGGATCGGCCAACACCGGCCGATAAAACCAACAGTCAGGTATTTTGCCAGAGCTGAGCGTCGACCGAAGAAAATGTCAGACATTCTCCCCCTAACCATCGGTGTACTGCCGACCCACAACCACTACGGCTTGCGCAACACTCAAGCGCTGGCCGGTGTGAGTCATGTGTGGCAGGACTTCTTCGCCCGGGCATTGGCCGAGCAGCTCGGCGAAACGCCGGACGCGCCGGCAGCCGAGGCGACGGCACCGCTGGACCCGGCGGTAGAACCCAGCGCAGGCGCAGACCTGTTGTCGCAGATCCTCACCCAGCGTGAGTGCGACGTTAAAGACACCGAAATCGCCCCGCCAGAACCGCTGTTCCTGCCCATCGCCGAATTTGAAACCGAGCTGCTGCCACCGGCTGCGACGCCGTTTCCTGAAGAAGAAATCGTCGCCCAGCAACGTCAGCAGAATTTCGAAAGCGGTTGGGTACGCCCTATCGTGCTGGCCGCCGGGCAGCCGTTGCCGGAGCCAGGCCCCGCGCCGGAACCGCGCGCACTGCACTTGCCAATCGCCGAGTTCGAACTGGACCTGTTGCCACCGCCGCCTACGCCTTACCCCGAAGAAGCGTTGGTGGAGCAGCAAAAAGCCCTGGACTTCGACTACTACTGGGCACGCCCATTGATCACCCACAACCTGCGCCTGGCCGCCTGACCCTCAGCGGCACACCCACCAGCGCCCCATATCGAAGTGGAAGTGATTGCGGTGCGCGGCGTTGTAGTCCGGGCTTAACACCACGTTGAAATCATCACAGGCACTGTCGCGCACCTGACGCAGGAACCGCGCATTGGTGCCCTCCCCTGGCCAATCCTTGAGCACGCTGATACTGCGCCCATCGGCCAAGCGAAAACCGGCGATATCCAGCGCGTTGGCCGAGGCATGCTGGCTCAGTGGCCCGTTGGCACGGTTATACATCGTGCGACAGGCAAAACTGCCCAGATGATCGACTCGCGTCACCGCCTGGCCGAACACCGTCTGCGCCGCCGGTTGCAGGCTATGGCGCTCGAACAGCGCGAACGCCACGGCCAGCGGGCAACTGGCAAGAAAGCTGCTGCTCAATCCCACCCCTGCACCCTGCACGCGCAAGGTGTTGCGCAACGGGCAGGCGACATCGGCGGATGAATCAGCTTGATGGCTCACGCGCAAGCCTGAAGTCTTCAGCACCTGGTCGCACAGCGCCGGGTCGTCCTGCAGACGTCCCAGCTTAAAACGCGTCAACAGGTTTGGGCTGGCGCGCACATCCAGCGGCGCCCATGGATTCCATTCCGGCGCCAACGGCACCCAGCCGCGCCATACACCGACCACCACCGCGCCGCCCAGCATCAGCAGCACGCCCATCACCTTGATAAACCGCATGGGTCAGACCTTGAAAAACTGATTGGCCGTGCTGAAGGGCATGGAGCGCTCGGTAAAGGTAAAGGTGCCCAACTCATAGACCTCCTGGGCCGCGCGATAGAACTCGCCATAGGCCGCCAACGCCATCGCCGAACCCACGCTGATGCGCTTGACGCCCATGGCGCTCAATTGCGCGACGCTGAGTTTCAGCGCACCGGACATCAACACATTCACCGGTTTGGGCGCGACTGCCTTGACCACCGCCAACACCTCATCGGCGGTGCGCAGGCCCGGCGCGTAAAGTACGTCGGCACCGGCCTCGGCGTAGGCTTGCAGGCGGCGGAGGGTATCGGGCAGGTCCAGACGACCGTGCAATAGGTTTTCCGCGCGGGCGGTGAGCATGAACGCAAACGGCAAACTGCGGGCCGCGGTAGCCGCCGCTTGTACACGCTCCACAGACAGGTCGAAGGCATAAATGGGGTCGCCAGAGTGTCCAGTGGCGTCTTCGATGGAACCGCCGACAATCCCCGTGGCCGCTGCACGCAGGATGGTCTGGGCGCAGCCGTCCGGGCTGTCGCTGAAACCGTTTTCCAAGTCGGCCGCCACCGGCAGTGTTGTGGCCTGGGCGATCTGATGCGCGTTGAGCAAGGTGTCGTCCAGAGACAGCGCGCCCTCCGCATCCGGCCTACCAAGGCTGAAGGCATAACCCGCGCTGGTGGTGGCCAAGGCTTCGAACCCCAGGCTGGCAAGCATCACGGCGGAACCTGCGTCCCACGGGTTGGGCATCACGAACGCGCGGTCGCGTTCATGCAGGCGCTTGAAGGTTTCGGCGCGAAGGGTTTGAGCATCCATGGCAAGCTCCTGGCGGGAAAAGGAGCCCTAGAGTAACCCCAGTTGCTCCACTTCGGGCTCGCGATCCAACGTGGGTAATGGTGCAAGGCCAGGCAAGCGTGCCATCAGTTGGGTATGAAAGCGCATGGCCAATTGGGCGGCGAGGCGATTGTCCGAGGTGTGCAGAAACACGTAGGGAGTGCGGCCCTCTTCGATCCAGCCGGCGACTTTTTCAATCCAAGGCACCAGAAACGGGTCGTTGGCCTCCAGCTCCGGATGGCCAATGAAGCGCACCTGCGGAAACTGAGTCAGCGCAGCCGGCCGCGGCGGCACTTTGGGCTTTTTCGATTGCGCATGCAGCACCGCCGGCGACGTCGAGGTGCAACTGAACAGCGCCCTGGGGTCCAGGCAGATACGCTCGACACCCCGGTCGCGCAACAGGCGGTTAAGCATGCGCTCGGCATCGCCCTTGGCGAAAAATTCCGGATGGCGCACTTCCACCGCCATCGGACGCTCCAGGCCGTCGATAAACCCAGCCAGTTCCGCCAGACGCTGCGGCGAGAACGCAGCCGACAGTTGCAGCCACAACGGAGCTACACGTTCACCCAACGGGCTCATCAGGCCGACGAAACTTTCCGCCGCCGGTAATTGCTCACGCAAATCGCCCCCGTGGCTGATATCCCCGGGGAATTTGGCGGTAAAGCGAAAATCGGCGGGCATGATTTCGGCCCAGCGCTGCACGGTGGCGGCCGAGGGGCGAGCGTAGAATGTGGTGTTGCCTTCAACGGCGTTGAAGACCTGAGAATAGAGGGCGAGGTAATCGCTGGCGCGAGCATCGGCTGGGTACAGGTACTCGCGCCAGGCGTTTTCACTCCAGGACGGGCAACCGAGGTAGTAAGGCAGAAGCATCAGATATGAACGTCGAGACCCAGCACTTCCATATCCCACTCGACAAAACCGGCGGTGGTCAGGTAACTGGCCAAGGCGGTGGCAACGCTTTTGCTCATGGAGCGGGGGAAGACCATATCCTGCTGACGGGCAGGCAGGCCGCTGATACGCGCACTGCCAGCACCTTGCGTAGCGGTCGCCGCCTCGGACTGGACTTCGATGAAGTCCGGCGAATCTTCGACCGAATCGTCTACCGTCACGCTCGCCTTGCGCGGCTTACGTTTGAGGGGGTACGACTGTGAGGAAAATCCGTCTATACGCATCGATGCGAACTCGCTATCAGTGATGGCATTTTAGTGGCGACTTCCGTTGCGCGCAAATGCTCTGGTGATAACTAGAACACATAATTTGAAAAAGGTTTAAAACCAAGGGCAAATTCTGACGATTGGCGAAAGTTGCCATCACTTTGGCGTCAAATCAGCCCGCGTTCGGCCTTGGTTTGCGCCACTTTATCGCGCAAGTACACCGGCGCCGCCTGATCGGCTGGGATCGCTTCACCGCGCTCGAAGGCAAAACGCGCCAGGGTCAGCAGGTCTTCGGCATGGGGCAACATGGCAGCGTCCTGGCCGGCCAGTTTCACCGCAATGCGCTCCCCATACCCCCAACCTGTGCCCGCGCCGAACCAATCGCCGCTGGCATCCTCCGGCAGTGCCGACGCTTCGGGCGGCTGCACCGCTTCCGCGCCGACCAGGCGCATTTCACCGGCCACCGCGCGGTAACAGCCCCAGTAGACTTCGTCCATCCGCGCGTCGATGGCGGCCGCTACCTGCGACGCGCCCTGCTCACGCAACGCGCGCTGGGCCAATACGGCAAGGTTGGAGACCGGCAACACCGGGCGTTCCAGGGCAAAGGCCAGGCCTTGCACCACGCCGATAGCAATGCGCACACCGGTAAAGGCGCCCGGGCCGCGACCAAAAGCAATAGCGTCCACCGCCGCTAAAGTGGTGCCGGCATCTTCGAGCAGTTGCTTGATCATCGGCAACAGCTTTTGCGCGTGCAGGCGTGGGATCACCTCGTAGTGGCTGGTTACTTTGCCATCGTGCAGCAAGGCAACGGAGCAAGCTTCGGTTGCGGTGTCCAGGGCCAGCAGGGTGCTCATCGGTGTCGGTGTCCAAGTCGAAAAAAAGTGCGCCAGTATAAACAACAACGGCCCGCAAGCGGGCCGTTGTATGAGACGCCGATCAGGTGATCAGCTCAGGGCTTGCATCACCTTGGCGGTGATCGCTTCCACCGAACCGACGCCAGGGATATGGCTGTACTTCGGCTTGCCGTTGGCAGCGGACAGCTTCTGGTAGAAATCCACCAGCGGCTTAGTCTGGGAATGGTAGACCGACAGGCGATGACGCACGGTTTCTTCGGTGTCGTCCTTGCGCTGTACCAGGTCTTCGCCGGTGACATCGTCTTTGCCTTCAACTTTCGGCGGGTTGTAGACGGTGTGGTACACGCGGCCCGAGGCCTCGTGAACGCGACGGCCTGCGATACGCTGGACAATTTCTTCGTCTTCCACCGCGATTTCAACCACGGCGTCCAGCTCGACACCGGCCGTGACCAAAGCTTCGGCCTGAGGAATGGTGCGCGGGAAACCGTCGAACAGGAAACCGTTGGCACAGTCAGGCTGCGCGATACGGTCCTTGACCAGGGCAATGATCAGGTCATCGGAAACCAGGCCACCGGCGTCCATGATGCTCTTGGCCTTGATGCCCAGCTCGGTGCCTGCTTTTACCGCAGCGCGCAGCATGTCACCGGTGGAGATTTGTGGAATGCCGAATTTTTCAGTGATGAACTTTGCCTGAGTACCTTTACCGGCCCCGGGAGCTCCCAGCAGAATGACGCGCATCGATGTGCTCCTCAATTTTTTATAGAGATGACGCTCGGATTCGCCGCGTGGGGCCAATCGCGTAAAAATGTGATTCGGGCCGCCCAAACGGCCAAAGGCTGATCAAGATACACAGCAGGCCCTAACCACACAAGCCGCCAAAAGTCGGAAGAACCCGCGCCGCGCATGCGTCATAGGTAGGGTATTCCAGAGTGCAACCCTGCCCCTTGAACGATGACCGCCCGGTTCCGGGCGGCCAGCGTGGTTCAAGCGCAAGCCATTGAGAACATGCGAAAAACCTCAGCCGGTGTTGCGCAAGCCGGCCGCGATACCGGCCACGGACACCAGCAGCGCCTGTTCCAGAGGGCTGTCCTGCGCGGCTTCCTGCCGGCGCGAGCGCGCCAGCAGCTCGGCCTGCAACAGATGCAAGGGGTCAAGGTAGGTGTTGCGCAGGCGGATGAACTCCAGGGTGTCAGGGCTGTGGGCCAGCAGTTGCGACTGGCCGGTCAGACCGAGCACCACCGAGCACGCCTGCGACAATAGGTCGCGTAAGTGCGCACCTAATGGCAACAAATCGGGCTGCACCAGACGCTCATCATAGAGACGCGCGATATCGGCATCGGCCTTGGCCAGCACCATTTCCAGCATATCGATGCGGGTGCGGAAGAACGGCCACTGTTCGCGCATCTGCCCCAGCAATTCACCTTCACCCCGCGCCAGGGCATTGCTCAACGCCGCCTCCCAGCCGAGCCACGCCGGCAGCATCAAGCGCGTCTGGGTCCAACCGAAGATCCAGGGGATGGCGCGCAGGCTTTCGATACCGCCCGCACGCCGCTTGGCTGGACGGCTGCCCAGCGGCAGGCGGCCCAGCTCCTGTTCGGGGGTGGACTGGCGGAAATACTCGACGAATTGCGGATTTTCTCGCACCACCGCGCGGTAAGCCCTCACACCATCCGAGGCCAATTCGTCCATCAAATGACGCCAGGCCGGCTCGGGCGGTGGCGGCGGCAACAGCGTTGCTTCCAGCACCGCAGCCAAGTAAAGGTTGAGGTTCTGCTCCGCGATGTCCGGCAGACCGAACTTGAAGCGGATCATTTCGCCTTGTTCGGTGGTGCGGAAACGCCCGGCCACCGAGCCTGGTGGCTGCGACAGGATCGCCGCGTGGGCCGGGCCGCCGCCACGGCCCACGGTGCCACCGCGACCATGGAACAACAGCAGCTCCACTTGCTGTTCGCGGCAAATATCCACCAGGCGCTCCTGCGCCCGGTATTGCGCCCAGGCGGCAGCGGTGGTGCCGGCGTCCTTGGCCGAGTCGGAGTAGCCGATCATCACTTCCTGCGGGCCTTGCAGACGCGCGCGATAACCCGGCAGTTGCAACAATTGCTCGATCACCGGGCCGGCGTTATCCAGGTCGGCCAGGGTTTCGAACAGCGGCACCACGCGCATTGGCCGCTGTACACCCGACTCTTTAAGCAGCAATTGCACCGCCAGCACATCCGACGCCGCACCGGCCATGGAGATGACATACGAGCCCAACGAAGCCGCCGGGGCCGCGGCAATTTCCTTACAGGTGTTGAGCACTTCGGCGGTGTCGGCCGACGGTTTGAAATACCCCGGCAGCAACGGACGACGGTTAGTCAACTCCTTCATCAAGAAGCTGATGCGCGCGTCCTCATCCCAGTCTTCGTAGCGACCCAGGCCGAGGTAATCGGTGATCTCCGTCATGGCTGCGGAGTGTCGGCTGGAATCCTGGCGGACATCCAGACGCACCAGGAACAGGCCAAACGTCACGGCGCGGCGCAGGCAATCGAGCAGCGGCCCGTCGGCGATCACGCCCATGCCGCATTCATGCAGCGACTGATAGCACAGCTCCAGCGGCTCAAGCAGGTCACGGTTGTTCTGCAACACCTCAGCGGGCGCCGGTGTGCTGCTGCTCAACGCGGTGTGGGCCCATTGCCGCGTGGCGCGCAAGCGGTCGCGCAGTTGCTTGAGCACGGCCCGGTACGGCTCGACGCTGTCGCCGACCTTGGCCTGCAACGCTGGGCTGGCGTGGCGCATGGACAGCTCGGAAGCCAACTGATCGATATCGCGCAGGTACAGGTCGGCCGCCATCCACCGCGCCAGCAGCAAGACTTCGCGGGTGACCGGCGCGGTGACATTCGGGTTGCCGTCACGGTCGCCGCCCATCCACGATGCAAAGCGAATCGGCGCCGCTTCCAGGGGCAGGCGCAGGCCGGTGGCCGCGTGCAACGCCTGATCGGCCTTGCGCAAATAGTTGGGAATGGCGTGCCACAGCGAATGCTCGATCACCGCAAAGCCCCATTTGGCTTCGTCCACGGGTGTGGGGCGGGTGCGGCGGATTTCTTCGGTGTGCCAGGCTTCGGCGATCAACCGTTGCAGGCGTTGGCGGATCTGCTCGCGCTCGGCGGTGGTGAGGTCGCGGTGGTCTTGCAGCGCCAACTGCGCGGCGATGGCGTCGTACTTCTGGATCAAGGTGCGGCGCGCCACTTCAGTCGGGTGGGCGGTGAGGACCAGCTCGATTTCCACGCGCGCCAACTGGCGGGCCAGGGATTCGTTGCTGTGGCCTTCGCGTTGCAGGCGCGCCAGCAGCTCGGGCAGCACGCGCGCCTCGAAGGGTGCCGGTTGCGACTCATCGCGGCGGTGAATCAATTGATACTGCTCGGCGATATTGGCCAGATTGAGAAACTGGTTGAAAGCCCGCGCCACCGGCAGCAGTTCGTCTTCCTGCAACTGATTGAGGCTGGCGCTCAGTTCATCGCCGGCGGTTTTCTCAGAGTCGGCGCCACGCCGATCGGCCTTGGCGCCTTTGCGGATCTGCTCGATCTTGTCGAGAAAATCATCGCCGTACTGCTCTCGAATGGTGTTGCCCAACAGCTCACCCAGCAGGTGAACATCCTCACGCAAGCGTGCATCGATATCACTCATCAGCCAATCTCCAGCCAGAAATCCGGGACGCGCAGATCTGCCAGAGTGCCGCCCGCGTTGTTTTATGACAAGACTTTAAACCTTGTGGGTTGCAGCTAGTCTCAACCGTAAGCCGTCGCGATAGGCGAACGGCTGGTCACTCATCACCGCCCGCTTGCCGTGGGTTTTATTGAGGTTGCCATGAAAATCCGAGAATTGGCCCAGCATTGGGAAGAGAACGCCAAGGGTCGCTTGACCAAGACCGAATATGCGATCCACCTGGACGTGGAGTCCGCCGCCCGGCTGGCGGCCATCGCCGAGATGTACCCCAAGCGCAACACCGAAGAGCTGCTGGGCGAGCTGATCGGCGCCGCCCTTGAAGAGCTGGAAGCCAGCTTTCCCTATATCAAAGGTCAGCAGGTGATTGCGACCGATGAAGAGGGCGACCCGCTGTACGAAGACGTCGGCCCGACCCCGCGCTTTTTGTCGCTGTCGCGTCGCTATCTCCATGATTTGTCTACCAGTGCGGACGAATCGAAGCACTGATCTGCTGTCGTTTAATCCACCCTCCCCTTGTATTCCGGGCCTATTGCAGGCCCGAAATACTTCCTGGCACTGCAAAAGTTCCAATTTTTTTCGCTGACCGCTCAGTCAGTTATTTTTTTAGGCAAATCGCCATCTCGTCTGAACTTTTGAAAAAAGCCTCCGGTCACAGCCAGTAAGCCATCACTTGGAACGGCCGTTTGAAAGAGCACCAGGCGCTTTACGACCGGGCTCGCAGCCGTTCACTGACTGAGATGGATTTTGATGTTTTTCAGGAGTTATCCAATGGAGTTGAAGACGATGAAGACCAGCACTGCCAAATCCTCGTTTAACCATCTGCGCGGGCTTAAATTGGCCGCGCTGGCAATCGGTACCAGCTTCGTTCTGGCTGGCTGCGCCGGTAACCCTCCGACTGAGCAGTACGCAGTGACCCAGTCGGCGGTCAACAGCGCTGTCAGCGCCGGTGGCACCGAGTACGCCGCTGTAGAAATGAAGTCGGCTCAGGACAAGCTCAAAGAAGCTGAAATCGCGATGCACGACAAAAACTACGAGAAGGCTCGTATGTTGGCTGAGCAAGCCGAGTGGGACGCCCGTGTCGCAGAACGTAAAGCCCAGGCTGCCAAAGCTGAGCAAGCGGTAAAGGATTCCCAGAAGGCCGTTGACGAGTTGCGTAAGGAAGGTATGCGCCCGGCTGCTATCCAGCAGAAATAAACCGAGCCCCTTGATCGCACCGCACCCGATACTGAATTGAAAGGACGACACGATTATGCGTAAACAACTGATGATCCCTGCCCTGTTGGCAATGAGCGTTGCCTTGGCGGCCTGCTCCACCCCGCCGAACGCCAACCTGGAAAACGCCCGCACCAACTTCTCCGCCCTGCAAACCAACCCTCAAGCCACCAAGCTTGCGGCGCTGGAAACCAAGGACGCTCAGGAATGGCTGGATAAGGCCGACAAAGCCTACCGCGACAAGGAAGACCAGAAGAAGGTCGACCAGTTGGCTTACCTGACCAATCAGCGCGTTGAAGTGGCCAAAGACACCATCGCCCTGCGCGAATCCGAAGCCAAGCTGAAAAACGCCGGTGACGAACGCGCTCGCGCCCTGCTGGATGCTCGCGATGCGCAGATCAAGCAGCTGCAGGATAGCCTGAACGCCAAGCAGACCGATCGCGGCACGCTGGTGACTTTCGGTGACGTACTGTTCGCCACCAACAAATCCGACCTGAAATCCAGTGGTCTGGTGAATATCACCAAACTGGCTCAGTTCCTGCGCGACAATCCAGATCGTAAAGTGATCGTCGAAGGCTACACCGACAGCACCGGTTCCGATTCCTACAACCAGAGCCTGTCGGAGCGCCGTGCAGCGTCCGTACAACGCGCACTGGCTCAACAAGGTGTGGATATTTCGCGCATCGTGACCCAGGGCTATGGCAAGGAATATCCGGTTGCCGACAATAGCAGTGCATCGGGCCGCGCCATGAACCGCCGCGTTGAAGTGACCATCTCCAACGACAACCAACCGGTCAAGCCACGTTCGTCGATGGCGAACTGATTGATTGAGCTTGGATAGAAAAACCCACCTTACGGTGGGTTTTTTTTCGGTTCGCCAAACTCGATAGTGCGATGAGTATCCTCAGCGGGCATCTCAATTCTGGAACCGTAGGTATTTTGCGATAGCTTGTCCATCAGTTGCGCAAGCTCATGATCCCGAGCATCTCGCCTTTCTAGCGTCTGATGCCCTCTGATCATGTCCAGCATATTGTCGATTGCAGCAATCCGTATCGCCACGTTCTCAGCCTCGATCTGTGTAAGCAACTCCGCTTTCTGTGGTTTGAATACGCGATAGGGTTCCAGTTAATTCCGTCGCCAGTGACTACCGCCAGCGCCAACTTGTTCGTGGACTGATCGCTACAAGCGCGATAAAAAGCCCATCGGCGAGAGCTGCTTTTGTGAGACGGCAGTCAGAAAGATACCGGGGTGTTCCCCTGATAGTCTCCCTGCTGGATTTGAGAGGCAGACTGCGCGCCAGATTGACCGTCTTGCTGAGCGTTGCCGCTTTGAGCTTCTTGACCGCTCTTTGCCCCTTCATTCTTTTTTTGTTCAAGTAGCTTATTCAGCAGCTTCAAAAGCTCCTCAAGGGTTTCGCCGCCACCTGCACCACTGCTTCCCGATCCACCTTGGGAACCTTGCAATTGCAGTTGTTGAATTTTGTTTCGTGTATCTTGGATCTGCTGATCGAGACTATCTTGCCCCACTGCGCCGGCATAGCCCGCATTCCCAACACTCGACGGTCCATTAATAGCTGCCATAGATGCTAACTCCACATAACTGAAATAAAGACCGATCAGTGATACCAATCAGTCCAGAATCTGTGGCCGGTTAATCGAGATAGTTCCGGGTTGCGCAGGTTTACCATTGCACTGAAGACTTAATCACCAAGTCTCGTGGCGTTTTCCCACAACAATGATGTGAAAGCTTACTGCTGCAACTGCGGCGTTTCCTGCCCCATGCAGCGCACGGCTTGCTTCTTGTTGTTCACCAGCACGCCACTCAAGCCTTTCTGCTCAGTATCAAACATCACCAGCACGCCATCGACGCATTGCGCCACTTGGGCGGCCGGAGTCAGGGAGATCTTGTAATCCTCGCCCGGCACGGTCTTGAGCATGGTGAAGTCACTGAGCAGCAACGCATCTTCCGGTTTGGCGAAGTGCAGGTAGCCGTAGTACCACAGGCAACCGACGGTACCGATGATGGTGCCGATGCCGGTGAGGATCAGCGGGATCATGTTGCGTTCTTCGCTCATTGCGGGCTCTCTGATGGATCAACGTTAGGAGTCGGATAGTTTGGAATTTCGCCCAGGCGCCGTAGGCCATTGAAATGTTGCGGGTCATCCAGATAGCGCAGCATCACGGTTTGCCAGGTTTTATCGGCAAAGGTCTGCACATGCCCGCCACGGGTCAATTGCAAGACTCTGGGCGGCGGCGCCGCCTGATACAAGCGGATGCCATTGGCCACGGGCACGATCGGGTCATCGAGGCTGTGAAACAACAGTTTCGGCACGCCACTCAACTGGGGCATGGCGTTGATCGCACTGTCCGCGTCGGGCACGAGCCAGGATAAGGGCACTTGCAATGGCCATGTTAGCCAGGAGGTGCTCAGCGCGAATTGTCCTACGTCACGATAACTAGCCGGTACGCCGTCCAGCACCAGCGCTTTGAGCTGGGCCTGACGCTGCGGGTGCGCCGCCAAGTAATGCACGGCCAGCGCGCCGCCCAGGCTTTGGCCGAGCACAATCAGCGGCTGCCCCTGGGTTTCGGGGGCCTTGTCGAGCCAGCTGAAAGCCGCGTCCACGTCCTGATAAATCGCCGGCAATGAGGGCTTGCCTTCCGACAGCCCATAACCGCGATAGTCCAGCAGCAACACTTGATACCCCTGCTCCGGTAACCACCAACTGCCGCCCAGATGCCAGGCCAAATTGCCACCGTTGCCGTGCAGGTGCAGCACCGTGCCCTTGAGCGGCACGCCGGGCTTGGCCGGCAACCACCAAGCATGCAGCTTGACGCCATCGGCAGTGGTCAAGGTGACGTCGCGGTAGTCCAAGTGTGCTTTTTGTGGCGTGAACGGCAGGCCGGGTTCGGGGTAGAACAGCAGCGAGCTACAGCCGTTCAGTGTGAGGAGCAGGCACAGAATGCCGAGGATTCTCATCCGTTGAAGCCTCGCAAATAACAGCATTTAAAGGATATTGGAGTAGTCAGCCTCGATCCTATCCAGGCTCAGATGGTTGAGGAAGTTGGAAAAGCACATCCACGCCGCCAGGGCGTTCATGTCACGGAATTGCTCGGGCAGGTACTTGGGCGGCACCACAAGCCCCTCGTCCACCAGTTGGCGCAGGGTGCGCATGTCCTCCAGGGTGGTCTTGCCGCAGAACAGCAGCGGCACTTGTTCCAGCTTGCCTTTACGCACAGCCAACTGGATGTAGTTGTAGACCATGATAAAGCCCTTGAGGTAGGACAAATCCTTGGTGAACGGCAGACCGGTAGGCACCGAGCCACGGAATACGCGGCTGGCGTTGCCATAGCTTTCCGCCATCTCAAAGCCTTGTTCGCGGAAGAACTCAAATACCTGCAGGAAGTCGGCGCCCTCCTCCACCATATGGATGGCCCGCGTGCGGTTGGTCAATTTGCGCAGGCGGCTGGGGTAGGAGGCGAAGGTAATGATCTCCATCAGGATCGCCAGACCTTCCTGCGTCACGGTGGACGACGGCGGGCCCTTGGACAGGAATGTGCAGATCGGCTGGTTCTGGCCGTTGAGGGTGGTGCCCACATGCACCAGGCCTTCATGCACTTCCAAGGCGCGCACATCGCGGTCGTTGAACATCGCGTCGGCGCGGATCTTGATGTAGTCGGCACCCGCCGCCGCGTCGGCGACGATACCGTCGGACTCGAACACACGAATGGTTTCTTCGGCCTCGCCGAATACCTTGTTCAGGCGGGTTTGCAGCAGTGCCACGGCGTCCTTGGCGGTCAGGGTCTTGGCTTCGTCCTTGAGGTCGCCACGGCCGTCGATGTTGTTCAGGTAATCGGACAGCATCAGGCCCAGATCGGCCAGGGTCGGGTCGCCGGCGTGGAACGCATCGGAGGCGGCGCCGTACAGCTCTTGGGAGATCAGCCCGAAGTCCTCGGTGCCGCGGGCCTCCAGCATGCGCACCACCATGCGGTATTCCTTGCACATGCGGCGCATGATCTGCCCCACCGGGCTGAATTGGCCGAGCCGGCGGGTGATGTCACGCTCGATATTCTGGAATTCCAGCTTCACCGCGCTGGAATCGAACGACAGTGGCCGGTTCAGGTAATAGTCGCGATCCACGGCCGGCATGGCTTTGCCCTTGGCATTGAGAAACCCTTGACGGATGTTCTCGTCCCACTTCACGGCGTCGAGGACGCGGATCGGGGTTTGCGCCAGCACAATGCGATCGGACAAGGTGCGTATCGTCTGCTGGTAATCGTCCACCCGGTACTTCCTCTTTAAACGTTATCGACCCGCGCGCCGGTAGCGCACGGCTTCAACGAACACATCGGCATTGGCCGGATCATCCAGGTAGGCAAATACCTGGCTCATGGCGCTGTCGATCAGTACACCGGCGCCTTCGACGGTATCCACGGTGCTGCCATGCAGTACCTGTTGCCCGATAGCCTGGTGAATCTGTTCGAGATCGAGGTTATAGACCACCAATTCGTGCTTATCGTCGAACTCGAACCCCGCCAGGAAGTAATGCCCTCCCAACCTGGCGGGCAACGGTGCCGACAGGTACCAGCGGCTGCCATGGCGCGAAACGGTAAACAGGTACTCATCGCGCTGGGCCGGCGAGGCTTTAGGGTAGCTCACCGCTTTATAGCGGTGCTCACCGACGCGGCTGATTTGTAGATTGAGCGGTTCGCCCCAGGCATTCTTGCTGGTCCAATGGCCCAGCAATTCATCCGGCGCCGCCTCATGGGCGGGCAACGGGTCCTTGAACGTTACCAGGCAACCACCGAGCAATAGGAACGACAGGGCCAGTACCGCCAAACGCCAGGTTTTCATTGGACTCCCCCGGTGTCAGACCGAGGCCAACACCAAATGCATGTAACGCTTGAGAATCTCAAGCATCTCGTCAGCGGTCAGAGGCTCTGGGCCGCCCAGCAGGCCCTGATATTCCATCCGACCGATTATCGCCGTCAACACTTTGGCATCCTGTTGCGGCTCGCGGGAACCCAATACCTGGAAAAACTGCCCGGTGCCCTGCAGCAGGATCTGTTGATGGGAGCGCACCAGTTCCGCCAGGCGCGGGTTGAGCAAGGCTTCCTGACGGAAGGCCTGTTCGGCCATCAAGTGCTCGCGGCGGTTGGTCAATTGACGCATCACGTAATCGGCGGTCAAGCGGGCGATGTCGTCCGCCAACTGGGAGCGCGACTGCGGGCTGCCATCGCCATAAGCGACCATTTCGCGCAGCAGGCCCTCGTTACGCACCCACAATTTACCCATGAACGCGGCGCTGCGTTCCACGTATTGGGCGAAGGTGTCGGTGAGCAGGTCGTCGATATCCTTAAAGTAGTAGGTGGTCGCCGACAGCGGCACCCCCGCTTCGGCGGCCACCGCACGATGACGCACAGCCCGCACACCATCGCGCACCACGATGCGCATGGCCGCATCCAAAATGTCTTGCCTGCGCTGCTCGCTGCCTTGGCGACTGGCCTTGCGGCCCTGGTACTGGACGCTTTCAGCCACGGCAGCAGCAATGCCGGCGGCGCCTTCTTGTGCGGTTACGCGGTTCACGACTCACATCCTTGAACAGATCAAAACCTGGCGCTGTTTGCTTGACGCTTATAGACGCCACATAAAAAAGCCGCCTTATAAAAGGCGGCTCTGGATTTCGCTACGGTTACGCTTGTGGCCGCATGTGCGGGAACAGGATCACATCGCGGATCGACGGCGAGTTGGTCAACAACATCACCAGGCGGTCGATGCCGATGCCTTCACCGGCGGTCGGCGGCATGCCGTATTCCAGGGCGCGGACGAAGTCGGCGTCGTAATGCATGGCTTCGTCGTCGCCGGCGTCTTTGTCGGCCACCTGGGCCATAAAGCGCTCGGCCTGGTCTTCCGCGTCGTTCAACTCGGAGTAGGCGTTGGCGATTTCGCGGCCGCCGATAAACAACTCGAAACGGTCGGTGACGTTCGGGTTGTCGTCGTTGCGACGGGCCAACGGCGACACTTCGAACGGGTACTGGGTAATGAAGTGCGGCTGTTCCAGCTTGTGCTCCACCAGCTCTTCGAAAATCATCACCTGCAGTTTGCCCAGGCCTTCGAAACCCAGCACCTTGGCGCCGGCTTTCTTGGCGATGGCGCGAGCCTTGTCGATGTCGTTGAGGTCATCGGCGCTCAGCTCGGGGTTGTATTTGAGGATCGAATCGAACACCGACAGGCGCACGAACGGCTCGCCGAAGTGGAACACCTTGTCGCCGTACGGCACGTCGGTGCTGCCCAGGACCAACTGCGCCAGCTCGCGGAACAGTTCTTCGGTCAGGTCCATGTTGTCTTCGTAGTCGGCGTAAGCCTGGTAGAACTCCAACATGGTGAATTCTGGGTTGTGACGGGTGGAGACGCCTTCGTTGCGGAAGTTGCGGTTGATCTCGAAGACCTTCTCGAAACCACCGACCACCAGACGCTTGAGGTACAGCTCAGGCGCGATACGCAGGAACATTTCCATGTCCAGCGCGTTGTGGTGGGTTTCGAACGGCTTGGCTGCGGCACCGCCGGGAATGGTTTGCAGCATCGGCGTTTCCACTTCCAGGAAGTCACGCTGCATCAGGAAGCTGCGGATGTGGGCGATGATCTGCGAGCGGACGCGGAAGGTGTGGCGCACGTCTTCGTTGACGATCAGGTCGACATAGCGCTGGCGATAGCGTTGCTCGGTGTCGGTCAGGCCGTGGTGCTTGTCCGGCAGCGGGCGCAAGGACTTGGTCAGCAGGCGCACGTTGGTCATTTCCACGTACAGGTCGCCCTTGCCGGAACGGGCCAGGGTGCCTTCGGCGGCGATGATGTCGCCCATGTCCCAGGTTTTCACCGAGGCAAGGGTTTCTTCGGACAGGGTCTTGCGGTTGACGTAGACCTGGATACGCCCGGTCATGTCCTGGATCACCATGAACGAGCCACGGTTGAGCATGATGCGACCTGCCACCTTGACCGGGATCGCCGCTTCCGCCAGCTCTTCCTTGGTCTTGTCCGCGTACTGTTTCTGCAAGGCATCGCAGTAGTTGTCGCGGCGGAAGTCGTTGGGGAAGGCGTTGCCCTTGGCGCGCTCGGCAGCAAGCTTTTCCTTGCGCAGGGCGATCAGGGAGTTTTCTTCCTGTTGCAGGGCTTGCGGGTCGAGTTGTTGGTCGCTCATGTCTTTAAATTTTCCATCACAGGTTCGTTGCCCTCAGGCCTTCGGCCTGGGGATCGCGGGCAAGCCCGCTCCCACACAGGGTATTACAGGCCGGACTTCAGGCTGGCTTCCAGGTACTCGTCGATATCACCGTCGAGCACCTTGTCGCAGTCGCTACGTTCGATGTTAGTGCGCAGATCCTTGATACGCGACGCGTCGAGCACATAGGAACGGATCTGGTGACCCCAGCCGATATCCGACTTGGTGTCTTCCAGCGCCTGGGAAGCGGCGTTGCGCTTCTGCATCTCCTGCTCGTACAACTTGGCCCGCAGCATTTTCATGGCGGTGTCCTTGTTGGCGTGCTGGGAGCGTTCGTTCTGGCAGCTCACCACGGTGTTGGTCGGTACGTGGGTAATCCGCACGGCCGAGTCGGTGGTGTTGACGTGCTGACCGCCGGCACCGGAGGAACGATAGGTATCGATCCGCAGGTCCGCCGGGTTGATCTCAATTTCCACTTTGTCATCGATCTCGGGCGAGACGAACACCGCGCAGAACGAAGTGTGGCGACGGTTGCCGGAGTCGAACGGGCTCTTGCGCACCAGACGGTGCACGCCGATCTCGGTACGCAGCCAGCCAAAGGCGTATTCGCCCTTGATATGCACGGTAGCACCCTTGATACCGGCGACTTCACCGGCGGACAGCTCCATGATGGTCGCGTCGAAACCGCGCTTGTCGGCCCAGCGCAGGTACATGCGCAGCAGGATGTTGGCCCAGTCCTGGGCCTCGGTGCCGCCGGAACCGGCCTGGATGTCCAGGTAGGCGTTGTTCGGGTCCATTTCGTGGCTGAACATACGGCGGAATTCAAGCTTGGCGAGGTTTTCCTCGAGACGGGCCAGCTCGGCGACCACATCGCCCACTGCGCCTTCGTCGTTTTCTTCGACGGCCATGTCCAGCAGGTCACGGCAATCGGCCAGGCCGGTGTTCAGTTCGTCGAGGGTGTCGACGATCTGCGCCAGCGCAGCGCGCTCGCGCCCCAGTTCCTGGGCGTATTCAGGTTTGTTCCAGACACTCGGATCTTCAAGCTCGCGGTTGACCTCGGTCAGACGCTCATGCTTTTGATCGTAGTCAAAGATACCCCCGAATAGTTTCGGAGCGCTCGGACAGGTCCTTGATGGTGTTAAGGATCGGGTTGATTTCCATGGCGGGCAGCACTCGTTGGCGAACTTTTGAAAGCCGGCGAGTATAACGGCAAACCGCTGGAAACGGCAGCCCGCTGAGCCGAAAAGGCGGTTTCAAACCCTATGAAAACCCGCTGTGGGAAGGGAGTTGCCGTGGTGAGCGGGCTTGTCGAATCGTCGCACCGCCCGCGCTGGGCTGCGACGCAGCCCCACTCCAGGCGATGTGGTTTTAGCTGACACACCGAGGTGCCTGGGTTTGGGGCCGCTTCGCAGCCCGGCGCAGGGCAAGTCTGCTCACCAAAGAGTTAGGAGTCTGCCTTTGAAACTTGTGTTGAGCACAGCCTCAGGTCATTCGATACCGACCTGATTGCGCCCATTGTGCTTGGCCGTATACAGACCCTTGTCCGCCGCCATGATCACCTGGCGGCAACTGGAGCCCTGCTGCGGGACCATGGTGGACAGGCCGATGCTGACGGTCAGGCACGAACCTTCGGTCGGGGCATTGTGGGGGATGTTCAGCGCGGCGACGGCCATGCGCAGTTTTTCCGCCACCAGGCGCGCGCCACCCGGCGAGGTGTTGGGCAGCACCAGAGCGAACTCCTCGCCGCCGTAGCGCGCCGGCAGGTCCGACGGGCGGCTGCTGGCGTCACGGATGGTGTCGGCGACCTTACGCAGGGCTTCGTCGCCTTCGACGTGGCCGAAGCTGTCGTTGTAGGTCTTGAAGAAGTCCACGTCGATCATCAGCAATGACAGTTGGGTCTGGTCACGCATGGCGCGCCGCCATTCCAGCTCCAGGTATTCGTCGAAGTGGCGACGGTTGGACAGCCCGGTCAGGCCATCGGAGTTCATCAACCGTTGCAGCACCAGGTTGGTGTCCAGCAACTGCTGCTGGCTGACCCGCAGCGCACGGTATGCCGCATCGCGCTGCAACAGGGTCATATAGGAACGTGAGTGATAGCGGATGCGCGCCACCAGTTCGATGTTGTCCGGCAGCTTGACCAGGTAATCGTTGGCGCCGGCTGCAAATGCCGCGCTCTTGATCAGCGGGTCTTCCTTGGTGGAAAGCACGATGATCGGGATGTTCGCCGTGGCCGGGTGGTTGCGGTACTCGCGCACCAGGGTCAGGCCATCGAGGCCGGGCATCACCAAGTCCTGCAGGATCACCGTCGGTTTGATGCGGATGGCCTGGGCAATGGCCTGGTGCGGGTCGGCGCAGAAATGGAAGTCGATGTTTTCTTCATGGGCCAGGCCACGCCGCACGGCTTCGCCGATCATGGCCTGGTCGTCGACCAGCAACACCATGGCGGCGTTTTCGTCGGTCTTGATGTCGTCGATCTGTAAATCATTCATCTGCAGTCACCTGAATTACCACCTGCAAGCCAGCACCGCGCAAGGTCTTGCTCATTGTGCAAAGACCTCCAGCAGTCGAGGCGCAATTCTATCCAGTGGGCGAATTTCAACAGCGGCATCGATTGCCGCCGCCGCTTTGGGCATGCCATACACCGCCGAGCTCTGTTGATCCTGGGCGATGGTCAAATAACCTTGTTCACGCAGCAGTTTGAGACCCTGGGCCCCGTCGCGCCCCATGCCGGTCAGTAATACGCCGACAGCATCGCCATTCCAGTGACTGGCGACGCTCTCGAAAAACACGTCGATCGACGGGCGATAGATCTCGTTCACCGGCTCTGCGGTGTAGGCCAGCGTACCGTTCTTCAATAAACGAATGTGATGGTTGGTCCCGGCCAGCAATACCACCCCGCTCTGGGGCGGCTCACCTTCACGGGCCAGGCGCACCGGCAGGCTGGACGCGCTGCTGAGCCACTCGGCCATACCGGCGGCGAACACCTGGTCGACGTGCTGCACCAGCACAATCGCGGCGGGAAAGTCGCGGGGCAGACCTTTGAGCAGGGTTTCCAGGGCCGCCGGGCCGCCGGCCGAAGAGCCGATGGCCACCAGCCGCTGGCGTTTGCCCTCGTGGCGCGGCGGCGCGGTTTCCGCGCGCACACGGCTGCCGCGCTGGCCGATCAACCAACCGATGTTGAGGATCTTGCGCAGCAACGGTGCCGCCGCATCCTGGGGGTTGCCCACGCCCAACGCCGGCGTATCCACCACGTCGAGGGCGCCATGGCCCATGGCTTCGAACACGCGGCTCACATTGGCCTGGCGGTCGACGGTCACGATCAGAATCGCGCACGGGGTCTCGGCCATGATCTGGCGCGTGGCCTCCACACCGTCCATTACCGGCATGATCAGGTCCATAAGGATCAGGTCCATAAGGATCAGGTCCGGGGTCAGTTCGGCGCAGCGCTGCACCGCTTCCAGGCCATTGCTGGCCACCCACACCACTTGATGCGCCGGCTCGAAACTCAACGCTCGGCGCAAAGCCTCGATGGCCAGCGGCATGTCATTGACGATGGCGATCTTCATGCCCGCGCGCCTCCGATCAGTTCCATCACGGCATCGAGCAAGGCGTCGTCGTGGAAACTGGCTTTGGCCAGGTAATAATCGGCCCCGGCGTCGAGCCCGCGTCGGCGGTCTTCTTCGCGGTCTTTATACGACACCACCATCACCGGCAACGATTGCAGGCGACTGTCACGGCGCAAGAGTGTGACCAATTCGATACCGTCCATGCGAGGCATATCAATGTCAGTGATCAGCAGGTCGAAATCCTCGGAACGCAAGGCGTTCCAGCCGTCCATGCCATCGACGGCCACGGCCACTTCGTAGCCGCGATTAAGCAGCAATTTGCGTTGCAATTCACGCACCGTGAGCGAGTCATCCACCACCAGCACGCGTTTGCGCGGAGCTTCGGCGGTCTGCTGGCTGCGCCGGGCGATACGCTCAAGACGCCCGGTATTAAGCAGTTTGTCCACCGAACGCAGCATGTCTTCGACGTCGACGATCAGCACCACCGAGCCGTCGTCGAGCAATGCACCGGCGGAAATATCCTGGACCTTGCCCAGGCGATCATCCAGCGGCAACACCACCAGGGTGCGCTCGCCGATAAAGCGTTCCACGGCAATCCCATACACCGCATCACGCTCACGAATCACTACAACTTTCAGCGTTTCCGAAGGGCTCTGCCCGGCCGGTCGCTGCAACAATTGGCTGGCGGCGACCAGGCCGACATGCCGGCCTTCGTGCCAGAAATGCTGGCGACCTTCCAGTTGCACGATGTCTTCCGGCGCCAGATCGCACATGCGTTCGATATGCGCCAACGGGAAGGCATAAGCCTCTTCGCCGACCTCGACCACCAGGCTGCGCACCACCGATAGGGTCAGCGGCACCTCCAGATGGAAACGGCTGCCCTGCCCCGCCGCTTGTTCCAGCACCACCGCGCCGCGCAGTTGGCGCACCATATGCTGCACCGCGTCCAGCCCGACGCCGCGCCCGGACACTTCGGTGACTTTGTCGCGCAGGCTGAAACCCGGCAGGAACAGGAACGTCAGCAACTCCTCTTCGCTCAGGCGCAGCGCGGTCTCCAGCGGCGACAGCTTGCGCTCGACAATGGTGCCGCGCAGGCGTTCGAGGTCCACCCCATTGCCGTCGTCACTCAGCTCCAGCACCAACAGACCCGCCTGGTGCGAGGCGCGCAGGCGGATCAGCCCTTCGGCCGGTTTGCCCGCCAGCACGCGTTGCTCGGGCATTTCGATGCCGTGGTCGACGGCATTGCGTAACAGGTGGGTGAGGGGCGCTTCGAGTTTTTCCAGTACGTCGCGATCGACCTGGGTTTTCTCGCCTTCGATCTCCAGGCGGACTTGCTTGCCCAGGCTGCGGCCCAGGTCACGGACCATGCGCACCTGCCCAGCCAGCACGTCTGCAAACGGGCGCATGCGACAGGCCAGCGCGGTGTCATAGAGCACCTGGGCGCGCTGCCCGGCCTGCCAGCCGAACTCATCGAGCTCGGCGGTTTTTTCCGCCAGCAGCGCCTGGGCTTCGCTCAACAGGCGGCGCGCATCGGCCAGGGCCTCCTGCGCTTCGAGGTTCAGGTGCTGGGTCTTGAGCTGGCCATCGAGGGTGTCGAGGGCACGCACGCTCTGGCTCTGAATACGCTTGAGGCGCTGCAGGCTGACCAGGTAGGGCTTGATGCGCTGGGTTTCCACCAAAGACTTGCTCGACAGGTCCAGCAGGCTGTTCAAGCGCTCGGCGGTCACGCGCAATACGCGCTCGCCGCCTTCGGTCATGCGCTTGCCCTGACGCGGTGGGTCGCTGGTGACGGGCGGCGCGGGCTCGGGCTCCGGCGGCAGTTCTTCAAGCACCGGCTCGGAGGCCGGCTCGGGTACTGTTGGCGGCGCAACGCTGGGGCTCGGGTGCGAGGGGGCCAGCAAGCGCTCCATCAACGCCACATACGCTTCAATATCCGCCGGCCCCACGTCGTTGCCGGGGGTGGCGATGCGCATCAGCAGGTCGGTGCCTTGCAGCAATGCATCGATATGTTCAGGTTGCAGATACAGACGGCTTTCCTGGGCACTGACCAGGCAGTCCTCCATGACATGGGCCACGCTGACCCCGGCATCCACCCCCACGATGCGCGCCGCGCCTTTGAGCGAGTGGGCCGCGCGCATGCAGGCTTCGAGTTGGTCGGCCTGGGTCGGATTGCGCTCCAGGGCCAGCAGGCCCGCGCTCAGCACCTGGGTCTGTGCATCGGCTTCCAGGCTGAACAGTTCCAGCAGCGAGGCATCACGCATCTGGTCGGGGGTCATGTAAGGCTCCGTGTCACGGCAGACAACAATTGTGCCTCGTCCAGCCAGCGCAGGCTGCGGCCCTTCCATTGCAGCACGCCCTGGGTGTAGCGCGCGCTGGCCTGGGTGCCGGACACCGACGCCGCGCTCAACGTACGCTCGTCGATGGCGTGGATACCGTCCACTTCATCCACCGGCACCACCACCGGGCCATCCTGCGCGGCAATGATCAACATGCGCGGTGTGACCCGTGCGCCGCTAGGCCCACTGTCAGTGGCATCCAGACCGAGCAGTTCCATCAGCGACAAGCACGCCACCAGCGCACCGCGCACATTGGCCACGCCGAGCAAGGCGCGCGAGCGCTGGTGCGGCAGCGAGTGGATCGGTTGCAGCGGCGCCACCTCCACCAGGCAACGGGTGGCGATGCCGAGCCACTCGTCACCGAGGCGGAACATCAACAGCGAGCGGGTCGCCACGTCCTCGTCGACCGTCTCGGCGACGTGAGCGCGACGGTCGTCCTGTTGCAAGGCATAGCGGTCCAGCAGGCGCGTGGCCGCGGCGGAATATACCGAGCAGTTACGGCAGTGGATATGTTCCACCAGCAGCGGGCAGGATTTGTCGCCATGGACGCCGATGCGGTTCCAGCAATCGTCGATGGCTTGGGTGTCGGCCAGGGTCAGGTCCAGGCCGGTGGTGTCGAGCGCGTCGGGGCTACTCATGGTTTGGACTCACTGTCAGCTCGCTCGCTGCGGGCGGCCCGCGCCTGCAAACGACGCGCCCCCGCACTGTCGCCCTGGGATTCCAGCAGCGCGGCCAACTGCATCAGGGCCTGCGGATGCTGGGGTTCCAGGTACAAGGCTTTTCGATAATACCCCTGGGCCTGCTGGGCACTGCCCTCCACATCGCTGAGCAGCCCCAGCCAATAGAACACCTGGGCGGCCGGGGGATGGTCGCTCAAATACTGTTCGCACATGGCGCGGGCCTCGGCACTTTTGCCTTGGTTGGCCAGGGTGGCGATACGGCTGAGCAAGGCGCCCGCTTCGGAGGGTGGCGCCTTGATCGGCACTACCTGGGCACTCACTGTGCTGAACGGCCGTGGTTTAGCCGGAAGCGGCGCCGCAGTGCGTTGCGGCTTGGGCATCGGTATGAAGGTCGGCTCGGGCCTGACCGGTTCCGCGTGCCGACTGAAGGCAAAGGACTGCGGCACCCCAATCGAGCGCATGCCGTGGCGCCCCAACAAGCTGCCTTCGGCCGGGCCGATAAACAGCACGCCGTCGACGTGGGTCAGGGCCTTGAGCACTTCGAACACTTGCTGCTGGGTCGGTTGATCGAAGTAGATCAACAGGTTGCGGCAAAACACAAAATCGTAGCTGGCCTCATTGGCCAGCAGCGCCGGGTCAAGCAGGTTGCCCACTTGCAGACGCACCTGTTCGCGCACGCGGTCGGCGATGTGGTAACCGTCGCTGTGCTCGGTGAAGTGGCGTTCGCGAAAGGCCAAATCACCGCCGCGAAACGAATTCTTGCCATACACGCCGCGCCGGGCGCGCTCCACCGACAGCGGGCTGACATCCATGCCCTGCACCTTGAACTGATGCGGTGCCAACCCGGCATCCAGCAGGGCCATGGCGATCGAGTAAGGTTCTTCCCCGGTGGAACACGGCAGGCTAAGGATACGCAGGGCGCGCATCTGCTTGATCTCGGCCAAGCGCGCGCAGGCCAAGCGCGCCAGCGTGGCGAAGGATTCGGGATAACGGAAAAACCAGGTCTCGGGGACGATCACCGCTTCGATCAGCGCTTGCTGCTCGTCGTGGGAGCGTTGCAGGCGCTGCCAGTAATCGTCCGGGGTAAGTGCCCCAACAACCTGGCTGCGCTGGCGCACGGCCCGCTCGATGATGGCCTCGCCCACCGACGCCACGTCCAGGCCGATGCGTTCCTTAAGGAAGGCAAAGAAGCGCGGATCGTTGCTCATAGGCTCAGCTCGCTGGAAAACAACAGGGCGCGCACGTCATCGGTGAGCAGATCATTAACGCCGATCCACTGCATCAGGCCCTCTGCATCTTCGCGCACAGGTCCCAGGTACGGCGCCTCGCGGTTGTCCAGGCCGTATGCTTGGAACTCTTCAAGGCCGCAACGCAGGGTGTCGGTGGCCTGCTCCAGAATCAGCCCCAGCCGGCGCGCCTCGACCCAGGGCTGCGGCTGGTAATGCACCAGCACCAGCCGCGTGCTGGTGCGGGCCTGGGCCGGCGTGCCGAAGGCCAGGGCACTGAGGTCGATGACCGGCACCAGCGCGCCGCGATGGGCGAAAATGCCGGCCACCCACACGGGGGCGTGGGCGATGGGTTTGAGCGGCAGGCGCGGCAGTACTTCGGCCACTTCGGTGGCCCGTAGGGCATAGCGTTCGCTGCCGATATGAAACACCAGGAACAACGCTTTTTTCGCTGCCGGGACGGCGCCGCGTTTAGCCGCGAGTTCGCTCATCAGACTTTGAAACGCGACACGCCGCTGCGCAGACCCACCGCAACCTGGCTCAGTTCATCGATGGCGAAACTGGCCTGACGCAGGGATTCCACCGTCTGGCTGCTGGCGTCGCCCAGTTGCACCAGCGCGTGGTTAATCTGTTCGGCCCCCGTGGCTTGGGCCTGCATGCCTTCGTTGACCATCAGCACTCGCGGCGCCAGGGCCTGGACCTGATGGATGATCTGCGACAGCTGCTCGCCCACCTGCTGCACTTCGAACATGCCGCGGCGCACTTCTTCGGAGAATTTGTCCATGCCCATCACCCCGGCCGACACCGCCGACTGGATCTCACGCACCATCTGCTCGATGTCGTACGTGGCCACGGCAGTCTGGTCGGCCAGGCGCCGCACCTCGGTGGCGACCACGGCGAAGCCGCGCCCGTACTCACCGGCCTTCTCGGCTTCGATAGCGGCATTGAGCGACAGCAGGTTGGTCTGGTCGGCGACCTTGACGATGGTCACCACCACTTGGTTGATGTTGCCGGCCTTCTCATTGAGGATCGCCAGCTTGGCGTTGACCAGGTCGGCGGCGCCCATTACCGAGTGCATGGTTTCTTCCATGCGCGCCAGGCCCTGCTGACCGGAACCGGCAGCCACCGATGCCTGATCGGCGGCGGTGGAAACTTCGGTCATGGTGCGCACCAGGTCCTTGGAGGTGGCCGCGATTTCGCGGGACGTGGCACCGATTTCGGTGGTGGTCGCCGCGGTTTCGGTGGCGGTGGCCTGTTGCTGCTTGGAGGTGGCGGCGATCTCGGTGACCGAAGTGGTCACCTGCACCGACGAGCGCTGGGCCTGGGACACCAGGGCGGTCAGCTCGGTCATCATGTCGTTGAAGCCGGTTTCGACCGCGTTGAACTCGTCCTTGCGCGACAGGTTCAGACGCTTGCTCAGGTCGCCGGTGCGCATGACCTCAAGAATTTCGACGATACGCTGCATGGGCGACATGATCGCGCGCATCAGCAGCAAACCGCACAGGCCAGCAGCCAGAATCGCCACGGCAAGCGACACGAACAAACTGATCTTGGCGGAGACCACTGCTTCATCGATGGCGGACGTTGCGTTATCGGACACGCCTTTATTTTCGGCGATGATGTCGTTGAGTTTCATGCGACCTTCAATCCAGATCGGCGTCAACTGCTCATCCAGCAACTCGTGGGCGGCCGGCAAATCGTTGGCCTGGATGCGATCGAGTACTTGCGCCAGGACCTTGTTGTAATTGCTGTGCGAGGCCTTGAAGTTATCGAACTCCATACGATCGGCCTGGTTGCCGATCGTTTTCTCGTAATTGGCCATTTGTTGTTCGATGCGCTTTTCGAAACCCTGGTAATCGGTCTTGTCGGCACTGGTCAGGGTTTTGTCTTCGCGCATACCGATGATATCGAGGGTCTGCAGATAGCTGTCGACCCACGCACTGCGGATCATTGAGCTCAGATAAACCCCCGGCACAGCGTCATCGCGCACGGCTTCTTGCCCAGCCTCGATTTTCAGTAACCGTGAATAAGAGACCACGACCATTAACAGCATGATGGCGATAACGACCGCAAAACTTGCCAGGATCCGTTGGCGCAAGGTCCAATTCTTCACAGTACTTCCTCGAAGGGCCATTCAAATGGAGGGGAGTATAGCTGAGCAGCAGCGCTCATTTATGAATGGGTTTGGTGGTCAACCGACATAAACGCTAAAACGCCTGTGGGAGGAGGCTTGCCCCGATGACGATACCTCAGTTGGAAAACCTGCAACTGATGCACCGCTATCGGGGGCAAGCCCCCTCCCACATTTTGTTTTAAACCGGTGGTTATTGGTTAAGCCGTACCTGTTTTTCCAGTTCCACCTTCAAGCCGGGCTCCAGTTTGAGCTGGCGCGCCAACTCATCCAGATACGCCTTCTCCATAAAGTTTTCCTCATCTACCAGCATCACGCTGGCGATGTACATCTCGGCGGCCATTTCCGGGGTGTCGGCGGCGCGGGCGACATCCGCTGGGTCCAGGGGCTTGTTCAGTTCGGTGTGCAGCCAGTGTTGCAATTCGCGGTCGTTGTCGAGTTTGGTGAACTCGCCTTCGATCAGCGCGCGCTCACGCTCGTCTACATGGCCGTCGGCCTTGGCGGCGGCGACCAACGCCTTGAGGATGCCCTGGCTGTGCTGCTCGACCTGGGCCGGTGGCAGACGGTCGATGGTTTGCGGTTCGCCTTGGGGCGCACTGGCCTGTTGCGCCTGCCAGTTGCCATAGGCTTTGTAGGCGATGACGCCCAGGGCGGCCAAACCGCCGTAGGTCAGGGCCTTGCCGCCGAATTTGCGGGCTTTTTTGTTACCCAGCAACAGCCCCATGGCACCCGCCGCCAGGGCTCCCCCGCCAGCGCCACCGAGCAGGCTGCCCAGGCCGCCACCGCCGAGCAGACCGCCCAAGGCGCCCTTGTCTTCCTGTTTGCGCTGGCCGCCGGCCTTATTCTGCAACATGTCCTGGCCGGACTTGAGCAACTGATCGAGCAATCCACGGGTGTTCATAACAGCCTCCAGACACTTGGGTTCATAGGACCAATAGGCTGCCAGCGTAAAACTAAGTGCCAAAAAACCAGGATCTAGAGTGCTTCCAGATGTAACGCCGCTGCCTATCGTATAAATCGATATACACTCAGGTACTTCTATAAAAACAGCCTTCTGGTAATTCCAGCATGATGACCTTGCGTCAAATCCGCCACTTCATTGCCGTGGCCGAGACCGGCTCGATCTCCGCCGCCGCGCAAACCGCGTTCATCTCTCAGTCGACCCTGACCCTGGCGATCCAGCAACTGGAGCAGGAGATTGGCGTCAACCTGTTCAATCGCCACGCCAAGGGCATGACCCTCACCCACCAGGGCCATCAGTTTCTGCGCCAGGCACACCTGATTCTGGCCACCGTCGACAACGCCAAGCGCAGCCTGCAACAGAGCACCGACCAGGTAGCCGGGCAATTGATCGTCGGCGTGACCAGCCTGGTGGCCGGCTACTACTTGGCCGACCTGCTGACCCGCTTCCAGCGCGCGTACCCCAATGTGGAAATCCGCGTAATGGAAGACGAGCGCCCGTATATCGAACATCTGCTGGTCAGCGGCGAAATCGACGTGGGCGTGCTGATCCTGTCCAACCTCGAAGACCGTCATGCCCTGCAGACCGAAGTCCTGACCCACTCGCCCCACCGCCTGTGGCTGCCGGCGCAGCACCCGTTGTTGGAGCACGACAGCATCAACCTGGCCGATGTGGCACGCGAACCGTTGATTCAGTTGAACGTCGATGAAATGGGCCACAACGCTCAGCGCCTGTGGGCCGGCGCCGGCCTGCAACCGCGTGTGACCTTGCGCACGGCATCCACCGAAGCGGTGCGCAGCTTGGTGGCGGCGGGCCTGGGGGTGTCGATCCAGCCGGACATGACCTACCGCCCCTGGTCGCTGGAAGGCGACATTATTGAAGCGCGGCCGATTGCAGACCTCAGCCAGACTCTGGATGTCGGCCTGGCCTGGCGCCGTGGCACCGCGCGGCCGACCCTGGTGGACCCGTTTCTTACGGTAGCGCGCGAACAGCCGCACCCACGCAAGCCATCTATTTAATCGAATGCTGCATTCAGTATTTAGTATTTGTTGACCTCGCGCCCGCCCTCTACTCTCGACTCATCCATAAGAGAAAGCCGGGCGCCTTGTAAGAGAACGCCCATGGCCACACAAGAAAAGAGATCGCGAAAAATGTCCGGCGCGCCCACCCCGCTGCTCACTGCGTTGCTGATCGACGGCGAACTGGTTCAAGGCCAGGGGTTTGTCGAGCCGATCCTCAACCCGGCCACCGGTGAAGTGCTGACTCAAATCGCCGAAGCCAACACCGAGCAAGTCGAAAGCGCCATCCTTGCCGCCCACCGCGCCTTTGCCGGTTGGTCGCGGACCACACCGCAGCAACGCTCCAACCTGCTGCTGGGCATCGCCGATGCCATTGAAAAACAAGCCGACTACCTGGCCCGTCTGGAATCGCTGAACTGCGGCAAGCCGTTGCATCTGGCGCGTCAGGATGATTTGAGCGCCACTGTGGATGTGTTCCGCTTCTTCGCTGGCGCCGTGCGTTGCCAGACCGGCCAACTGAGCGGCGAATACCTGCCGGGCTACACCAGCATGGTGCGCCGCGACCCGATCGGCGTGGTGGCCTCCATTGCGCCATGGAACTACCCGTTGATGATGGCCGCGTGGAAGATCGCCCCGGCCCTCGCCGCCGGTAATACCCTGGTGTTCAAACCGTCGGAACACACGCCGCTGTCGATCCTGGCCCTGGCACCCGTGCTCAAAGAGCTGCTGCCACGGGGCGTGATCAACATTTTGTGCGGCGGCGGCGAAGGGGTCGGCAGCCATTTGGTCAGTCATCCCAAGGTGCGCATGGTGTCGCTGACCGGCGATATCGTCACCGGCCAGAAGATTCTGCAAGCCGCGTCTAAAACCCTGAAACGCACGCACCTGGAATTGGGCGGCAAGGCACCGGTGATCGTGTGTAACGACGCCGACCTGCAGGCCGTGGTCGAAGGCGTGCGCGCCTATGGCTATTACAACGCCGGGCAGGATTGCACCGCCGCATGCCGTATCTATGCCCAGGCCGGGATTCACGACAAATTGGTCGCCGAGCTGGGCGCGGCCGTCGGCAGCCTGCGCTTTGCCGGCAAACGCGACGCCGATAACGAACTCGGCCCGCTGATCAGCACACGCCAGCGCGACCGCGTCGCCAGCTTTGTCGAACGCGCCCTCGGCCAACCGCATATCGAACGGGTCACCGGCGCCGCCGTGCATTCCGGTGCCGGTTTCTATTACCAGCCCACCCTGCTGGCCGGTTGCAAGCAAAGCGATGAGATCGTGCAGCGCGAAGTGTTTGGCCCGGTGGTCACCGTGACCCGCTTCGACGAACTGGAGCAAGCGGTGGACTGGGCCAACGATTCCGAATACGGCCTGGCCTCTTCGGTGTGGACCCAGAACCTGGACAAAGCCATGCAAGTGGCGGCACGCCTGCAATACGGCTGCACCTGGATCAACAGCCACTTCATGCTGGTCAGCGAAATGCCCCACGGCGGTTTGAAGCGCTCGGGATACGGGAAAGATCTGTCGAGCGACTCGTTACAGGACTACAGCGTGGTGCGCCACATTATGGCGCGTCACGGTCAGCACCTTTAAAACAACAACTAAGCTCATGCGTCACGGCTTCACACACTGCCCCGACCATAATTAAAGAAGAGGGAACCCCCATGTCCGCGCACAAGACCGCACTGCTCAGTGCCTTGACCACCGCGCTGCTGGCCAGCGCCAGCCTGCAAGCCGCCGAACCGCTCAAGGCGGTCGGCGCCGGCGAAGGCCAGTTGGATATCGTCGCCTGGCCCGGCTATATCGAACGTGGCGAAAGCGACAAAGCCTACGATTGGGTCAGCGGTTTCGAGAAGGAAACCGGCTGCAAGGTCAATGTGAAAACCGCCGCCACCTCTGACGAAATGGTCAGCCTGATGGCCAAGGGCGGCTATGACCTGGTCACCGCCTCCGGCGATGCGTCGCTGCGGTTGATCGTCGGCAAGCGTGTGCAGCCGATCAACACCGCGCTGATTCCCAACTGGAAAAACCTCGACCCGCGCCTCAAGGATGCGCCGTGGTACGTGGTCGGCCAGCAAACTTATGGCACCCCGTACCAATGGGGGCCGAACGTGCTGATGTACAACACCAGCGTGTTCAAGACCGCGCCCACTAGCTGGAGCGTGCTGTTCGACCCGCAGAACCTGCCGGACGGCAAGCCGAACAAGGGCCGCGTGCAGGCCTATGACGGCCCGATCTACATCGCCGACGCGGCGCTGTACCTCAAGGCCACCAAACCGGAGCTGGGAATCCAGAGCCCCTACGAGCTGACCGAAGCGCAATACAAGGCCGTGCTCGACCTGCTGCGCGCCCAGCAACCGCTGATCCACCGTTACTGGCACGACACCACCGTGCAAATGAGCGACTTCAAGAACGAAGGCGTGGTGGCCTCCAGTGCCTGGCCGTACCAAGTCAACGGGCTGGTCAACGAGAAACAACCGATCGCCTCGACCATCCCCAAGGAAGGCGCCACCGGCTGGGCCGACACCACCATGTTGCACAGCGAGGCCAAGCACCCCAACTGTGCCTACAAGTGGATGGACTGGTCGCTGCAGCCGAAGGTCCAGGGCGATGTCGCCGCCTGGTTCGGCTCGCTGCCAGCGGTGCCGGCCGCGTGTAAGGAGAGCGAATTGCTCGGCGCCGAGGGTTGCAAGACCAATGGCTTCGACCAGTTCGACAAGATCGCCTTCTGGAAAACCCCACAGGCCGAAGGCGGCAAGTTCGTGCCGTACAGCCGCTGGACCCAGGACTACATTGCGATCATGGGCGGCCGTTAAAACCATCAAGACGGCATAGACCTACTGTGGGAGGGGGCTTGCCCCCGATAGCGGTGTGACAGCCAACCCAGCTTTCACTGAACCACTGGTATCGGGGGCAAGCCCCCTCCCACATTGACCGCACTCACAGATGTTTTGTTTTTTCAGAAGTCCAGGCCGGGCCGCTGCGACGACCCGCGCCTTTTTGGAGCACCGCACCATGACGCTTGCAGTCCAATTCACCCACGTTTCCCGTCAGTTCGGCGAAGTGAAAGCCGTTGACCGGGTTTGCATCGATATTGAGGACGGCGAGTTCTTTTCCATGCTCGGCCCTTCCGGCTCGGGCAAGACCACCTGCCTGCGGCTGATCGCCGGCTTCGAACAACCCAGCGCCGGCTCGATCCGCATTCATGGTGAGGAAGCCGCCGGCTTGCCGCCGTATCAGCGCGATGTGAACACCGTGTTCCAGGATTACGCGCTGTTCCCCCATATGAATGTGCGCGACAACGTGGCCTATGGCCTAAAGGTCAAAGGCGTGGGCAAGGCCGAACGGCTCAACCGCGCCGAAGAAGCCCTGGGCATGGTGGCCTTGGGCGGTTACGGCGAACGCAAACCGGTGCAACTCTCCGGCGGCCAGCGCCAACGGGTGGCCCTGGCCCGCGCGCTGGTCAATCGCCCGCGCGTGCTGTTGCTTGACGAGCCCCTGGGCGCCCTCGACCTCAAGCTGCGCGAGCAGATGCAAAGCGAGCTGAAAAAGCTGCAACGCCAGCTCGGCATCACCTTTATCTTCGTGACCCACGACCAGACCGAAGCGCTGTCCATGTCCGACCGCGTGGCGGTGTTCAACAAAGGCCGTATCGAACAGGTCGACACCCCGCGCAACCTCTACATGAAACCGGCCACGGCGTTCGTCGCCGAATTCGTCGGCACCTCCAACGTGATTCGGGGCGAACTGGCCCAGCGCTTGAGCGGCAGCGCCCAACCGTTTTCGATCCGTCCGGAACATGTGCGGTTTGCCGAAGGCCCGCTGGGCGCTGGCGATGTGGAGATCAGCGGCGTGCTGCATGACATCCAGTACCAGGGCAGCGCCACCCGTTTTGAGCTGAAACTGGACAACGGCCAGACCCTGAGCATCAGCCAGGCCAACAACCAGTGGCTGGACACCAGCAGCGCCCATCAGGTCGGCCAGCCCCTAACCGCGCGCTGGGCCCGACAGGCCATGACGCCGTTGACCGATAACGCAGGCGAGGTGTGACATGAGCCTGGCCCTTTCCCAACAACCGCCGATGCGCAGGTTTTCCAACCTGCTGTACCGCAAGCCCAACCTATACCTGGCGATGCTGCTGGTGCCGCCGCTGATCTGGTTCGGCGCTATCTACCTGGGCTCGTTGCTGACCTTGCTATGGCAAGGCTTCTACACCTTCGACGACTTCACCATGGCGGTCACCCCGGACCTGACCCTGGCCAACTTCGCCGCGCTGTTCCAGCCGTCGAATTTCGACATCATCCTGCGCACGCTGAGCATGGCGATCGTGGTGTCGATCGCCAGCGCCATCGTCGCCTTCCCGATTGCCTATTACATGGCGCGCTACACCACTGGCAAAACCAAGGCGTTTTTCTATATCGCCGTGATGATGCCGATGTGGGCCAGTTACATCGTCAAGGCTTACGCCTGGACGTTGCTGCTGGCCAAGGGCGGCGTGGCGCAGTGGTTTGTGCAGCACCTGGGGTTGGAGCCGCTGCTGCACTTTGTGCTGGGCATTCCCGGCGTCGGCGGCAGCACCTTGAGCACCTCGCACTTAGGACGGTTCATGGTGTTCGTCTATATCTGGCTGCCGTTCATGATCCTGCCGATCCAGGCGTCCCTGGAGCGTTTGCCGCCGTCGCTGCTGCAAGCCTCGGCCGACCTGGGGGCCAAGCCGCGCCAGACCTTTATGCAGGTGATTTTGCCGCTGTCGGTGCCAGGGATCGCCGCCGGATCGATCTTTACGTTCTCGCTGACCCTGGGCGACTTTATCGTGCCGCAACTGGTGGGCCCGCCGGGCTACTTCGTCGGCGGCATGGTGTACGCCCAGCAAGGCGCCATCGGCAATATGCCCATGGCGGCGGCGTTCACCCTGGTGCCGATCGTGCTGATCGCGATTTACCTGTCCATCGTCAAACGCCTGGGGGCCTTCGATGCACTCTGAAAAAGCATCTCTCGGTTTGCGCATAGCCGCCTGGGGCGGCCTGGTGTTCCTGCACTTCCCGATCCTGATCATCTTCCTCTACGCCTTCAACACCGAAGAAGCGGCGTTCAGCTTCCCACCCCAGGGCTTCACCCTGAAGTGGTTCAGCGTGGCGTTCGCACGGCCCGACGTATTGGAAGCGATCAAGTTGTCGCTGCAGATCGCCGCCATCGCCACCCTGATCGCTATGGTGCTCGGCACACTGGCTTCCGCGGCGCTGTACCGGCGTGAGTTCTTCGGCAAACAGGGCGTGTCGCTGATGCTGATCCTGCCGATTGCATTGCCGGGGATCATCACCGGTATCGCGTTGCTGGCAACGTTCAAGACCCTGGGCATCGAGCCGGGGATGTTCACCATCATCGTCGGCCACGCCACCTTTTGTGTGGTGATCGTCTACAACAACGTCATCGCCCGCTTGCGCCGCACCTCCCACAGCCTGATCGAGGCGTCGATGGACCTAGGCGCCGACGGCTGGCAGACCTTCCGCTACATCATCATGCCCAACCTGGGCTCGGCGCTGCTGGCCGGCGGCATGCTCGCGTTTGCGCTGTCGTTCGACGAAATCATCGTCACCACCTTCACCGCCGGGCATGAGCGCACCTTGCCGCTGTGGCTGCTCAACCAGTTGAGCCGGCCACGGGATGTGCCGGTGACCAACGTGGTGGCGATGCTGGTGATGCTGGTGACGATGTTCCCGATCCTGGGCGCCTATTACTTGACCCGCGGCGGTGAAAGCGTGGCGGGGAGCGGCGGTAAATAACTTGCCACTGAAGGAACGCGGTTCAAATGTGGGAGGGGGCTTGCCCCCGATAGCGGTGTGACAGCCAACACAGCTGTCACTGAACCACTGGCATCGGGGGCAAGCCCCCTCCCACATTTAAATCCGGTTTCTTCAGGGAAATAACACGCGTTTTTTGGAGGACTCAATCATGCAAACCAAACTGTTGATCAACGGCCAACTGGTACAAGGCGAAGGCCCGGCACAAGCGGTGTTCAACCCGGCCCTGGGCCGTGTGCTGGTGGAAATCAACGAAGCCAGCGAAGCCCAGGTCGACGCCGCCGTGCGCGCCGCCGATGCCGCGTTCGAAAGCTGGTCGCAAACCGCGCCCAAAGACCGCTCGCTGTTGCTGCTCAAATTGGCGGACGCCATCGAAGCCCACGGTGAAGAACTGGCCAAGCTGGAGTCGGACAACTGCGGCAAACCCTACAGCGCCGCGCTGAATGACGAGATCCCGGCGATTGCCGACGTGTTCCGCTTCTTTGCCGGTGCCAGTCGCTGCATGAGCGGTTCGGCCGGCGGCGAGTACTTGCCCGGCCATACCTCAATGATCCGCCGCGATCCTGTGGGCGTGATCGCGTCCATCGCACCGTGGAACTACCCGCTGATGATGGTCGCCTGGAAAATCGCCCCGGCCCTGGCCGCCGGTAATACCGTGGTGCTCAAACCGTCGGAACAAACCCCACTGACGGCATTGCGCATGGTGGAACTGGCGTCGGAAATCTTCCCGGCCGGCGTGCTCAACCTGGTATTTGGCCGCGGCCCGACCGTAGGTAGCCCGCTGGTGCAGCACCCGAAAGTGCGCATGGTGTCGCTGACCGGTTCGATCGCCACCGGCGCGAACATCATTGCCAACACCGCCGACAGCGTGAAGCGCATGCACATGGAGCTGGGCGGCAAGGCACCGGTGATTATCTTCAACGACGCGGACATCGACGCCGCCGTGGAAGGCATCCGCACCTTCGGTTTCTATAACGCCGGCCAGGACTGCACGGCGGCGTGCCGTATCTATGCCCAGGCGGACATCTACGACGCATTTGTCGAGAAACTCGGCGCGGCGGTCGCCAGTATCAAGTACGGTTTGCAGGATGACCCGAGCACCGAGCTGGGGCCATTGATCACCGCGCAACATCGCGACCGCGTGGCCGGGTTTGTCGAACGTGCCGTGGCGCAACCGCATATCCGGCTGATCACCGGCGGCAAGGCCGTAGAAGGCAACGGGTTCTTCTTTGAACCGACCGTGCTGGCCGACGCCCAGCAAGACGACGAAATCGTGCGCCGCGAGGTGTTCGGGCCGGTGGTGTCGGTTACCAAATTCTCGGATGAAGCCCAGGTGCTGGGTTGGGCCAACGATTCGGACTATGGCCTTGCGTCATCCGTGTGGACGGCCGACGTAGGACGCGCCCATCGCCTGGCCGCACGCTTGCAATACGGCTGCACCTGGGTGAACACCCATTTCATGCTTGTCAGCGAAATGCCCCACGGCGGTCAGAAACTGTCGGGGTATGGCAAAGACATGTCCATGTATGGGCTGGAGGACTACACCACGGTCCGGCATGTGATGTTCAAGCATTGATTCGCCGCCCCCCTGCAAGCAGGCGCTTGCAGGGGGGCTTATAACAATAATTTTCAGGATCCCCCATGGACATCACCCGCCGCGACTTCCTCAACGGCGTCGCCATCACCATTGCTGCCGGCATCACGCCGCTGCAGATTCTCCAGGCCGCCCCCGACGGTCGCTATTACCCACCCGCCCTCACCGGCCTGCGCGGCAGTCATGTCGGTTCGTTCGAAGTGGCGCATCAGATGGGCTGGGAAAAGAAGGTCTTTGACACCGATACCTTGCCGATCACCGAGGACTATGACCTGGTGGTGGTCGGCGGTGGCCTGAGCGGTCTGGCGGCGGCGTGGTTCTACCGTGAGAAGCACCCCAAGGCGAAAATCCTGATTCTGGAAAACCACGACGATTTCGGCGGCCATGCCAAACGCAATGAGTTCCAGGCCGGCGGCCGCATGATCATCGGCTATGGCGGCAGCGAAGCCTTCCAGTCGCCCACCCACCTGTTCAGCGAGCAAGTGAACGGTTTGTTGAAAAAGCTCGGGGTGAATATCAAGCGCTTCGAAACCGCCTTCGACCGCCCGTTCTACCCCAGCCTGGGGCTGTCGCGCGGGGTATTTTTCGACAAGGAAAACTTCGGCGAAGACAAACTGGTGACCGGCGACCCGACGCCGATGGTGGCCGACGATATCGCCCCGGAACAGCTGCATGGGCGCGCCCTGAAAGACTTTATCAATGACTTCCCACTGCCGGCTGCGGACCGCCAGGCGTTGATCGAACTGCACACTGCGCCCAAGGACTACTTGCCGGGCAAAACGGCCGAGGAAAAGGCCGATTATCTGGCGGCCACCAGCTACCGGGACTTCCTGCTCAAGAACGTGGGGTTGTCGGAAGGTGCGGTGAAATACTTCCAGAGCCGCACCAATGACTTTATGGCCTTGAGCATTGATGCCGTGGCTGCGTCCGACGCTTATAACGTCGGTTTCCCTGGCTTCGCGGGGATGAACCTGGCGCCGATCAGTGAAGAAGCTGCGGCAGAAATGGAAGAGCCCTACATCTACCACTTCCCGGACGGCAACGCGTCGCTGGCGCGCCTCTTGGTGCGCAGCCTGATTCCGGGGGTGGCGCCGGGGCACACCATGGACGATATCGTGCTGGCGCCCTTCGACTATGCCAGGCTCGACCAACCCAAGGCGCCGGTGCGCCTGCGCTTGAACAGCACGGCGGTGAGTGTGCGCAATGTCGGCGACGGCGTACATATCGGCTACAGCCGAGGCGGCCAACTCGCACAAGTACGCGGCAAACGCTGCATCCTGGCCTGCTACAACATGATGATTCCGTACCTGCTCAAGGGCCTGCCCGCGCCCCAGGCCCATGCGTTGAGCCAGAACGTGAAATTCCCCTTGGTGTACACCAAGGTGGTGATTCGTAACTGGCAGGCGTTTGAGAAGTTGGGCGTGCATGAAATCTACGCAGCTACCCAGCCTTACAGCCGCATCAAGCTGGACTACCCGGTGAGCATGGGCGGCTACGACCACCCGCGCGACCCGACGCAGCCCATCGGCTTGCACATGGTCTACGTGCCCACCAGCCCCAACAGCGGCATGAACGCCCGCGACCAGGCCCGCGCCGGACGCGGCCGGTTGTATGGGCAGACATTCGAGCAACTGGAAGCGCAATTACGTGACCAACTGCAACGCATGCTAGGCCCGGGCGGGTTCAACCATGAGACGGATATCCTGGCGATCACCGTGAATCGCTGGTCCCATGGCTATGCGTATTTTTCCAACAGCCTGTTCGATGACGCCGACGAAAGTGAAGCGCTGATGAACCTGGCGCGCAAACCGTTGGGGCATGTGAGCATCGCCAACTCGGACGCGGCCTGGAGTGCGTACGCGCATGCGGCGATCGACGAGGCTTACCGAGCCGTGGGCGAAGTGGCCTGAAACACACCTCTGACAGGCAATACAAAACTGTTTGTGGGAGGGGGCTTGCCCCCGATAGCAGTGTGAAGTGCGCCCCAAAAGTTGGACAGTAATTGTCTAGGCTACAGCGGAACGGGCTCTGTACTCTACAGGGCTCAGTC